>JADYXR010000132.1 GCA_021772095.1 Candidatus Obscuribacter sp. | reverse complement strand
ACTCCTTCAGGAGGAAACTATTCAAAACACACGTCGACTCTTGAAAAAAGAGTAGAATCAATTCCAATTTCGGTGCAATTTTCAGTACGAACTAGTTAACTAAGCGAACTAAACTCGAGGGCAACACTGCGAACGTCCGCTATGTTTTCATTGACCAAATCGCTAAGTACACGACCAGGATTCATTTCAAGAAACAGCTTGCAGCCTAGTTCTTTCAGCACCACCGTAGTATCGTGCCAACGAACGGAGCTGGCAATGTTGGTGGACAAATCGCAAGAAATAGCACCTGCGGTGCGCAAAGGACGAGCGTGAGTATTACTAATATAGGTAATTTGCGGCGTTCCCAGGTGCATAGAAAGCAAACTGGCCTCTAATGCCAACGCTACCGGATTAAGCAACGGACAGTGCGACGGGACAGATACGTGGAGCCTCTCTGCTTTGCGAGCACCACTTGCACGAGCACCGTCAATAACCGCCTGCATACCTGCATTTGATCCGGCGATAACAATCTGCCTGGGCGCATTTATATTGGCAATGTACACGGGTGCTTCTGATGAGCAAACCTCTGCCAGCAAGGCCTTCACTTTCCGCTCATCTAGACCGACGATGGCAGATAAGCCATATCCCTCAGCAAAGAGTTGCTCCATAAGCTCCGAGCGCTGTTTAACAAGGGTTATGGCATCAACCAAAGGAAGTGCACCACTGATCACCGCCGCAGCAAAAGACCCAACTGAAAGTCCGGCTAACGCTTCTGGTTGAATACCCATTGACTGCAAAGCGCGGGCAACGGCGACGCCTGCGGTAAAGATCGCCAATTGAACAGACACCGTCGATTGCAGAGCCTTTTCCGAGTCGAGCTCTTTTACATCTCTTTTCAGTGCCTCACTTACTTCAGTCAGCGTGCGCTCAACCTCTGGGTGATCCGTAAGAGTATGCAACATGCCTGGATGTTGTGACCCCTGCCCCGGAAATAAGAAGGCGACAGCCATTAAATACTCACTGTGCGCCAGGGGTTGATAGAATTTTGCCAAGGATTGACTCCCAGCATCGGTCCACTTAAGGTGCGCAAAATAATCTCTCCAGGGTAGTCGCGCGCGTATTCGGCCAGCAAAAAGGCACAGGATGGCGCTTCCACTTGAACATCAACTCTGACATCCAGGTTCGCGAGAGAAGAACCGAGAAAGCGCACCTGTTCAATTGGAAGCGGCTTGTCGGAATAAATGACAATATCAAGATCGCTGGCACTATGTGTTGTCTTCTTTGCCGTGGCAAGCTCAAAGCCAACGCTACCTCCAGGTCCCCAGGGAGAAGAAAGCTCGTGCCAAATATTCCGCAAGGTGGTGAGCGCAGCAAAGACTCCAAGCTCGCGGTTAGATGCAGAAGGCAGTGCTCCTAACAGCTCATAAGGTGCGATGATTCTTTTGACTTGATGCCTGGACACAAATGCAGCAAAACGCTGACTGCGCTCCTGACCACGCACACCAACTGGAATCATATTCTCCAGTTCACCCACGCTTGTACACGCGCGTCTTACTACAACAAACGGGGTTTGCTCGATTTGATCACGCACCCAATGCGGTGCATGACCTGCCTCAGCCGATACCAGTTCGTCACTGACCAGCTCAAGCAGGTAATGAGGGCGGATTTCTCTGGAACTGGTTGGTGACTGACTGGACTGGTTTAACATTCCCGCCATTGCTCTTCTAGTTTGCGGCGCACCAGTATGGAAGCTTTGCGAGTCTGCAAGGCTTCTTTGGAGTGAAGGCGGTTGCTGAGGTCGCAAGGGCCCTTGCGCGCATCCTCGATAGCAGCCCAAAGCTCTTGCTGGACTGCTGCAATTTCTTCAATCTGCGGCTCATCGGCATTCTCGACATGAATCAATTTGTGCAGCATTCCAAGTTTGGCAAAATCGCGCACATCATAAGACATAGGAGCTATCTTCTTGCCCAACTCTTCCAATTCCTTGACTGAGCGACGCGTAATGCGCGCTGCAGCTTCTTTGTGCATGGCATGAATCATCACACCAGCATCGTCGAATGCCAGAATTCGATTAGCCTGATAGCCATGAGTCAAAAATCCTCCGGAAATGGCGTGCCCGACGATTAGACTGACCACGGGATGTCCTCCCATTCGGGCCGTGGCATAGGCATCACATGCGGTGGCTCCAGCGAGGAATATAGCGGCGATTTCTTCCAGGCGACCATAGGCTTGGCTCTTCACATCGACAATGGCAACTATTGGTCTTTTGTCGCCAGTTTTGTCTTCTTCAATAACTTCCCGCACCCGCGTTGCCAAAGCATATGCTTCCTCCAATCCAACTTCGCCGTGACGGGCACGGGCAAACCGTGCGTTAGGATCTGGCACCACGCAAAGAAACCGAGCGATCTCGGAACCCACCTTAGCATCAGCGCTGAGCACAGAGGCTGGATCGCCATCCATTGCACTATCGGCGCCGGTTAGTGCCTGAAACCACTTTCTTCCTCTACCATTGACTAATGTGTTCATGCTTGCTCCTCGGCAGTCCAGGTTTGGCGCAGTGCCGATGGATCGTCCCATGATGAGGTGGTATCCAATTCAGCTATTCGCTGGCGAAACAATTTTACCTGAGCGCTGCGATGCTGAGGCGGAAGGCCTCTTCGTATGCACTCACGTGTCCCGGCAACTATCTCATTAATATCGTCTGCCACGAGCATGTCAATCAGTCCAGTTTGATAGCGTTGTACGCCTCCATGAACAGCCCAAATAAATGCTCTGTCTTTCGAATCAAATTCATCGACACCAGCTTCTTGTTCGATTACCTCTGGTCCATTCATGCCCAATCGCGCTTCACGAGTCATCACAACGTAGCTGGCCAATCCTACAGCCAGCGACATACCACCAAAGCAACCAACGGTCCCAGCGACTACACAGACCACAGGAACATAGTTTCGCAGCGCGATGATCGAAGCCATAATTTCTGCAGTAGCATCCAAACCAAGATTTGCTTCCTGCAGACGAACGCCACCGGTTTCAAGCAACAATATGGCATTGGTTTTTATGCCTTTCTGGTTGTCGGCGCGCGCCAGATCAAGGGCAGTTGATAATTTAGCACCAGAAACCTCACCCAGGCTGCCACCCTGGAAAGCGCCTTCCAGCGCTACAACAACTGCATTTTCGCCAGCAATCTTTCCCTTCATCACAACGCATCCATCATCCGCTTGCGGAGTCACATCCTGCATAGCTAACCATGGTGATTCAATGCGATCGAAAGGACCGAGCAATTCGCGCGCTTCCTGCCCGTCGAAAAAACAGAGCGCTCTTTGGCGCGCGTTCAATTCAATGAAGCTCTGACGTTGCGCAAACAACGGATTGCTAGGATCAAGAGTTGAGTTTTGTTCTGTCGATTTATTGTCGATTTTATTCATTGTTTGACCAGCTCCACTGCCTGTTGCAGACGCAGTAAGACATTGCCAGGCGTCGCTCCAGCATCATTGATCTCAATGCGCACGGCGCCGTCAAAATTGCTGAAGAACCTATCCAGCACGGCCTTCCATGTGTCCTGATATCCAGCCACAGTTGTACGAATGCGAACACTAGCTGAATCAGTATTTGATGACTCCATGAGTACCTCAAGACTTCCTGAACCAACAATGCCGACATGAGCCTGGCGTGTAATCTTGCTCTTCGCCGGATAGGTGAACTCAATAACTTCCAAAGTCTGCAACCCCCAATATGGCCTTAAGTAATCTCGTTTTGTCCATTCTCCAGTGCATCCAAGAAAAGTGTTGCAGACAGAAGATCTGCGCTGCCACCAGGAGAGCAACGAAGCTCAAGGAGCTTCTGATCCAAAGCAAGCAGGTTGATCATTCCCTCTTTGCTCCCGGCGCCACCCCGAGCGAGCACAGTGGCTGCACCGATTTGCACCGTATCTAGTGCTGCTCTGCCACCACGATAAAGCACACATGTATCATCGAGTTGACTCATGATGCTCAACAAACAGTCAAGGCGAGCCACCCTCTCGACCGCCCCTTCTTGCCGCCGCTTATGCAAAGCGGGCAAGCCAATCTTAGTGATATGCGGAAATCCCTGCTGTGCTTCGCCCCTTGCGCCCGGAGCACCATATTCCATTTGCACAATATGTCCATGCGTGACCAATTCCAAATTTGAGCACTTATGTAGTCCGTTGCGTTCGCTCGGCACACTCGACTCTCTGCACCTGTCCGCAAAAGATGCGATACTGCCGGCAGTGGCAGCTATGGCACCGGACTGTTGATCATCGAAGGGCTGCATAGCAGAGGCTGCGCAGAGCAATCCCAGAGACCAGATTGCTCCTTTGTGCGAATTACTGCCGGCAGTTGCCCTGAACATTGCTGCCTCCGCGAGGCGGCCAATACTGGCAAGCTCCTCGCGTAAGCATTGGCTTGGCTGACGACCGCAAGCAATCTGAGCCATACGCTTCAGGAAAGGCTCAATTGCATAAGCAGAGCTGGACATTGTTTCGTAAGATAAATCACTATGCCGACCAGATCCGCGACCATCTACCAGGGCAGGCTTTGGTGTTAATGCTAATTCAGCGATCAACGCCTGCCGCCCGAGCCTGGCTAAGAGCATGGAGCGCTCATCTTCTTGCAACGGCTCAAACAGTTGTCTACGGTCGTTAAAGCTTGCCAATTTAGGAGTTGCAAATGCAGTCATTACCAACTCCTAAACTTCGGTGGTGGGTCGTATAGCCCACCAGACCAGGCAACCAGATCTTCCACGCATCTTGCCGCCAGCAAAGAGCGTTTGGCATCCATGCGCCGCACACCGAGATCCTCAGGGTATGCCACTATACCGCGTTCCCTCAATCGGATGACATCTTCCGGTTCCGATTTTAAGCCTATAGGACTTACGCCTGCCACGGCTGCAATAGCAGTGCGGCGCTCTTCCAAGCTGTCGGTTTTATAGAGATAAGCTATGCCCTCTTCCGTCACCAAATGGCTGACATCGTTGCCGTATATCATTACCGGAGCGATCGGCATGTTAGATTGTTTGCCGACCGTTACAGCATCCAGCGTTTCAACGAAGGCGGGCACTCCGCCTTCATGGAAAGTCTCAACTATTTGTACTACCAGCTTACGGCCGCGAACAACAGGCTTGTCCTCGGTGATCAGGCTAAGCCAAGCGGGCGAACTGTGGCGGCGTCCGGCGGGATCGTGCCCCATATTTGGTGCCCCTCCAAAACCAGACAGCCGATTCAGAGTAACAGTCGATGAATTTGCATCACCATCGATCTGGAGCGTAGAACCAACAAAGGCATCAACGGCATATTGACCGGCAAGTTGACAGAGCACGCGGTTTGAACGCAAGGTGCCATCAGAGCCAATAGGGAAAATATCTGATCGGGCGGAAACATACCTGTCCATTCCAACTTCGCTGCCGAAACAGTAAACACTCTTCACCCAGCCACTTTCGATTGCTGGAATCAACGTCGGATGAGGATTCAACGCCCAATTCTGGCAAATCTTACCCTTTAGTCCGAGCGATTGAGCATAGGTTGGCAGAAGAAGCTCGATGGCTGCAGTAGCAAAACCAATTCCGTGATTGAGCGATACGACTTCGTGACGTTCATAAATGCCACGAATAACCATCATCCCCATAAGAATCTGCAACTCATTGATCTGGCGCGGATCACGTGTGAAGAGTGGCTCTACAGCAAACGGTCGATCAGCTTCGACCACTACATCAACCCAAGAACCAGGAATATCAACCCGCGGCAATTTATCTGTGATTCGGTTGACCTGGGCAATGACGATACCATCTCGGAAAGCTGCGGCTTCCGCGATTACTGGTGTATCTTCTGTATTAGGCCCGGTATAGAGATTGCCCTGAGCATCGCCCTCTTCGGCGCAAATTAGAACTACGTTGGGAATAAGGTCAACAAAAAGTCGGGAATAAAGTTCAACATAAGTGTGTATAGCGCCGATGTTCAACTTGCCGTCTTCTAGCAATTGCGCAACGCGAAGACTTTGCGGACCAGCGAAAGCAAAATCAACCTTATTGGCAATTCCCTGGTCGAACAAGGTTAAATGTTCCGGTCTGCTTATGCTCGAGATGATCAGGTGGAGATCGTGAATCTTTTTTGGATCTACCTTTGCTAAGTTTCTAGATAAGAAATCTGCCTGCTTTTGATTGTCACCTTCGAGCACGACTCGATCGCCAGCAGCGATGAGAATTTCGAGCGCATCAATGATCTTCTCTTTCGGCAGCACGTGGTCATGCATCCAGGGCGCCACTTCATTCAATCGCCGCTCCTTTTCCTGGCGGCGCGAAGTCCACGAGTGGCTAGCCAACTCATGAGCTGATTGTGCTAATTGCGATTTAGGCATATTCTCGACCTTGCTTCCAATGCTGCGATAGATTTCGGATCGATTGTATACGCATTTAGGCATGGGATCATAACTTAAGCTGCAGTTGCCAACCTTGATTGAGCACCGCTCAACGCAACGTCTTGCACAGTCGGTGCACAGATTTGTGCACAGCTAACGCATGAGCAGCCTCCGGAAGGACACTTCTCTAGCGACGGTGCGATTGATTCTAATACGTTCAGAGAACACGAACCATACAGTCAAATATCTTACTTTTTGCAACGCCCAAGTAGTAAAATATTACGCATTAACACATCATTACCAAAACAATGTGCGGTATTTTACTCATTGCCTCAAAGGAAGAAATGCTCCATTTCGGGTTAGCCAGTACTGACGAAATCGCCGAAGAACTCGCATCGAGGCTGCGCGCGCATAGGCTCGCACAAAATCTTCAGCAGAGTGAACTGGCGGCTAGAGCAGGAATTTCTCGAAAAACACTAACCACATTCGAGAAATCGGGAAAAGTTTCACTCGATGTATTTTTGCGTATAGTCGCAGCCCTTGGGCTTTCTGACTCGCTGTCGACATTGTTTGAGCTAAGACAAAAATCGATCAGAGAGATGGAACTGGCTGAGGTTCGCAGAAAGCGAGCTTCACGAAGGCAGACATGAAAAAGCTGAATGTTATCTATGCAGGCTGGGGAGAGCGCTTTGTCCTGGGCGTCCTGGCTGACAACGGCAGAGATATTGTATTTGAGTACACGCCGGAAGCACTCAAACGCGGGTTAAATGTTTCGCCCTACAAGATGCCGCTCAGCAGCCAAACCTATAGCAACCATCCTGACCATCAGTTTAGATTGCCTGGCTTTATTAGCGACGCTTTGCCGGATGGCTGGGGCATGCTGGTGATGGATAGACTCTTCCGCAAGCTAGGGCGGAATCCATCTGATGTTTCTCCGCTCGACCGATTGGGGTTCATCGGCGAGAATGCGATGGGGGCGCTCATATTCGAGCCCTCTGAAATCGAAGCTTTGCCACCAGAAGATCTGCAGCTATTAGATCTTGCTGAAGACGTTCGCCATGTATTCGAAGAGGATGAAAGCGAAGCGCAGCTTCGGAAGCTAGTCTTGATGGGCGGATCACCGCATGGTGCGAGACCGAAAGTATTGGTAAATTTCGAGAAAAATTCGAATCTCATTTCCACGGCAACGTCTGGTCGCGGAACACCAATGCTAGTGAAATTTCCCGCCCAAAACGAACACAAAGAAGTGTGCGCGATCGAGGCGCTATATTGTCGACTTGCGCATGCTTGCGGCCTTCGCGTTCCTGCTTGTCACTATTTCGATTTAGGCAAAAAAATGTCTGCCTTTGGCAGTGAACGTTTCGATCGCTTTGACGGAATGCGTGTACCAATGCACACCGCCGCTGGTGCCATGCATGTGGATTTCCGAATCCCACAGCTTGACTATTTATCGCTTTTGCGATTGACCAGGTTGATGACGAATGACACCAGTGAGGTTCTTCACGCATTCGACCGCTGCCTATTCAACGTTGTCTTCAACAACCGCGACGATCACTCGAAAAACTTTTCATTCCTAATGGACAAGAACGGTCAGTGGACGTTCTCACCCGCTTACGACCTAACGTACAGCACAGGACTAAACGGCGAACATCAAATGGACATTTGCGGCGAAGCACGCATGCCAGGCCGCAAGCAGCTACTGGACCTAGCAACTAAAATGGGTATCAAACCAAGCGTCGCTGCAGAACAAATCGATCGAATTGCAAATGTGTCGGAAACCTTCCGAGAGCTTGTCAGTGAGCTGCCCATCCGCGAACAAACACTGGAGATAATCCAGAAAGCGGTGACCGCAAATCGAGAGCGCCTAATTCAAAAATCATAACGAGATTGCGAGGAAATCTGAATAGAAACCTTCGGCACCAAATATAGCGGCACCCAAACATGCTTGAATGGTTGTCACTTGTCCGAATTTTGCCCAAGCAAACATCAGGGGTGAACACCTTCAGCAATCAGATAAGATTCGTCGGAACTCATTCTGCGTTAGTGGAACTGGAACGAACGACCTTAAAAATGCAATTTGAAGATCCCACACCTTTTCAGGGGAGTGCGGATATGTTGCAGCCTGAACTGAGATTATGAAAGAGGACAGCCAAACCTTGAAGAGTCTGAATTAACTCGATGTCCGATATCTGAGCTTTGTGGAACGAACCGCAAATGACAGGCAGATATGTTAAACACTCTTAAGGGTAGGATGTTTGAGGACGTGATCTAATCTCAATATGACAGGTAGTGGTAGGTGCTTCCGATGATTAAACACCGAGTATCACTGAAGGGTCCAGGCGCACAAGGCGGTCAGATTTCAGGGTTCTTACTAAAAGAGCTTCTTCAAATCTTGTGTGATGGCACAAAAGGCGCTCTCCGGCTTCGGTTGGATGGGCGCAGCTCTGCGCCGGGAAACGATCCTCGGTGGCTTGAAGATGCCTCCGACTTTTTGGTAACTGGGCTGGAAGAGGGATCTACTGTCTTAACTATTGATGCAGCGCCATTGTCCCAAGCAGTTCCAGAAAAGTTTCAGCAGCTGAGCTTACTCCTCGATCACACCACCAGCGCATTCAAAATGTTCGAACAAAGTTTGGTCGAAGCTGTGAGTGGTCAGGAAGATAGTGACCTCTTTGACGACTACCTGTTGCGCACTTATTATCGGTTTAGTAATATTTTGGGCTCAGATGTTGAGTCCATCGAAATTAGGAACGGACGGAAAAACGCTGTACCAGTCATTATTAGCTCGTTTGGGTTGGAAAAAGTCAAGGCACTTCGTACATCAACCCCGCATCCTCAGGCGGTGAAATTGTCTGGACGACTGGAGACTATTCGCTACAGCGACAAAATGTTTGAACTTGTTACGCAGTCAGGTGAAAAACTCCGGGGCGTTGCTCCAGCACATTGGAACGTAGATGACATCGCCAAATTGTGGGGAACCAAGGTTACTGTCGATGGGACGGCCATATTTCGTCCTTCAGGCTGTCTGCTACGGCTTGAAGCTTCCACGATTACTCCAGCTCGCGACATCGATCTGGAGATTTGGTCTGAAGTACCGACGCCATCTTTCAAAAACGAATTGAGGGAACTAAATCAATCACAAGGGCCTAAGACTGGACTCAACAAGCTATGGGGACAGTGGCCTGGTGAAGAAACCGACGAACAGGTTAGGGAAGCTCTGCAAACGTTGTGATTCCTCAAGACGAACCTATTGTTCTGGATACAAATATCTTGGTGCATTACACCAGAGGCAACAAACTTGCCGGACACATAGAGCAAGAACACAGACTCCTTCAGCGTGTATCAAAGCCAATCATATCTGTGGTTTCTAAAGGAGAAATATTGGCACTCTCCAACAAATTCAATTGGGGTGCGGAAAAGAAGCAGGTGATTATTGAACTTCTAAGTAATCTGGTGATCGCAAATATCAACTCCGATGCTGTGATCGGTAGATATGCGCAAATCAGCCATTACCTCTCGACCTTGAAGCCGGCCGTCACCATCGGACAAAACGACATGTGGATCGCCGCAACAGCATCGTGCCTCGATGCACATGTAATTTCTACAGACAAGGATTTTAAGTGCCTTAGTCCTACGTGGATAAAGTTCGATTGGATCGATGAAACGCGCGCCTAAGATTTTGAGCACATCGTGATGTCATCCTGAGCATTTGAATGCCCGATGTATTAATTTCAGGACAACACTGCATAAGCCTGCCATCATTAGGGCACCGTATATAGTGCCTCACAACAATCTTGTCTTAATGAGATGGTCGCTTGATCAATTCCTGTAACTAAAAATTCAATGCGCACAAAATCAGCTAACTCACACACAAGCTCACGGCAAGTGATACACGATCAGCTTTTCCGAAGTCAAAATAAAAAAATGGTGGAGGCGGCGAGAATCGCCTGGGCAGCCATTCTCATTAAGACTGGTCAATTGATTTTGTTTGATGGTGCGGGTTTCGGGATTTTTGTCGGCTGCGCGAAGTGGCGCTAATGGTCCCGAATGGACACACAAGGGGCCACAAAATGGGCCACTGATCAGCGACAATGGTTTTTGCCGCTTGGCGTCAGACAGATTTGCCGCTTGACTGTCGCTGAATGTCACTAGATCTTAAATGTCTGAATCTGTATT
>JADYXR010000131.1 GCA_021772095.1 Candidatus Obscuribacter sp. | reverse complement strand
TTGGTGAGCTAATTCAGGGAATTAAGTTTGTTGATGGTATCAAACAAGAAGAGGCCGCCTAAGCAATGCTAAAACACAACATTTGAGAAAATCTCAGTGAGCTTAGCACCAATTCTCTTTGCAAAATTTTCGGACATTAATAATGCTCCGCGAGCCGCTTCACTGCCATCATAGGCAACAATTACTTGTTGAATTTGCGTTAACGGCTTCAGTGCTATCAGTACAGGAATATGTGCTCCCAAAACTACCCTTTCGGCAACAGAACCAAGCGGCATTGGGTCAGAAAGTTTCGTGTCATCTTTTCCATGGTGCCCGATCACTAACAGATCAAATTTTGATGAATATTGCAGGATGCGCTCTACCACGCGCCCCTCGTCGAGCGCTGTTGATACGTCCATAGCCCGTTGCACTGCTTCTTCCCTGAAAAGTTGCAACACCGTATTGCCGATCTTTCGCAGCGCATTGAAGACTCTTTTTTCTGTTTCCTGCACTGAATTAAGTCCAAGAGCTTTACCAAATTCCGGATCTACGAAATATTGAACCAACCGCTCATCAACTACATGTTGAGCAGTTAAAGACGCGTCCAGCTTGTCAGCGAGCCAAAACGCATAGTCGACCGCGATCTGTCCGCTTGCTGATCCGTCGAGTGCCACTAAAATTTTCCCGAATGTCATTGAAAAGTCCTCTTCATCGTTGTTTCAATTACAACATAGATAAACAGAACACAAAATTGATCTAAAGGATGATTTTCTACTGCTGATCAAGCGCACGCTTCGGTCATTAAAAGAGCCCGCCCGATCGGCGGAGCTAATTTAATGGCCTTCAATTTTGATACTAGTATCTAAGTATCATCGCTGCATCATCATATTCATCCATTAAGTCAGCAGGTAAAAATTCAATACTGCCATGCGTCAGATTGACCGCGCGAATCGTCTCCTGCATGGCATCGAGCTTCAACGTGCCAGTCAATTCCCTCTTTGGATAAGGAAGAATAAGAACTTCACCCCGTCCTTCCTTCGCGCAGGCAAGCACCTCATCTGCACCACTTGCCAGTTTTTGATTTCCTTTTGCAACTTTGCATCTTTCGTGCAACAGTTTCGATTTCTTTGCGTGATGCTGGAAGCGGAGATCCTGGGACAGTGTTTTTAGTGTTTCAGCTCCCGTAAACTGATAAGACTCGTCCAACGCAGCCAAAACCTCGACACCATGCGATGTTAATTCTGTTTCGTTTAAATCGGCTAGACACAGCCCGGCAAAGTAAGCGGGCATTTGCTCACTGCAGCAAACACTGGCAATGGCTTCCAACAGCTCCTGCTTCCAGTGTGCATCGTGATTATGCCCCTTTTTAACTTTGCCGTCTTTGTCCGCAGGTGCCGGCAATCGACGACGATACACAGACAAAAGATGTTTGGTGGCCTCTGAATCTGGTACTGCTACCAGATGCTCCGCTCGCCCCTGGAAAATTCTTAAAACAGCGGGCTCCAACAAAATCAGCAAATACGGCGCGGATTCTTGCTCGGCATACATAGTTTCATAACCGGAAAAATAGTCACCGACAAAGTCCCTCTCGGGAAGATTGACAAAATAATGCGATAGATATGATTCGGTCACGGACACAAAGAGTCCAACAGAAAGTGCACCGATTTCAAAATTAAGTTGATCGATCAGTTGGTCCGCGCGCGTTTTAATTGCTTCAAGCGTGGTGGAGGATAGATTTGACTCTTTTAGAACCTGATGCACTCGATTGCGAATGTGTCCGGCATCGTGCAATTGCTTTTCGGAACCCGAGTGAATTCTGAAGAAAAACGAGAAAGCGGGATAAGCCACTTTTGCCTTCAAGACTTCAGAAACGTTTCGAATCAATTCAGTGCTAGTCATTTTATTTCCCTTATCTAGACGTTGTTCATTGCAAAGCTTATCGCTAATGGCTTGAGGATTAATCAGCCCTGGGACTGATTTATTGAGAAACTGAACGCAATTTTGAAAATGACGGTTTGTGAACCATCTCATCCTCAAGATGTTTGTTCCGCGCAAGTCCTAAGATGATGATGGCGCAAGGGCTCGCAGCGAGAACTTCGTATGCAACGCTACCGAGGGCCGCATGCGCGACGCCTGTGCGCCCGTGAGAGCCCAGAACGATCAGGCCAGCATCCCATTCCGCAGCCTTTCTTAAGATGGCTTCAGATGCATGACCTTCGGCAATCTCTATTTGAATACCAGCATAGGGACACTGGCTTTCTATCTTGTGCACGACCCTTTTGACTAGTGCGTCCGCATAGTGCCTGGCAGCCTTTAACGAGTCTACCGCGACTGGGTGAATTTCATGAATAACATTGAAAACACAGACACTTACCGGTTCGCTCCATTCGTGCCGTAGAAAGAAATCGGTTTGCAAGTCCGCAAATTTTTCGTCTTCTACCGGCATCAAAATTTTCATGAATTATCCTCCTCTTAAGACTGATGCGAACAAGTTTTACACGACCGCGATTTGCCGATATCGGCCATTAGAATGAGAAAGATGATCTTGATAAGAAAACATGGATGCGTGGTCTATAAGATTTCAGGATCTAGTGAGTGAGCGGAATCCTTATTGTAAGGACGCCGCCAGGAATCAACTCTTTAAAAAATGGACCTTGCATGTGCTCGAACACATCCAGCATTTTCCTGTTTTCGCAAAGCACATAGGCAACGAATTCCTCGATTCCGGCGCTTCTGCCAATTGCCATCAACTGTTGTAATAGAAGAGTACCAATTCCGAGTCCCTGGCACTCCTCGCGTACTTCGAACGCGAGTTCCGCACTGATTGGACGGCTTTCTTCATTTATGACGATATAACGACCAAAGCCAGCAGCAGATTCTTTTCCAGCGTCATCAACTAAACTAGCAAGTAAACCGACGTGATGAATCAAATCGAGTTCGGAGAAGTAGACCAACTCCGCCTCCGTCAGTGATGTCTTGGGCGTAAAGAAGCGAAAATATTTTGATTCGCGACTTAAGTGCTTCATTTCATCAATCAAGATCGCCTTATCATCTGAATGAATTGCTCTAATAATTATCGACTGACCGTTTCTGAGTTTTTCGCAAACCTGGTATTTGCCAGTTACGACTTGAAGCAAGGTCATACAACACGGTCTCCTCGAGCGGGAAAAAGAACACAAAACCAATTGAGTAACTCAGATCGGTGTCAATTTATTGACTGTTTCGATGCGAGCTGCAGCCCGTCCGTTGATATCAACTAATTCAATTTTGGCGTAAGCGCGCCTTTGGCCGCCTCCACCGCAAGGTTGAAAGATCGAACCGATATCACTCCAGTTTATTGACGTACTCCCAGTGAATCAGCGGACAAACGGTCCTAGATCGCGTAATTAGCCTATCAGCTTGCACAATTTGACGATTTCAAAATTAGAAGAATAGACACTACGGATGATGGCGGAAATCCGGCATGACGTTAGACTGCTAATACGTGCACTTGTTTTTTTTTCAAGTCGGCATTTCATTTACGAGAACGCAGTCTGATTTAATGAGCCCAACTAATTTAAGCGAATGCGACAATAATTCCACAGAGGCATCGATCGATGAAATATGCGATCAGCCGTCTGACTTTTCGTTTAAACAACTTTTGAAATCGATTGGTCCCGGCATAGTAACCGGCGCTTCTGATGACGATCCATCCGGAATTGCTACATATTCCCTGGCAGGAGCGAGCTATGGATTTTCATTTTTATGGACCGCACCACTGTTTCTTCCGCTAGTCGCATGCATTGAATACACTTGCGCGAAGATCGCCATGGTTACAGGTTGTGGGTTAGCCGGTGTGCTCCGGACACATTATTCACGACCACTGCTGTACTTGGCCGTCGGTCTCCTGTTCGTCGCCAATACTATAAATGCCGGCACCGATATTGGTGCCATTGCCTCCGCAATGAATCTGTTTCTTCCTAGCATTCCATCTACATTCTTCGTACCCGTAATCGCGATTTCCATAATTTCATTTCAAATTATGGGATCTTACAAGATCATATCTGCGATCTTCAAGCTGTTTACGATGTCGCTACTGAGCTACTTTCTATGCGTATTTTTCATCGACTTCGATTGGTTTGATGTATTGAAGCATACATTTGTACCAGAGATGAACTTCGATATGGCTTCAATTATGATGTTCGTCGCGCTGCTTGGCACCAGAGTTTTTGCCAGATGTTGTGTTTTGAGTAATTGAATAAGGTGGCGTATTCTTTCAATAACGACAAAGAAAGGAGATACGCCAATGAAGAAAGATAC
>JADYXR010000130.1 GCA_021772095.1 Candidatus Obscuribacter sp. | reverse complement strand
TGGTGAGCTAATTCAGGGAATTAAGTTTGTTGATGGTATCAAACAAGAAGAGGCCGCCTAAGCAATGCTAAAACACAACATTTGAGAAAATCTCAGATCTCTCCAGCGATTGTTCGATACGATCAAGTTAATACATCTCTAGCATAGCGAGAACTGAAGAATGCAGACAATTCTCGATACAACGATCAATCCTCAGATAAAACTTCTTACTCTAGTACTGGCAGTCAACCTTTTGGCACAACCGCCGGTGGTGGCAGCCACGGAAACGCAGCCAGCTGACAGACGTTGATTCAGTTATTCTGCAGATGTCAGAACGTTTGAATTAGCAGGCCGCTCGAAAGAATCATTCCAGGTGCTGATTCTTTTAGGTTCCAGCTGAGATACATTTGAAAAGCGAAGGCAAAAAGACAGCAGGATCTAAAGAATGCAGATCATTCTCTTTAGAACGATCAACCACTTAATTTTTCTTACTCTGGTACTGACAGTCAACCTGATGGTACAACCGCTGGCGCTGGCAGCAACAGAAGCTCAGCCCAGTGCGGGTGCAAAACTCAATGAAGTAAAACGGGCAAATCGTCCCGTGAAAGACAAATGGGCACTAGTAATCGGTATCAGTAAATTTCAAGATCGGCAGATCAACTTAAAATATCCATCTAAAGACGCTAAAGATTTCTACAACTATCTTATAGAAGATGGCCAGTTTGCGAAAAATCACGTCATCCTCTTGACGGATGAAAAAGCAACTAGAGCGAATATTCTCTCTGTAATAGGCGACACCTGGCTTCCCCGAGTAGCGAATCCAGACGATTTAGTCGTCATCTATATTTCAAGCCACGGCAGTCCAGCAGATATGGATGTCGGCGGAGTCAACTACCTGGTGGCACATGATACTAAATCAGAATGTCTTTACGCTACAGGCATTCCACTGCAAGATCTGATGCGCATAATCAAACGACGAGTCCATTGCGACCGAGTAGTTATCATTCTGGATGCATGCCACAGCGGAGCAGCAAGCGCTGACTCGAAAGGCTTATATAGAAGCGGGAATGTCGACGCATCGCAGATGGTGGCAGGCACTGGCCAACTCGTGATTGCATCGAGCAAACCGGATCAAATTTCCTGGGAAGGCAAAGCCTATGAGAACGGTGTTTTTACAAGACATCTTATTGAGTCGCTAAAGCTAAAGGGGAATCAAACGAAGCTCGGTCAGGCGTTTGAATATATGAAAGACAAGGTTCAACAAGAAGTTCTTATGGAAAGGGGACAGCTTCAAACGCCTGAGTTGAAGAGTCAGTGGAGTGGCGACGATCTCGTTCTGTCGATCGTTCCGACACAGCCGCGTATAGGAATTCCCATTGAGTCCTTGGAACTAGTGGAGACAAGCGCGCAAGTAGAGGTGAACAAAACTTTGCAACAAGTGGTGATGCCACCAAAGACGGTGCTGAACAACGGCAACATCTACAAGGTTTACAATCAACCCACCCGCAACACCTCATTTACACTAGATGGTCCGGCTCTGCTGACCTACATTTACACATATCACTGGAATGACGCCAGAGGAATGAATCCGGGCACAATCTCGTTGAGACACCGAGACGGCACTCTTTACGGACCTTGGCAGAGTGCCGGTAAACCAGGACAGGGCAACGTGCGTAACGCGTATTGGGAGTGTGAGCCGATGGCGGAACTCAAAGGCGGTCTTTACACGTTGATCGACAGCCATCCTCAATCATGGGCGCAAAACGAAGGAACGAACGGCGCCGGATTCGCGCGGGTTAAAGTGGTTCCCTATCCTTCCGCCCCCGGCTCAATAGTATCGGGACAATTGAAACGTGGGCCGGTCACGAAGGTATTCGACAACGGCAATATTGGTCGTGTTTTCAACCAGCCGACCGCTCCAACTGCCTTTTCTATTAACGCACCAGTTCTGGTGACAATGATAACAAACTATCATTGGAACGATGGAAAAGGTCAGGATCCGGGCAACATTACCCTGGTAAATTTGGATGGTACAGTCTATGGTCCCTGGAGAAGCCATGGACTTGCCGGACAGGGCAGCGCACCTAATGCTCACTGGCAATGTTCCATCGACGTGCTGCTCAAGCCAGGTCTCTATATGGTGCTCGACAGCGATGTCAATACATGGTCGCAGAATCGCCAGAGCGGAGGCTCAGGCATGACGACAATTCAAGGCGTCTATCAGGCAGACTAGTTGTTGCAGGCAACCCAATTAGTTGCGAAGTGATCAATCATCAAGGCATTGAACGTTGAATTCTCGCAGAGAAGCCACTCAGGCGATTGCGGGAACCAATATGTCCCAATCCCAAACCGGGCCACCAAAGGGACACACCTGCTGCATACCCCTTATACCCGGAGTCGTTCTAATTTCCGCCTGCTACTTTGTCATGCGATTTTTGCAAGGTCTCTTTCAATTCTAGTCAATCTACTTTTTTAAACTTATACTAGGATTTGAGACTTGGAGATTGATCGTGGCAGAACCTGACAAAACTTCTCGCCTGAGCGCTGAAGATTACTTAGAGCTTGAAGGTCGTGAGTCTTCCGTTCGTCATGAATATGTGCGTGGCAAGATTTTTGCGATGACTGGCGCAACTGATGCGCACAACATTATTTGTGGAAATTTGTTTGTCGCGCTGCACGCTTTCATACGAGGGAGTGGTTGCTTTGTCTACATAAATGACATGAAAGTTCGGATCGAGGTAGCGGATAGTTTTTATTACCCAGACATCATGGTGACTTGCGAGTCCTTTAACGCTAAGAGCGTGTTTAAACAATCACCCAGGCTGATTGTGGAAGTTCTGTCACCATCGACAAAGCAGATTGATCGACGTGAAAAACTGGTGGCATATCAGCAACTGAGCAGTCTGATGCAGTATGTCGTTGTATACCAAAATCGAATGTTGATTGAGGTCAATCAGCGAAATCCAGAAGGCGAGTTTGAGCTAACGCGACTAACGGGGTCAGATGTGTTGCGCCTCAAAGCCTTGCCTGAGAACACATTGTCGATCGCTGTCAGCACGTCATATGAAGGCTTGGAACTTCCGCCCTTTGTAGAAGAGTCTGAAGAAGAATATGAGCTGGCATAATCGGATCGATTTTAAGACTAAATAATTAAATGAAGATTCTAACTGCAGTAACAGCGATATCTATAACCTTGTGCGGCCGCTGCAATTGCTAAACCAATGCCGGCTGCGTCGTTGGATGAGGCCGCACGGTCACCATATGTGGTGCTTGCATCGTATCAAGCGCACGAACAGATTGTGGGCCATGCGATAAAGATCGGACGGAAACTACTTAAGGTTTGCGTGTTAACTTGTCTGGAGCCGTAAAACATTCTTGCTCAGCTGGATTTTGTCTAACGCGTACACGGATTTCTTCTTCAAGTTCGCAAACTTCTTCTTCGTCTAGCGTCGATTCAACTTCCGATTTGATGCCGTATTCCGCCATCCATTCGGCTCTCATTCCGTTTATCTGCCGCAGGTGATGGACGCCGGCTACGGCTGCTAGTACATTCTTGTCGGTATTATCGATCATGCTTCTGAAGTCCTCTGTACAAACGGATTGCCAGGCGCGACTACGTCAATGCGCCACGAACTCACTGAAAACTCTATCCCTGCAGTATCTATAACCTGCTGGAACTATTATTCCCGAGTTCACAAGCTTTTATCACACTTTCTGCGGTGGACTGTTAAACCAGGGACAAACGGCGCTTTGGCTCAAAAGGTTTCGTTTGAGCGAAAATTGTTCTACCTGCGCACGAAACGAATCATTACAGCCGAAATGTGCCCGAAATGTAGATAATACGAAGCCGGCGCGGACCATGCACGCACCTTTAGGCTTCGCATCCTATTTCTAATCATCCTTTTGAGCCTGGAAAAGAATCAGTGAGCCGTCGATTAGAGGGGACCGTTCAGATCCGACTCCTCTAAAAACAAGTCGACGCCTTCCATGAGTGGTTTGGTGGGCGCCGGTTTTTCCAGGAAGAGGTTAGGGAATCTTTTCTGCAGACGATCGACGGCGCCTGAGCTCACCTTTTCGCAGCTGGCGAGGGAAATCCAGCGAAGCCGTGGTTTCTTTATCAACGAATCTATAGACGCGTCAGTTATGGGGTTGGATGCCAGCTCGAATTCGATAATGTTGTCCAGACCCGACAACTTTGCAAAGTGCTTGTCCTCAAGGTGTATTCCTTCTATGAAAAGACAGTTGAGAGAATGCAGGTTTTTAACGACTTCGATTTCCGCGCCACGTATGTGAGATTCTCCGACGTTTAAATATCTGAGGTTGGGAAAACTTTTCACGATGAAGTTCAAACTTTTCTTGGTGATTGGCAAGTATTTTAAATCCAGGCTCACCAGTTCCAATGAAGGCTTAAGTCTGAGAACTCCATGCTCAGTGACTTTAGTGCGCCGAAGACTCAATTTTATCTTTTTTACTTTGTTAATTGCGTCAATGCTTTCGTCACCGAGTTTGGTATCACGAAGGCACAAGGCCTGCAAAGGTATGCGCTCAAGATTCGTGATACCTTCTTTGGTGATCCACTTATTGTCCTGCAGGCTGAGGCTGGGTACTCCGGTGTTTGCGAGTTTCTTCAGATCGTCGTTTTTGATATAGTCGTGTGCAATCCAATAAATTGTTTCGCGTTCAGGACCTTCTGAAAAACCAGTCGGTATCCAATGACCTTGGCTCGACTTTGTTGAGGGATGAACTGCGGAATGGGGAGTCGGCGTTTCTTTGTGTTTTCTTGCCAAAGTTTTGTTTTTTGCTTTTTGTTCGTTGCTCGCTTGTTGAGTGAACAGAAATCCAGCCAGAGCAACACCGGCGATTACTACAACGACAATCGACGTAATCACGGACTTCTGAGTGCGTTGTTCGCGCTGCTGCTGTTCTTGTTCTTCCGTAACCAGGCAATCACTCAGAGCGTTTTTTAAGGCGGACATGCTATCAAAACGGTCGTTTTTGTTGTGAGCCAGGGCTCTCTCAAGCACTCGATTTAACTTCGTGATCGTGCCTTCATCGCTCTCGTTCATTGGTATCGCATAGGGTGCGTCTTCAAGGCGTCGACGAATGATTTTCATGATCGATTCGTCTTCATTAGGCAAGCTACCGACGATCATTTTGTAGATCATTAAACCCATCGAGTAGATGTCTGAGCGAAAATCCGTTTCCTCTCCACGCAGTTGTTCCGGGCTCATGTAGAGAATGGTGCCCATTGCTTGACCGGTTTTTGTAATTCGGTGATCGGTGTCATGGCTTACGATTTTCGCCACACCAAAATCTAAGATGCGAACTTCGTTGTCCGGATCGATCATGATGTTGCCCGGTTTTAGATCGCGATGCACTATGCCGTGAGTATGGGCGTGTTCAAGACCGATGCAGATTTTCGCTGCAATCTCGATTGTACGTTTAATGGGAATCGAGCCGGTTCTACTAATCAGAGCTTCGAGGTCTTCGCCTTCGATGTATTCCATGACGAGGAAAAAATCGCTGTCGTCAGTCGAACCAAAATCCAATACCTGAACGACGTATGGATTGTTCAACTTGCTTACAGCTCGCGCTTCCTGGTGGAAGCGCACAACCGAAGAGGTATTGTCATTGGTGTGCGAAAGTAGCTTGATCGCGACGTATCTGTTTAAACGGATATCGCGCGCGAAGAAAACACTTCCCATTCCGCCTTTGCCAAGGAAGCGCACTTCATCATAACGATCCCTCAGTTCTTGTGGAAAAGAGGGATCGTTACTTTGTTTATGTTCGCCGCTTTGGGTCACGGTTTAACCGATCTGGTGAGCGATTCTAAGCTTCGCGATTTTGAATCTCGGTTTTGATTTTTTCGAGAAATTCTTCGAATTTCATCGTTCCGACCATGCCGCCCTGACGGTGGCGTACTGCCACCACATTGTCTTCCAGCTCTTTATCACCGATGACGAGCATGTATGGAGTTTGCTCCATTTGCGCATCGCGGATCTTGTACTGGATTGTCTCAGGTCTATCATCCAGATGAACTCGAATGTCTTGCTTGCGAAGCGCTTCTGAAAGTTCTTTCGCTCGCTCCTGGTGTCGATCTGAGATCGGCAATACTGCCACCTGCATTGGTGCCAACCATGTTGGAAAACGACCGGCGTAGTGTTCGATCAAGCCGCCGCAGAAACGTTCCATCGAGCCGAGAACGGCGCGGTGAACCATGACTGCCTGGTGACGGTTGCCGTCTTCGCCGATGTAGGTGACATCGAAGCGTTTAGGCAAGTTCAAATCGACCTGGATTGTCGGACCTTGCCATTCACGACCGATTGCGTCGAACAACTTGATGTCGATTTTCGGAGCGTAGAAAACGCCGCCGCCTTCATCAACTTCGTAATCCAGTCCGCGCGCCTTCATGGCGTTCTCGAGACCGTTGGTTGCCATCTCCCACTCTTCGTCAGTGCCCAGAGATTTTTCCGGACGAGTCGACAGGTAAGCTTTGTACTTGTATCCGAAGGTCGTCATCAATGAGTCGATCAAATCGAGCACATCATTGATCTCGCCTTCGAGTTGCTCAGGTGTGCAGAAAATGTGCGAGTCATCCTGGGTGAATCCACGAACACGAAGCATTCCGTGCAGCACGCCCGATCGTTCATACCGATAAACGGTACCGAGTTCGGCATAACGTACCGGCAGATCTCTGTAGCTGCGAAGTTTGCTCTTATAGATCATGATATGACCAGGGCAATTCATTGGTTTGCAGCGGTAGTCTTCGCCATCGATATCCATCGGCGAATACATGTTTTCACCGTAATTTTCCAGGTGTCCGCTGATTTTGTAGAGTTGTTCGTTGGCGATGTGAGGCGTATAGACGAAGCTGTAACCCCTGCGTCTATGCTCTTGTCTCCAGTAATCTTCGATGGTGTCACGGACGGTGGCAAGATTTGGATGCCAGAAAATTAGCCCGGGACCAACTTCTTCGTGAACTGAAAATAGATCAAGCTGTTTGGAAAGCTTTCTGTGATCGCGCTTTTCAGCTTCTTCCAGTCTCTTTAAGTAATCTTCGAGATCTTTTTTCGACCACCAGGCAGTCGCGTAAATGCGTTGCAATCTCTCGCGACTTTCATCAGCACGCCAGTAAGAACCGGACACTTTTAAAAGTTTAAAAGCCTTGATGTCTTTTGTTCCAGGCAAGTGCGGACCGCGGCATAGATCGTTCCAAACAGTGTTGCCGTCTTTATCTTGCATCAGATAAAGGGTTGGATCATGATCTCTGTGCTCGAGCAAAAGTTCAGCTTTGAATTTTTCGCCTTGCTTTTGGAACTCATCAATCTGTTTATCAACATCCGGAATGTTGTATCTTACGATGCGTTGATTTTCTTTGGCAATCTCAAGCATTCTCTTCTCGATCGCTTCGAGATCTTGAGGCGTGATTGAGTGATCTGGAATTTCAAAATCGTAATAGAAACCATCTTGAATCGATGGACCAATAGCAATTTTTGCTGATGGAAACAGAGATTGGACAGCTTCCGCCATCACGTGTGCCGTCGAGTGCCGCAGCAGCTCTAAAGATTCCGGATTGTCCGGCGTCAAGAGTTGGACCGTATCGCCGTCGTTGAGCGGTGTGTACAGGTCTTTGATCTCGCCATTGACCAGCGCCCCGACCGATTTGCGGAAGAGACCTTCAGCAATAGACTTGGCTAGATCGGCTGCTGTTGCGCCCGCATCAAGCGTTTTCTTGTTGCCGTCAGGTAATTGAACTTGAATCTGAGTTTCTACAGTGGACATAAAGAGCTCCTTTCCACTGGCATCTACAAACTGCCAGCAGTGTTTAACGTGCGAAAGGGCTATTTTACCAGGCTATCGAGCTTTTAGCAGGCAAAATCACGTTTCAACTCTTGTATAAACTGTTCAACCATCGATTGGTTTGTGAAGAAGCGCAGACCAAGCGAATCCCAGCGAGCAATCGTTGTTAAGACGTTGCCTTCATCAACGAACACGCTTAGTCGGATTTCATCCGCATTTTGGCGCTCCAGAATGAATTCGAATGAGGGCTCAAGCGGTTCAAACCTGACCGAATTGACCTCTTGCGCTGCAAAACGTTCGAGCAGCTTGACCAACTTATCGACTTCATCTCGTGACTTCCGGCACAGCAGATAACCGTCGGCGACCGTGTCGACATTTTCAACGTAGCCGTCGTATTTTTCTTTGTTCTCCGAAGGGCTGGTGAAGAATAGCGTCCGTTCGCCATGCCCCAGTTTTATTGAGTAAAACTGCCACACTTCGGTCTTCGCCCCAGCGCTGAGGTCGACAGTTTTGCCGGCCTGGAGTTCGAAGAAGCTCTTGTAATCTTGGTCTTCGGAGTAGAGAGATGCCATTAGAAACGCCCTGTATTGCGAGGTGCAATACGATACCACAACCAGTCCAGATCGTCGGCCCTCTAATGTGCGCCCAAGTTCAGGCTTAATATACGCGTGCCTGTGCTTCAGCTAAAATCAGATAGTTAATTGTTGGGATAGGATTAAAACCACCAGACGATTTCAGGCCGACTGGCAATGTGCATTGATGGTTTAAACAATCCCGGCTCGCACCAGGCGATTGCGCTGCTGCTATATACAGAACGGCGGACGAGATTATTATCATGCTTACAAAAGACGTTTTGGCGGATGGTTCGACGCGGCTCAAGGCCGGAAGCTGTGCCTTCCTTTTTCGGCGATTGGCTGTCGGTGTTGTTTACACTGCCGTGCAGGGAACAGATACCGGCGCTCTGGGCACTGCGCCACTTGAAGAATTGACCGCGGAATTTAATCGATTTAAACGTCCAGTGACCTGGTTTGTTGACGCGGATAATGCACCGGGCGTGGTTTCTTCGGTCCTCGAGCAGTGGACAGCATGGTTCCTGAGCCATCGGAATCTCTTCGAGCGAATTCATGTTCTGACAAACTCCAAGCACATGAATTTGACCATGGAAGTAGCAAAACATTTGTCTAACATGCAACGCTTGATGATCACCTATGACGATCGCGTCGCATTTGATCAAGCGATGCAGAAGTCTTACGGTGGTTCGCACAAAGCCGATTCATCCTGGTGTGATGAAGACTCCAAGCCTATCTCCAAGAGTCTGGAAAAAGACGGAACGATATCAATCTCGAACGAGAACTCTTCATTCACATTTAAACGACTGAATGAACTGGCATTGTGGAGCACCATATGTGGTGTCGAGAACGGATCGCTTTCCAACGTGCCATTCGATCACGTAGATACTGAACTTAGTTCGGCCTCGAAAAAATTGACATGGTATGTCGATTGTAGCAACGTCACGCGCCTCGACCAAAACGTTCTAGAATCGTGGACAGAGTGGGCTCATGCACATGCAGACAAACTCGACTCGCTGCACATGTATGTTCCATCCGGCGCGATTCCAATCTTGATTGATATCGCGATGTCGAAAACAAACACTCATAAATTGATTCATCTGTACCGTGACAAAGAATCATTCAATAAAGTCTGTTCGCGTAACTCTGTGGAATGTCTGGTTCCTTAATCGTTGCCGTAATGTCTGTGTCGGAACTCCTGCGCGCCCAGCTTTTCCCTGTGCCAGGTTTCACATGAAGGCTATCAGTTTCTACAATGCTCTTCGTGTTTGAGCAGAAATTCTTTGCGAACAAGCCCGCCACCATATCCGGTTAACGACCCATTCATTCCGACGACTCGATGACACGGGACCAAGATCGAAATAGGATTCCGTCCGTTCGCTTGACCTACTGCTCGAACGGCTTTGGGTCTGCCAATTCGCTGAGCCAGCTCGAGGTAGGAAATTGTTTTACCAAACGGAATTTCGCTGAGTTGCTTCCATACTTCTTTTTGAAATTCTGTTCCTACGAACTTGAAAGCAAGATCGAAATTAGTTCTTTTACTGTCGAAATATTCGGTGAGTTGCTTCCGCGCGGTCTCAAAAATTTCGACGTCGTCATCGTAAGTCCATTTGTCATCAATCGTCGGGTGATACTTTTGGTTTTCTAAGTAGACGCCCGTCAACGCCTGACCATCAGAGATCATAAGGACTCGCCCAATGGGGCTGCGCCAAAAACTGTAGTAGGTGTTCATGCTTACTCCTCCAAGTGATTGTATCTCGATTTTTGAACGACTGTGTTAGTTGTTAATCTGCCAAACTCTCCCACAAATGCATTACTGCGTAGCCGCGCCATGGCCGCCATTTCTCGCCGGCTGCTAATACTTCTTTGCTTGAGGTTACTCCCAAAGCTTTTTTGAGTCCCAGGTCTCCATGCGGATACGCATCCGGCCAACTCAGGGCGCGCATTGCGATGTACTGCGCTGTCCACTCCCCGATGCCCTTCAGGTCAGTCAAATCTTTCACTGTGCGCTCAACATCGGCTCCGGGCTCTAGCGATATTTTTCCATCGGCTACAGCTTGCGACAGTATCAAAATAGTTTCCGCTCTCGCTGTCGTGATACCAAGGGCGGTGATGTCGGTTACATTTGCATCAGCGATTGAACGAGCTTCGGAGGTGAGTAGCGTAAGTTCGGCATACGGCGTTTCAATCGCTGAGCCGAACCGCGCGGCAACTCGTCCGGCAATTGTTGTCGCCGCGGCGACTGAAACCTGTTGTCCGAGAATCGCCCTGATCGCCATTTCGAAACCATCGAACGCGCCGACCAATCTCAGTCCAGGATGTTTCATCGCGAGGTCGGCGAGGCTGCCGTTGATAGCGTTTGGATCGGCATACGTATCGAACAGTCTTTTTACGCGTGCCACCACTCTTGGTAACACCGGTGTCAGAGATTCTGAAACAGTTAGCCGCAGCGAATGCTCATCGCTCGAACTTCCCGACTCTGTTTCAAATCCGGTCGCGAACGACGGCGTTACTTGTAACCATCCGTGGTGCTTCCCAAACGAAGCAGTTCGCAAATAACTGTTATTTTGAAACGATTCGACGCCCGGAATGGATCGCACTCGCAGAAAGGAACTGACTCGATTCCAGTCGAACGGCGGCGTGAAGTTGATATCGCAATTTAGCAGGGCTAATTTTTTGTCTGTTTTTGCTCGACGAATATCGGTCGGGTTTAAATCATAACGTTCTTTAAACAACGCGTTAAATCTGCGTACGCTTGCAAACCCGCTTGCAAAGGCA
This sequence comes from Candidatus Obscuribacter sp., assembly GCA_021772095.1. Taxonomy (GTDB): domain Bacteria; phylum Cyanobacteriota; class Vampirovibrionia; order Obscuribacterales; family Obscuribacteraceae; genus JADYXR01. The sequence goes on along the minus strand of JADYXR010000130.1, from coordinate 2,652 downwards.
ATCTCGGTAATCACGAGTTTCGAATCAGTTAGTAAACGTTTTGCATACAACAATCTCTGCGTTTGCGCGAGTTCAATCGGTGTAACGCCGAATTCTTTTTCCACAACTCTTCGCAGATGGCGAGAGCTTATTCCCATGTCGCCTGCCAACTCTTCCAACGTTCCGGTAGTGAGTGCGCCGTCTTCAATTCGGTTGGCGGCGATGGCGGCCAGTCGTGGGACAGAATCCATAATTCCGTTGCCGGGAGCCAGTTCCGGTCGACATCGTAAGCACGGTCTGAACCCCGCACGTTCCGCTAGCGCTGCGTTATTGTAGAAGGTGCAACTTTTAAAGTTCGGAGTTTTGGCTGGACAAACTGTTCGGCAATATATGCCGGTAGTTTTCACGCCCACAAAAAACACTCCGTCGAAACGGCGGTCGTGGGTCAGCAGCGCTTGGTAGCAATTATCCGGATTAAGGTTCATGCCATTATTCTAACGGTTGACTAAAGACCGTACTCGCCATTTTCGGACGTCGAAGTTTCCATCGGCATATCGGCGCCAAAACGCACTCTCGTCCTCTAAATTGGCGCCAAGCTGGACTTATAGCGACTAATTCGGCGCCAGCTGAACCCTTAGCGCCTATTCAACGCCAAGCTAGACTAATAGCGCCTAATTCTTTTCGTCGATATCTGCCGGCTCTGCAAATAAAGTCATCGCATCATTCACCTCTTGGGTTTCAGGAAAGGGATCGCGGATCGAAATCTTCTTTTGTTTGAATTCGTCCAGTTTCTTTTTAGTAATTTTTTCGCAGTACTCTATGCTTATATGCTGCAGACCAGGTATCGCCTTCAATTTGTCCAGACCAGCATCCGTTATCGGATTGCTTTCCAATGTAATCCGTTTCGGTTTCAACATCACGATCACATCCATGTCATCATCTGTCAATTTCAGTGCAGTGAGGATTAGTCCGTAGAGCTGGAGCGGCTTTAGCTGCTCTAAACCTTTGGCGTCTACACTCGTTGTTGACAAGTGTAAGTTGCGCAGGTTTGGAAATTTTTTAGCGATGAGCGGCATTGAAGTATTCGTTATGCCGCTCAAGTAGCCGAGATCAAGAAAACGCAAATGATTGGAATTGTTCAGTTGTTTAATTCCATTATCAGTAAACTTTGTAAGTCGTAAATCCAGCGCTTCCAAAAAAGTCATCTTATTTATGTAAGGCGCGATTTCATCACCTAGATGTGTGTCTCTTAGCGTCAGCCCTTTGAGGCGCAACGTCGATAAAGTCTTGATTCCTTCCACCGTAATATTTTTATTCGATTGCAGATCTACTCGTTCGACGCCTGTACCTTTCAACCTCTTTAAATCATTATCTTCGAGCCGCGTCTGAGCGTCCCAGTAGCCGGATTGTTTGTCGAATACAAACCCGCTCGGAAGAGGATGAGCCTCAGGAACGACGACCGTGTGTTCATTTCCGCGCACCTCTCCGTCCTTATCGCGCACTGTTCGAACGGTTTCGAATCGGTGAAGTATTGCCGGGATCAACGTTGGCGCAGCGAACAACAAAGCAATTCCAACTATTGAAGCTAGAATTTTCGCGTTTTTTCTGGTGAAGATTTTTGCTTCAAACCAATTATGTTCTTCCGGTTCCTCTTCTTTTATATCGACGATGGATTCCAGTTCTTCTAGACTTTCTTTCAATTCAGTCATACTGGCAATCCGCGCATCGCGATCGACTTCCAGTGCCTGCTCGATTATTCTACTGAGAGCCTCGTTTAATAGCGGCTCCGTTTCACTTGGTGGTAGCGCGGGCGGTGCCTCTTGCATGCGTCCCATTAGAACGCGCATCAGATTCTCACCTTCAAATGGAACGGTGCCGGTCACCATTTTATAAATCACAAGACCTAAACTGTAAATGTCGGAGCGCTCATCCACTTCTTCTGCGCGCAGTTGCTCCGGACTCATGTAGAGCGGACTGCCCATCGCTTGACCAGGTTTCGTCAAGCGTGAGTCCTCATGAGCATCTTCAAGAAGTTTTGCTAGACCGAAATCGAGAACCCTCACAACGTTAGATTCGTCAATCATGATGTTGGCCGGTTTTAAATCTCTGTGAACGATTTTGTTTGCATGGGCATGCTGCAGTCCAAGACACATTTGAATTGCTAAAGAAATGATCGTTCGCAGCGGCAACGTTTTGTTTTTATCCAGCAGCGAATCCAGCGTTTCGCCTTTCACATATTCCATTACGAGATAAGGCTCACCACTCGATGCAAAGCCGAAATCAAGGACTTGCACAATGTGCTGGTGGTTAAGCTTGCTGACCGCCTTCGCTTCTTGATGAAAACGCACGACTGCGGTATCACTAACGATCATCGAAGGCAGAATTTTTATGGCGACGCGTTTATCCAGCTTCGTGTCGACGGCGCTGATGATTCGTCCCATGCCGCCTTGTCCGACGTATTGAAAATCGATATATCGTTCCTTCAGATCTGAAGGAATAAAACTTTCTATATCGATGTCGACATTTTCCAAATCTGCGTCTGACTATTTTGCCATTGGGATAAGCGTGCAAACAGTACATGATTACTGATGGCGCGTACACGAGCTACCATATCAAGTCGCTCAGACTGCGACAACCCATCGTGTTCGGCGCGCGGCTGGTTCTATTTGCTGG
>JADYXR010000014.1 GCA_021772095.1 Candidatus Obscuribacter sp. | reverse complement strand
CCTCTTGAATTGGGTTCTGGTGTTGCAACCGAAACCATACCAGGCTAGTCCTGGAGGGGATCACCAAACTTTTCAACTAAACTCGGGACAAGGCCCATTTGACGGGCATTGATGAATTGGCGGGCATAATTTGATTTGAAATGGGCTAGACTAATGCGCGTTATCCGCGTCCGCGCGCTCTTCGGAGACTAACTATGACAATCGGTGAGCATCTTAGAACTTTCGGCGACAAAGTTGTCAAAGATTATGATGACGACTTTCGGATCACGGATCCGAAAGGTGAATCTGTCCGGATCAGTCTCAGCTACGACGAATTCAACGACGACGGATTGTTTTGGGAAGACAAGCTCGACAAGGTCCTTGCGGATCCGCGCGTCGAGGAATTGCAATCTCTGGTCATTGGAGCCTGGGAGGACGTGGGTTCTCAAGACTCGGAATTCATTGTCGAATTGTTGGTAAACAACAAAGATAATTTGCCAAACTTGCGGGAGCTTTTTTTCGGCGACATCGTATTGGAAGAGTCGGAAGTCTCATGGATTAACCATGCCGACATGTCACCAATCATCGCAAACTTTCCGAAACTAACTCACTTCGTGATTCGTGGAAGCAACGGGCTCGAGTTCGAGCAGCCTATCGATCACGACAATCTTCGTTCGCTTGTCATTCAATGTGGTGGCTTGCCGCGAAAAGTAGTCGAAAGAATTGCCACTGGAAAAATGCCAAACCTTGAGCACCTGGAACTTTGGCTCGGCGAGGACAACTATGGTGGTAACTGTTCCATGGACGATCTTCGGCCGATAGCGTACGAAAATTTGTTTCCTAAACTAGTATTTCTTGGCTTGAAAAACAGTGAAGTTCAGGATGCTATCGCGGAATTGGTTGCTAATTCTCCGATTTTGAAACAGATAAAAATTCTGGATCTCTCGATGGGGACTCTCTCAGACAAGGGTGGCAATGCGCTTCTTGCGTCTCCCGATATCAAGAAATTGGAGTTTCTGGATTTGCAGCATCATTATTTGTCGAGTGACATGATCAAGAAATTTCGTTCGCTCGGAATTAACGTGTGTGTTGATGACCAGCAAGAAGCTGAGTTGAATGATGATGAGATTTGGCGTTTTGTGCAGGTGAGTGAATAGCTTTTTGCTTTCTGCGCTACATTGTCTATTGAACGTATTGAGTTCATCGTAATGAGTGCGATCTTAAAAGCCTCAATTTTAAAGAACCCAATCTTAAAGAACCCAAACTTGAAGCCTTATCGTTTAAAAAGTCGTCGCAAGTTTCTTTCGTCCTGATTCAATTCTGTGAATAAGAACAAGTATGTAATTGTTGGTGAAAGTGACAGCCGCCGAGTGCAGCTGTTTAAAGACGCTGTTGTTGAGCGCGGTGAAGATGAACCTCGCGTTGTTTCTTTTCTTGATTTGATCTCTGGTACTAAACGATTAGAGTCTGTGATCGAATCAGGTGATGTCGTTAGAATTGAATCTCCCGGGAAAGATTTCGAAGTCGAGCGAGCGCTGCTTCGATTAGGAATTCAATCGGGCTCGTTAACCCATCAAGAACTAGAATCGTTGTGTTTCGATCGTGGTCTGATTTTGCCGCAATCGCAATGGTATCGAGGATGGTGCTCTGTTTTAGGAACGATTTCCGAGCAGCTCAGGAAAAGCCGCCCGCACATTTTGATGAATTCACCAGAAGAGATAGCAATTCTGTTCGATAAGCAAAAGTGCCAGGAGATGCTTGTCAGTCAAGGCGTTCGAATGCCTGCGGCGCTCGGCGTGGCCAGCGATTTTGACAATTTGCTGGAGTTAATGAATGAGCACAATTGCAAACGCGTGTTTTTAAAACCGGCGCATGGATCGAGTGCGTCAGGGATCGTAGCGTATGAATTTAGTGGCGACAAACACAAGGCGATCTCGACCGTGGAGCTCGTTGATTCTGACGGCAGACTTAAACTCTACAATTCGCGAAAGGTCAGAAGTTACTCTTCGTATGAGCAAGTCAAAACACTGGTGGATGCTCTTTGCGCACACAATGTATTCGTTCAAAAGTGGTATCCGAAAGCGAACATCGGCGGAAAAGTTTTTGATCTTCGCGTTGTAGTCGTGAATGGAAAGAGTCGCCATGTTGTAGTTCGCGAAAGCAAAACTCCATTTACCAATTTGCATCTTTTAAATGCGCGCGGACAATTGTCGGTCGTTCAAGACGCGCTTGGAGCGGACCGCTGCGCTGCGGTTCTAGCTACTGCGGAAAAAGCCGCGCATGTTTTTCCCAATTGTCTTTATGTAGGCGTGGACGTTTTAATCAGTTCCGATTTTAGAAACCACGCCGTCGCGGAAGTGAATGCGTTTGGCGATTTGCTTCCCGGTGTGCTTTGCGACGGCATCAGCACTTATGCGGCTGAGCTGAACGCGGTGAATGATTTCGGAGCCAAACTTTCCGGTGCCATCTATGTCTAATTCCATTCCTCAAAACGCAGCCGAAGATCCAGAACGAGAGAAATTTCGTTCGTTTCTCTCGCATCACGTAATTAGTCCTTTGACCAAACCACGCGAACTAATCGCTACGCACGATGTTCTAATGATCACTCTCGACGCCTTGAGATACGATGTCGCGCAAGATGCACTGGCTGCGGGGATGACACCTAACTTCGAGGATATATTGCCTGGCAGTTCGTGGGAATTGAGGCAAACACCAGGCAATTTTACGTACTCAGCTCATCAGGCATTCTTCGCGGGATTTCTGCCTACGCCAGACAGTCCAGGACCTCACGCGCGACTTTTTGCAGCCAAATTTTCGGGTAGTGAAACAACCGATGAGGATACTTTGGTTTTCGAATCTGCCGACATTGTTTCTGGTTTTGCTTCACTGGGCTATCACACTGTTTGCATCGGGGGTGTCGGTTTTTTCAATAAGCAAAACCCCCTCGGTTGCGTGCTTCCCTCGTTATTTGCCGAAAGTCACTGGGACGAATCGCTCAGTGTTACGAGCCGAAATTCGACGGCAAATCAGTTCAGTCTGGCCGTGGACATTGCAAATCACAGCGTAGCTGCTGACAAAAGATTGTTCACGTTCATCAACGTGTCAGCACTGCACCAGCCGAATTGTATTTTTTCACAGAATGCTACTGAGGACACTAAGCAAACTCAAATGGAGGCACTTGCATACGTTGACCGACATATCCCGATGTTGCTGTCCAGGCTGCGGCACCGCGCACCATTAATCGTTTTGATTTTTTCGGATCATGGCACCGCCTATGGTGAAGACGGATACGTCGGTCACCGTATTAATCACGAAACGGTGTTGACTGTTCCCTACATAGACTTTGTCATTTGAATCTATTTCAGCAGTGCTGCGAATCAAGTAACTATTCCGTTGTGCTTCGAATAACATGCTACTCGAACATGTCTGGCCGGCCGATTCGCGGCGATCGCCGGATACTATTCGAATTGCCATCAATAAATTGCGCAAAAAAATCGATTTGGATGACGAAACATCTATAATTAAGAATCTGCACGGCAGAGGTTATATGTTCGAAATTTAGGCAATTCTCGAAGTTTCAGTAATTGCGATTATCAAACAAAATTTTGCTCTTGATCTCATTGCCGCTCGCTTTCCAGCTTGGGCTGTCATTTTTCTTGGTTGCGCAGTTGCAAGACGCTGAGCGAAAGTTTCAGCAGGACCTTCATCGTATTCGCATTATTGCGTCATTGGATCAAGTGCAACATCTGCACTTGCGATGCCTGGCTGCTGCTGCTTTTTTTAGCGTCAATAAAGATAAAGCTGTTGGAGAAAAACATCTTGCGCATTTAAAACAACTTGCTGCTGAGCTGAAACATTTGAGACAACTGACCCAAAACGATCAGGAACTTCTGAAGCAAACACAACGATTACAGGAAGCTGTGCTAGCAGTGGTGCCTTACGAAATGATGATGCGAAGAATGTCTTTGATGGAGGGAAAGCTGCATCTTAACGAGTCGGCAAAGGCACGCTCATTGATCAAAGAATCAATGCAGCTGATCGAATCGTATCAGGCAAAGTTGATACCACCTGTCGACGATATTGATTCGTTTCATCGTTCCGCATTCGAACTTGAAGTGAAACTCGCCGCAGCGCTGGCTGTGATTCTGTTGGGCTCAATGCTGTTTTTGTACTTGTCTCAGAAATATGTTCTTTCAGTTATTAGCGTGTTGACGCAGCAAATTGAAAAGTTTAAAAACGGCGAATCAATACAACCAATTATTCACACCAGAGACGAAATTGGTGAATTGGACTGTTTCTGGCAAACTAAAAGTGTGCCAGTTTGGCAAGAATGGCAGCCGAAAAGTTTGCCACTTGTCAGCCGGAACATTTAATCCAAATTCTCAGTT
>JADYXR010000129.1 GCA_021772095.1 Candidatus Obscuribacter sp. | reverse complement strand
CTTCTGGACCCGAACGCGCCGGCAGCTGCAGCGCCGGTTCCTGCAGTGCCGGTTCCTGCAGTGTCTTTTCGTGCAGCACCTGTTCCCGCCGCACCTGGTCCTGCACCATCTGTTCCTGCCGCACGTGCTCCTGCACCACCATCCGGCGCTGCAGCTGCCGGCGCGTTCGGGTCCAGAAGCGGGATCACAAGGCACGCAGTATAACTATCGATCCAGGCGGCAAGCGACGTTTCCAATTGCCTGTTCATCCACATTTCAGTACGCAAAGCCAGTTGCACAGTATCAGGATTCGCACGCCAGAGATTCGAAACAATTCCCCAATGCCGATCGCTGCCGGCGTCCTCAGCAGTGAGCGCTCTAACCAGACGTTCCAATCGCGGAACGCGCTTCGCCAAGCCCTTGTCCAGTGAATCAAGCTGTTCGTTCAAAACATTGGTCGCCTGTTGCGCACCATGCGCGTGCAGCGACAACAATCCCAACGGCACCTTGTTGGGACCTTCGTTGTTTTCGACGTAATCATGACCTTCTTCGCGAAGCCAAACCATCTCCGGCGGATCGACAAGCGGGAAGAATCGAAAAACAACGTCATCGCTGCTTTTAGAAGACGCGGAATCCATTTCAAAAACCGACCGTGCATTCAATTCCAGTGGCCGCGCATTTCGAACAGATAGCAGCAACTTTGTTCGCAAGAATGGCTGTGAAAGCGAATTCAGCAGTCGATTAAAATCGGTTTCCGATGATCTTAAAACAGGAGCAAGTTCAGGCGGAATAATTGTTTTCTTTCTGGCGTTGGCATCGAATCCGGTCATCGCCATCATCAACGCGATACGATTCCATTTCTCCAGAGCCGGCTCTTTGCCCGTGTTTGCAAGAACGATACTGCGATACAACAAGACTGCTCGCCGAAAAGTATTGCCACCACCATCAAGAGTATTGTTCGAACTGTTGCTCAGTGGAAACGCCATTCGCGAGAGCCACTGATAGGCTGTATAAAAGCGCTTCAAACGCGGTCGCTGAGCCATGAAACCCCATGGTTTAAACGTACCGAAATCCTCTTCCACACTGAAGATTCGCGATTTGCCAAATTTGCCGCTTTCCAACAGCGAAAAATCGGCGTCGACTAACTGTGATGCACCACCAATGTCGGGCAGCTTTGTAGTTGGTTCAAGCAGTCTCAGCGCCACGCAGAGAAACGCTAAATTGCGCTGAATATCGTCGCGGACTTCTTCGTCTTCAGTGCGCCGGTAATCAGCGATAGAGCTGGTCAGCATCGCCCTCAACAGCACTTGCAAATCTTTGATCACGCCTTCTTCGATTGCACTGGCCAACATGCCGTTAGCGAAACCAAAGTACGGATGCATGATACTGTCTACGGTGACAAAGTTGGGCTTGCCTTCCGCCCTGTTCTCAGCATAAACATCCGACATCTTCTTATACGGCGCGCCCTGTATCGACACGAAATAATTCATGGACAGTTGCATCATCGCCTTGTCAGACAAGCCCGGAACCCGCGATGCCGACAGGTCCATCGGTGGCGGCTCGATTGCTCTGGGATCGACTTTTCTGAAAATATCTTCGAGTGTTTTCTTTTCGTTTGGTTTCTGATTCCGAAGATCGCGAGGATCTTTGGTATTACCCAAACGAAAAGGCTGCAAATTCGGAGGCAGATCCGACTCGTTCAATTGCGCATAGACAGGCAGTAAGCCGTTTCCGATAAAGCTTAGAGCAAGAGCTAAAACAACTAATCTGTAAAGCGCTTTCATCGAATACCGTTAATCAGCCGCACACCACAATTGCCTGTTAGATTCTCGACTTTACGAAAGCGGCATGGACATTGCATCCAGCGAAACAAATCGAGCAGTGTGAATGCCTGATTGTTCACTCATCAATCTCACTACTTTCGGATCCAGTGGATCATCGAGAGTCATAACCATGACTGCATCTTTTCTAACACCGACGCGTCCCACGCTCATCGTGCTGATGTTGATGTCCTGCTCGCCGAGCACTGTTGCCACCTTTGCGACCATGCCGGGTTGGTCTTTGTGCATGGTGAAAAGCATGTACTTCGCCGGCGTCAAGTTGATCGGATGATCGTTGATATTGGTGATAATCGGATCGTTGTGCGCAAGAACGGTGCCCTCGATTGAAGTAACCGATCCATCTGTCGATATCAAAACTTTGATACCATCACGATGCTCCGCCGACTCTGGTGAGCGGCTTTCTCTAATCACAACGCCGTGATTTTTGGCGACGATTTGAGCGTTCACAAAAGTGACGCCTTCCATCTTGCCCATGAACAAACCTTTGAGAGCTGCCACTATCAGTGGTTCAGTTTCCTTAGCAGCCATTCCACCATAAGTGATCAGTTCGAATTCTTTCACGCTTCCTGTGCCGAGCTCTCCGGCGATAGCACCCATGGCTTCAGCCAGCCCGAGGTATTTGCCGAGGCTCTTCAGCGTTTCAGGACGCATGAAGGGAAGATTGACCGGGCTGCGCGCCATACCATCAGAGAGGTAATCTCTAATCTGTTCCGCCAGATCGATTGCAACGTTGAATTGCGCCTCTACTGTCGATGCACCGAGATGCGGTGTGAGCACCACTTTCTCGCCCAACTCGAGCAGCGCTGAATTTTTTGGTGGCTCGTCGACAAACACATCAAGTGCAGCACCGGCAACGCGACCATCTTTGATCGCTTTGGCCAGCGCGTCTTCGTCGACTACTCCACCGCGCGACGCGTTGATGATTCGCACTCCCGGTTTGATTCTCGACAGAACATCGCCACTAATTAAGTTTGTAGTTTGCGGTGTCTTCGGCGTGTGAATCGTGATGAAATCAGCTCTCAACCAGATATCTTCGAGTGGAACCGATTGAACGTTTAGTTGCTTGGCGCGCTCTTCGCTGATGAATGGATCGTATACCAAGACCTTCATTCCCAGAGCCAGAGCGGCTGTCGCTACGCGATTGCCGATCTTACCAAGCCCGATTACGCCGAGTGTCTTGTTGAACAACTCGACTCCCATAAATCTGCTGCGCTCCCAGGCGCCTGTTTTCATCGAAGCATCCGCGGCTGGAATCTGACGTGCCAGAGAGAACATCAAAGCGATTGTATGTTCGGCTGCACTTGCGGTATTGCCTTCCGGCGAATTGACTACGAGAACTCCGGCTTCGGTAGCGGTTTTCACGTCGATGTTGTCGACACCGACACCTGCGCGGCCGATTACCTTTAGCTTCGTCCCGCGTTTGATCACTTCAGCAGTTGCTTGCGTTCTGCTGCGAACCAGCAGGGCATCGAACTCGCCGATTGATTCCAATAATTGTTCAGCAGTTATTTTCGGATCGTAAGTAACGTCAAGCTTTTCGCCAAGGATTTCAAGACCGCGTTCGCTGATTTGATCAGCGACCAAAACTCGCTTGAGTGCCACGACTTCGGCTGCTTTAATAGTTTTTGTTTCTGCTTTAACCATGTCTAGTTCCTTTTCAGATCCGCATTCGGCAAAACCAAAAATCCCCAAGATCAAAACGCGAGGAGCGAAACGGTTAAGGAGCCTGAGGAGTGAGGATCACCTTGTGCCGTTGCTGCCGGTCGGATTGCTCATCCGAGAAGGGGACAGGTAGCGGTTTTGCCTGCAGCCAAGATTTTAGCTGATCGGAGCGGTTTGGTGACATGAGATGTCCCGATTGGCCAAGCGGTTGCGTTTCATAGAACTTCTCACCGTCGGACATATCGATGAGCAGCCGTTCTGTGGGTCCAACAGTCGAGTTAAATTCGCCAGGCGCCCCCGAGGCATCGTAGTTGAAAGAGTTGACTGTGTCAGCGTCTCCGCCAACACCCTCAGGCCCGATGTCGATTAAACGCCCGATGGTGTTTTCCCAGTCTGGCTCTGCATCGAAGAGCAAATGGCGAAATGTAACTTTATGATACCGATCCCAGCCCATGGAAGCGGGATCGAGTTCTGCCTTAGCGTCTACCGAACGCAGGTCTCTGAGCGCCTGACCGAAGGAAGTCACGATAAAGGTGTCGAATTTGCGCTCGTCGGCGGGCAGCCAATCAAGACTCTTCTGGCTCAAAATATGTTCGACCTGAACGCTCCAGCGCGGCCAGCGGCGCAGATACTGATCGGTCAACGGCAATCCCATTTTGCCCATCAACACCCGGCGACCGACGGTTCGAATGAATGATTCATACACCGACGCAGCGACGCTCTGTTTGCGCAGATAGCCGTCCCACTGGTCGAGAAGCTGCAAACCGTTTAGTTGTATCTGATCATTTACTTCTTGCTTGATTATGTTTTTCTGCAAAGTATCTTTGACCATGGCAGCTAGCGGCGCATACTCATCGCCCTGCAAAATAGCCATATCCGGAAGGCCCGGGCGCCGACCGGATTGTTTGTAGCCGCCCAAAACTGATTGAATGCGCTGCACCGGATATGGTGTCGCAGGATTTTCAAAGCCCGGCAAATTCATACTGTTTGCCACCAAAAATCCTTCTTTAGGATTGAAACTGTTTGGCATCGAATTGTATTCAAACCGGCCGGTCCAATCATAAGTGCCCGTCCAGCCAGGCAGAACCACGCTTGCTCTGAGCTTCTTGGTGATTTCGGATTCTTTGCGCTCAGGCAAATTTCCGGCGACCTGCAATCCGATGTTGCCGGTTTTGTCTGCGAATAAAAATGTTTGCGGCGCGCCGCGATAATTTCTCAGAACGTTTCGAAATCCATTCCAATCCGAAACTCTGTTGAGCCGATAATACGCCTCGAATTGCGGAGTGGCAATGTCGGTGCCGCTCCAGCCCAGTGCAACGGCGTTGGCCATGCCTTCACCGCTGATCAAAATTGGTCCGTGTCTTGTGATCAAAACTTTGTGTCGGATCACCTGGCGCTGAAAAGTATCTTTGACCGGAATCTCTTCAATCACTTCGCGAGCGGTTGCCCAGCCTTCAGGAGTTTTGTACTTGTTAGGAAACTCGCTCGAGAATTGTTCGATAAACAAATCTTGTGTGTCCGCTTTGTACGCGGTTGCGCCCCACGACATAACGGCGTTGCGACCAAACATCACGCCGGGAACGCCGGGCATTGTGATGCCTGCAACTTTGAATTCACCGGTTGAAAGCGTGCACGCGTACCAGATATTTGGTTCGACAAACTGAGAATGTCGATCGAGTGCAAGCAGGCAGCCACCATTATCGGTACCAGACCCGGCAACGACCCAGCCATTACTGCCGATACCAGGCAAAGTTTCAAGACATTTGCGAGCGATTGCCGGAATCTCCGGTAACTCGAGAAGCGGAGCCAGACTCGGGCTTACGAAGCCGACTGTTTTCGCGTCCTTTGCCGGTGCAGGAAAGCTTTCTTCGAACAATCGCGACGCGACTTGCGGACCAACTTTGTTTAGAATTCTCTGGCGCAAATCATCGAGGCTCCAGGATTCTTCTTGAACGTACTGCAGATATTTCATCACAACGAGCGAATCTTCAGGCGTCCATTTAGTTGGATAGTACCCAAGCATCCAGAACTCGATCGGCTTGTGTGATTCGCCGTCGATGATCGCTTCATTGACACCCTGGCAATACGCGTCGAGCGCTTTTTTCGCATCGGACGAAAGCAATTTCAGTTCTTCTTTGGAGACGCGAGCAAAACCGATCTGGCGCATGAGCTTGTCTTGCGGCAAGCAATGCGGACCGAACACGTCGGACATTTCGCCGCGACCCAAACGTCGGAGCATATCCATTTGAAATAGTCTTTGCGAACCTGTCCAAAATCCCTGGGCTCTATAAAGATCGATCTCGGATGAAGCCGAGATATACGGCACGCCTCGATCGTCGGAAACAATCGCCGCTTCTTTATGCAGCGATCGGACGACGGCAACACCGTCCACTTTGGGCAAGCTGCTCTGCGCCATCCACCAGCCGACCAATGGCGTGAGAAGCATCAACAAAGCCACTATTGTCAAGACAATTTTTAACACGCGCGGGTTCCTGGTAAATCGCTCTCACAACGCCTCGATTATAGACGTCTTCGGCCAACACTGCTCGCGTGAAGCTCTAATCGATCGACAAAAAATTGTTTATAAAACTAATCAGCTCTTTTTTGGAGCGCACCATCTCGTCGGTTTGCGTTTTTATATCCGCAACGCGACCCTCACGGCAAGCCATTTCCAATCGTTTTGCGATCTCACCCAACTCGGCTGCGGACAAAACCGCAACCAGCCCCTTGAGCTGGTGAGCTAAGCGTGCGACTGTTTCATAACCGCCACGCTTGACTTCGTCAACTATGGACGGAACCAATTCTTCCAGTTCGTCGACAAAACTGGCAAGAATCTCATTAAGACTATTCTTCCCGTAGAATTTAACTACCTTTTCGATATCCAATGGTGGCGGTCCGGTCAGATCCGGCTGCGCACCTTCGTCACCGTTGGTGGTATCAGCAAAAGTAGCTTCCTTTTGTTTACCGTCGCCTACCGATTTCTTGCCACCAGTTTTTTTGTTTGCGCTGATGGTTGCCTTCTTGTCGGTTTTCTTAGCCCGCACACTCTCTATGCTCTGCCTGCCCGAATCAACTTGCCTGGCCGCTTCATCCTCTCGTGCATTGGACGACACTCTACCTGCCAAAGATCCAGGCGTTTTCCCGACACCTTTCTTGTCAGTCTCTCCTTTCTGAGAGTCCAACGCTTTTAAGTTGGTGTTGCTTTCTGTTTGCAAAAGCAGCAACGGAGAGAAAACATCCGAAAGCCACTTCTCAAGCATGTTTTCCAGCTGTTCCATCGTCACCGGTTTGCTCAAGTAGTCGTCCATGCCGGAGGCAATACACTGTTCTCTGTCGCCCGCCATTGCAAAAGCGGTCATGGCGATGATCGGAATGTGCCCGCCTTTTACGAATTCACGTTTGCGAATTTCCAGGGTAGCTTCAAAACCATCCATCATCGGCATCTGGCAATCCATCAGCACCAGAGAGTATTCGTTGGCGCATGTTTTCTCAACCGCTTCAGCACCATTGGTGGCAAAGTCGGTTTCAATACCAAACTTTTCCAACTGCTTAATCGTGAGCCCACGCATCAAATTATTGTCTTCAACGACAAGAATGCGAATCGTCTCGGTTACCTTTCGCTTGGCTCCAGTCCTTGGTCCGGCTGCGCCGGCAAGATTCGCTCCACCCTTGCCGAAAAATATTGCCGACAACAAATCAGTTTTTCTAAATGGTTTGTAAACGCAAAGATCGGCACCACGCTCGCAAGCGATCACACTGGCTTCGCGTTCATGAACATCAACTAGAAAAATCAAATTTGTTTTCTTGTATCGCTTGTCACGCCTGACTGCATCAATCACATGAATTGGATCGGACGCCTTATGCCCACCATCAACAATTACGGAATGAACTGTCAGACCATCGGCGGCCACATTATCCATAGCGTAAAGGATGCCACCGATACTGGTGGCGTTATGAAAATGAAACCCTTCCGCTTTGACATAGGAGCCGACGACGGCAACTGTGCTCTCGGAGCCGCCACAGAGAAACACCGCTTGATCCTTCAGCGGCGTGTGGCTCGGTAACTGGGCCACATATTGAGCCGACGGCAGCGGGATGCTAAACCAGAACAACGAGCCTTGACCAACCGCACTCTCATATCCGATCACACCATCCATCAGTTCGACGAGCCGTTTGCAAATAGACAACCCCAATCCGGTGCCACCAAACCTGCGCGTAGTCGAACCATCAGCCTGAACAAACGGCGTAAAGAGCCTTTGCCTTACCGATTCGGGCATGCCGATTCCGGTATCACGCACTTCGAATCTAACATAATTGATTCTGCCGCCCGGTTGATTCTCATCGCTCTCGACCGATCGCACCACTCGCACAAGAATTTCACCAGCGGCGGTGAACTTGACGGCGTTGCTGACCAGGTTGATCAAAACTTGACGAATACGCACGGGATCCCCGTTTACTAACCGCGGCAAAGTCGGATCAACATAAGTCAGCAGCGATAGTCTTTTCACAGTCGAATCTTTGATAAAAAAGTCGACGCTGCCTTCGACAATATTCTGCAATTCGAAATCGATATTTTCAAGGTCGATTTTTCCGGCTTCTATTTTCGAGAAATCGAGAATGTCATTGATGATAGTAAATAATGACTGGGCTGAATCCCGGGCGGTGCTGGCATATTCGCGCTGCTGGCTATCGAGAGAAGTGTCGAGAAGTAAATCCGACGTTCCGATTACCGCACTTAATGGCGTTCTAATTTCGTGCGAAATATTAGCGACGAATTCCGATTTTAGTTTCGAAGCCTCTAAGGCTTTCTCGTAGGCTTGCTCCCACTTCTGCGTCATCGATTCGAGTTCTTCGTTTATCTTAGTCAGATTCTCGTTTCGTTCTTCCAGATATCGGTTGAGCTTTCGAACTTCTTCTTGCGCTAATTTCAAATCGGTAATGTCCATGACAAGACCGTTAAACAGTACGTCTCCGTTCTCCAACTTTTCCGGCGTCGATGTTGCACGGATATAACGCACCGATCCATCGGGCGACACCACCCGGCCTTCGTGCTGAAATTTAGTCAGATTTTTAGCAGCTAATTGACTCTTCTCCATCATCATACGCCCGTCTTCCGGGTCCATCACTTCAAACGCCAGCATCGAGTTTTTTTGAATTTCATGAGCCTCGTAGCCGAGAATATCGCGACAACCTTCACTGAGGTATGGAAAACTGGCCTCGCCATCCTTGTCGATCAGAAACTGGTAAATGATACCCGGCATGTGTTTGCCGATATCGATGAAGCGTTCGTTGATTCCAGTAAGTTCTTGCTCGACCCTTTTCCGATCAGTAATATCGTAGGCCACAGCATAAACCGATTCACCAAATACGATGGCACTCCATCGCAACCAGCGATAGCCGCCATCCTTAGTCATATAGCGGTTTTCGAAGTTCGAAATCTCACCGAGATCGTTTAGGTCCTTTGTAGTCCCTTCAGTCTTCTGGCGATCGTCCGGGTGCACAAAATCCACATAAGGACGCGAATATAGCTCTTCGAGGGAAAAACCTAATCGTTCGGTCCAGATGGGGTTTAAATGAGTGAAGTAACCTTTCGTATTGGCGATACAGAGCAGTTCTCTGGACAGTGTGAAAAAGATGTTGACGGTGGCGAGTTCTTTGTTTCGTTCTTCAACCTTCGATTCCAGTTCGAATTTAATTTTGCGAAGTTCATCTTCTGCGCGTTTTAATTCACTGATGTCGGTCGAAAAAACAATGATGCCTGCAACTTGACCGTTTTTGATGTATGGAATTTTATCGGTGGAAACCCATACGGTTTCGCCATCATGCCGGTGCACGGCTTCGAGAATCCGACGTTTAGGCTTCCCGGAGCGCATTACTTCCATATCGTCGGCATAATATTTCGCCGCGTCGTCCGGATAAATTTCTTCTGTTTTTTTACCGATGATTTCTTCGACAGTTAGACCGATTGCTTCAGCGGCGTGCTTATTGATATTAAGAATCCGGTTATGCCGGTCCTTGTACCAAACCATTGCGGGCACAGAATCCAGAAGAATCCGGAACTCGGATTCTCCATAAATGTCTTCGGGGTGGTTCGGCGCCATTCGCGATTTCGACCTCTAACTCGATGATAAATCATTGCAAGCAGACTCCTGGTTTTCTTAAGAATCGGACCTATCTTCACTCGAGGCTGAAAGCTAGACTGATTCAAATGGCTGACCGGAAAGAACTTTACTACCTGATCCTCGCGACCCTTGCAGTGCGACTGCCCTGGGTTTTTATGGTACCCATGTACGAGGCTCCTGATGAAAATACTCACTATTTCATCATTAAATATTTAGCCGATAATCTTAGCTTGCCAGGACCGACCGATTTGAGCAGCGGGGGCCGAGCGTCGGTTTATGTGCCTCTGCCGCAGTTCGGTTACATTCCCCACGTGCTTTCGTTGTGGTCGCTGTCGTGGCTGTTCGATCCGACCATTGCACTGCGTTTCGGCAGCTTGCTGCTTGCGCCCCTTATGACTTTCTGCGCCTGGTGGCTTGGTCGCCAACTTTTCCCCCAGTCGAAACTGTGTGCAATTGCAGTCCCTCTGCTCGTGATTTTCCACGCTCAATTAGTTCTGGTGCACAGTTACGCGAATAACGACGTGACCTCTTCCACATTGGCAACAGTGCTTTTGTGTTTGACCGCGCTTTTGATTAAGCGAGGACTAAACTTGAAGATGTCGGCGTTGATTGGCGTCCTCTGCGGCTGGTTGATGCTGACAAAATACACCGGCTATGCGGTATTACCCGCGGTGGCAGCCGGTTTTATTCTGGCAGCGTGGATTAACCGAAGTGGTATCAAACAATTAGCCGTATGCGCTCTCAGTGCGCTCGGAGTGACGGCAGCGATTGCAGTTCCGTGGTTTGTCAGGAACTATCAATTGTATAACGGCGACTTTATGGGAACACGATCGATGCGCATGCACTGGGCATTGATCTACGACAAACCGCTCGAATACTACGTTAGCCCGCTGCAGATTTTGTTCGATCGTAAGTGGTGGCGCATGATGTTCTTCAGTTATTGGGGAATGTTCGGCTATATGAATCGTCCGCTTCCCAAGGCGCTTTACTGGACCTACACAGTTTTTTGGGTTTTATCGGTGATTGGTCCGATCAAAGTTCAGTACGCAATTTTCAAATCGAAATCGACCAGTATATTTTCGAACTTTCTAAACCCAAAAGACGCTGCCAATCTTTCGATAAACACAACCGTAGCGATTTGGTCGACCATGTTCGTCTGCCTGATTGCGAACCTGGTGGCGATGAATCTTGCCTCTACGGGCAACGTGGGCGGACCGCAGGGACGCTATTTGTTTACCTCGGAAGTTCCATTCCTTGCGGCGATGGTGCTGGGGCTTAACCTGCTCGGTCCGGTTTGGGGCAAACGACTCGTCGTAGCATTCGTTGTCTTTAATACGTTCATCTGCTTCTGGTCGTTCATCATGCTCTACCAGATTTATGGTTTCAGAACTCACACGATGTGATAGCCCCCGAGACGTTTTCAAATTACGCGCGGGGTATATCCTTAGCATAGAGGCCTTGAGGTCGAGCAATGACTGACGACGAAAACACTGACGACGAAATCACACCCATGAGTTTGGCGCAATCCATAAGAGACAAGATCGCGGCGGGCAAAGCGGCACTGGGAGTGGATACGCCCGAAAAATCCACGGAATCGGATGTGGATTTGAAATCGCCCAAGCAGTCAAAACACTGCCCTTCCTGTAGCGTCGACTATCTAGAAACAAATTTCGTCGTCTGTCCCCGATGCAGAACAATACTTCTGCAAAATCCTCAATTCGAAGAGTCCTGGTACGAACAGGCGGGAAACGGTTTTAGAGGCAACAAAAGGTGCCCAAAGTGTTCAGCCAGACACGCATTTTATAAGAAGCGCTGCGATCATGACAATGAAGAACTTGAGGTGATAGAGGCCGAGATGATACCGCCTCCACTTCTAGAAGAGAGATTTGAGCTGCTCTGGTTTTGGGGCGAAGACAAACTCTTCGAGAGCTACCTGGCCAAAGATTTAAACGAAAACGAAATGGTTTTTGTGAACTACCTTCATGAGATCGCCGCCCGCGATTCCAAAACTGTCACTCGTTTCTTGAACCTCGCGAAAACAGCGGTTGGATTATCTCATCCGAATTTAATTAAAGTTCATTCCGTCAATGTGACAATTAGACCCCGCCACCGCGGATGGCAACATCTGGCGACACCATATATGGTGAGTGATTATGTGATCTCGAAATCTCTGCAACGTGAAATTAAGGCAAGGAAATGTTTTAGCCCTGCCAGTGCGGCAAGAATCTTCATAGATATTTTGGGAGCGCTTAGTTACGCTCACGAACGCAGTATCGTGCATGGTGCGATCAATACCAGTAACTTGCGCGTAGCCGGTGGAGCGGGGAATCGCGGAATAGGATTGATTACGAACTTTGGATTAGCCGAGCGTCTCTTTAAGGACATGGACTGGGAGGGCGTTTCGACCGAAACTCGCACTGCAAACTTGTATGGAGATCCAGACGGAATTTGTCCGGAATTTTGTAAGGGGCAGCGGCCGACTGCGAAGACCGACCAGTATCAGATAGGCTGCACTTTGTATGAGGCCTTATGTGGTAAACCGCCGTTCGAACGACCCTCCAGCACTCAAATTTTGTTTGGTCACATGAGTGACGAGATGGATAACATCTTGGAAAAGAACAAAGACGTGCCTCCGGAGCTAGTCAACGTGCTCAAGAAATGCCTCGAGAAAAATCCAGACGATCGATATCCGAGTTTGCAGGCAATGTCCGACGATCTTCAAAAATTTGTGAAAGAGTAGAAGATGAAAATCCCTAGTTTGAAACTTAAATAATTGGAAAAATACTCGGATTGCGAACTCAGCGGAATTAGATTAGTCAGAACGTCAGTACATGTTGAGACTGGAAAGTCACAGACTTGGAGCTTGCCGCTGTTTCTCGTGGGCAAACAATTCACAGAGCTGGAGATTACCTCCGTCCCTGCTCGACAAATAAAACCAGCAAAAGTTGTGATCGCGATGCAAAGTTTCCAGCCAACAGGGGAACAATAGTTTGACGGACGGCACTCTAAACAGGGGAATCGCAAATGTCGTGGCAGGATGATCTGAAAAAAATCGAAGTGGTTTTTCACCAGAAGTTGAGAACCGACGCCACGTTCGAGTGGCTATACGTTCACGCGATTGATGACGCGATTCAATCAGACTCGGACAATCTGGAATTGATTGACGGCATGACACAGTTGGGCAAGCATGTGGCTCTCCATGCGCAATATCCGATTGCTAAAAAGCTTTTTGAAAAAACACTCGAGCTGTCGGAAAAGAAGCTCGGTTTCGAAGATTTGCGTTCTGGAAAACTTTGCGACAGCATTGCCACTTGCTTGATGATGCAGGGCAAATACAACGAAGGGCTATTAGCGCTGGAGAAGTGGGTTGCCGCGTCTGAGGGCAAGGTTAACAAAAGCGATGTCGACCACAGAGAGATTATTTCGCACCACGCCGAATTGACTTATCGATCAGGGAAAAACGATCAGGCCCGGGAAATCGTGCAGGGTCTTTTGGAACTCACGCCAGAGAAAGATCCGCTGAGAAATACGTTAAACGAAAAACTGGCGCGCTATGAAACTCCATGGCAGACCACATTTGATCCAGCCGACACCAACCAGGCTCAACTGTTACGCGAAGAGACTCTGCACGGCAGCCCGGCATCCTTGGAGTCGCTGCGACAAGCGGTGTTCGATATCGTGGTGAAACAGGCTGTCGCCGGCGCACCCTGGAGAGACCTGTGCCGCGGTCCGATGGAAATCAATGGCATCTCCGAGGAGGAGATTGAAGCCGAAGTCGGTCGCAGAAAGGCACTGGCGCAAAGCAGTTAGTTAGTTAGTTAGTTCGTTCGTAGGAATTGGAAAAGGCACGACGAATTCGCCAGTTTCGGCGGTGTTGGTTTCGGCGGGCCCGGTTTCTTGCGACTAGTATTCAACTTAATTTGGGCGAAAGTATCGTAGTTCTCCCACTATTTGCGTGCATTACAGCTTTCTTTCTAATACAATCGAAATCTCTCGAACACCTCACGAAATCAGAATTATGAAAAGACTCAACATAACTGGACTCGTCCTACTGATCACCGGTATCGCTATTGGTATCGCCCTCACGATGATGAGCATGCATGTCGTCGGGGTCAAATCAGCTCATGCGACACATCCGGCAGACGGCGCACCGAAGCTTATCGCAGAGAAATCTCCACCCGGTGCAGCCGATGCACAAACTCGACAAGCACAAACAGCAGCAGATCCAGCCGCAGCTGGACAGCCGGCGGCTGAAGCCGGGGCTCCAAAGCCACCTGCTGACTGGATTAAACCTCACGATCTAGCGACTCAAAATGGAGCAGCACCATCGGCGGTGCCTAGCGCTCCGAAATATCAATCATCGCATACCGAATACGTAATTTATAATACCGGTCATGAAGGCATGGCAACTGGCGCACCGCCGGTCCATATGATGGCTCCCGGAGCTGCACCGATAGCACCGATGGCACCGATGGGCGGTTATCATACAAGCGCATCAGGGCAGTGGATAGGCGAAAACGGAATGTTGCAAAATCCATGTGCAGACCCTCCATCGGTACGCAGACGGCCAGTGTATCGACACTAAACAAGATCACTTGAACCCTCTGAGTAGTGTCACTCTAACTCAGCGATACGAAACTGGAACGACAACTAGTCACGAGAACGACTACTCGCGTGGTTCGAAAGAGTGCTCGCGTGATTAGAACGACTGCTCACGGATTAGAACGTCGGCTCACGTTCCAATTAGACATTTGCAACTATTCAAGCTTCAGAATGGAACCGGCTTTGTATGCAGGTTTCGCCTTTTCTACGACCATGCCAAAGTGTTCCAGTTTAACTTTGGAATCCGTGTCGTGCCAGCGCGTCAAAAATTCTTTCGTCGGGATAAACGTATAGTTTCCCAGCGTTGATGGGTCCATGAAGAAGACATTCTGTCGGTCGTATCCGATCGCGACAACATAGTGCCCATCTTCCCAGTCCGTTGCATAGTTTACTTTTTTCTCTGGCCACGCCTGAATCAGACAGATCACTGGCTTTCCACTGTCTATAAGGCTTTTCAAGCTCTCTATCGTCATGTTCTGGAGGACTTCGACCTTGTACCCTTTTGATTTGACCAGGCGAACAATTTCTTTGTACGCCGTTCCTACCTTGGGATTGGCTTTGAGGTCCTTCGAAAGAACGCCTTCCATAAATTCGTCGCCATAGTACATCAACACGGATTGAACCGCAGCCACACCACAGGTATAGTCCGTCGACTGGCGCGTCATCGGCACTTTGATCATATTAACTGGTTCTTTTGGTGAGTGTTTTTTCAATGCACTACCTGCGGCATCAATCGGCTGCTCGGTTAACAAAACGGTGACTAGAAGCATCAAAGCACAACGAACGCTGTATGATTTGAGCGTGTGCAACATGTTGAATATACCCATCAAATGACAGGTGGATATAGTATCATTTTCTGAAGTGCAGTTAGTTCAAAGCGATGATTCGGCTGGCACGCTGACTTAACTTTGCGGCTTCCGCGTTGCGGCCCAGTGCTTTCTGAAGCGCTGCGTAGTTGTTGAGTGTGTTGGCGATTTCCGCGCTATCTTTGCCGACTGAATCTTCATAGACTTTTATCGATTGCTTATATAAAGGTTCGGCTTCGGCATACTTTTTCTGTGATTGATACAGAACAGCTTTGTTGTTGAGAACCGTGGCGAACTTGGCCCCGCCTCGCTTTTCCTTTTCAAAAATAACGATCGAATCGGTATAGAGTTTTTCGGCGTCGTTCAATCGGCCTTTTGCACGGTACAATTCAGCAAGATTGTTCATACCATTAGCGGTATCAATGCTATTTGGATTGCCGGCCTTGTAGATCTCCAGAGCCCACTTCAAGAGTGGCTCGGCCTGGTCGTATTTGCCTTGCGCAAAATACAGCGAACCAAGATTCGTTCTTGCATCGGCAAGTCGAACATCATCCTTTTCGACTTTAGCTTCGAAGGTTGCCAGAGATTGTTTCAACTCTTTTTCTGCTTCAGGATAAACGCCGCCTTGAAGGAAAAGCTTACCCAGACTCAATTGGCTCTTAGCGAGCTCAAGCGAATTACCGGGTAGATTTTGTTTTCTGATCTCGCGTGCCTGAATTAATAGCGTTTCGGCATCAGCGAGTTTGCCCTGATCGACATACGAGTCGCCAAGTTGATTCATGCTTTCAGCCAGATTGAGCAGCCCTGGCTTGATTACGTCCCGACGAGCATCAATCGATTTTTGGAAATAGTCTTGCGCTTCAGTGGTTTTACTTTGCGCTTTTAAATTTTCGCCGATCAGAGCGTAGTCCTTCGCGACTGGTTCCGACTTTTCTCCAAAGGCTTTCTTATCCTTCAAGAGTGCCTGGTCGAGCAGTTCTGCGGCTTTCTGATTATTGCCGCTGGCGATTTCTGTTTTCACGTTGCTGCGAATTGAATCTGTTTGCGCAGTGGTATCACTCAACGAGCAGCTGGCGAGAACCCCGGCCACAAGCCCGAGTGAGAGTGTGCGACTAATATAGTTGTTATTCATAAGACAACCTTTGAATCACGGTGTCGGTGGAAACCATTCTGACAACCAGCTTTCATCCCTACCTTATCTATGGCATAAATGACGCCGTTCGGTGCTGACTAACACTTAGTGACAGCGATCATCCTGAAAAGTGCCCAGAATTTGTGGCATTCTGGCGATAATTTTATGAATTTTCTGAAATCCGGGAACCTGAAAATGGTGCGAGCGTCGTCAGGTTCTGGCAAGTGGTGATTCCGTTCAACCGCACAGATGGCTGAACTCGGAAATAAGAGGTTGAGGCTATGAAATTCAGTAATAAAATGGTGGCGTTACTATTAACCGCCATGATTGCGATTGCCGCAGTACCACCGGCATTCAGCCAGGCAACTACATTAGCGGGTTCCGTATATCAGGCGGCACCAGCAGTCAAACCCGTTCCGACGATTCGCGCGCAACGAGCAGTTTATGACAACCGCAGACCGGTTGTAATCAACCGAAACGTCTACCAGACCGGCGCTTCACAGCCGGTCTACTATGAAGACCGCCGTCCCTATTTTCAAAAACATCCTAAAGTAAAATCAGCCGTAGTCGGTGCCGGTGTAGGCGCTGCCGGCGGTGCCGTAGCCGGTCTGGTCAGCGGACGCGGAGTTCTCCGAGGTGCAGCAATTGGTGGCGGTACCGGAGCTGGTGTCGGGCTAATTCGCTCGAGCAGAACGATGAAACGTCACCCTCTCGCCAAAGATATGGCGACCGGAGCCGCAGTCGGCTTCGGGCTTGGCGCTGCATCAAGCAGACGCGGAAGCACGATGGTTAAGTCTGCCGCTATAGGCACTGCAGTTGGTGGCGGCGTCCACTTCCTCAAGAAGATGTTCTAGATCTCAACAATCGAAACTAGATCCGACACGGTAGTCTAACACCCATCGAAATCGGTCAATCTAACAACCCCAATCAAGGTCCGGCGGAACGTTTCAGCAGATTACCTGCAGACGCGAGACGCCGGATTCTTTTTGGACGAGAATCTGAACAGGAAACATTTCGCGCACTTCGAGGATGTGCGTAATCACGAGAATTTTTCGAAAATCGCACTGAATCGATTTGATAGCGCGAACAAGACGCTCACGGCTAGGCTCATCCTGCGAGCCAAACCCTTCGTCGATGATCAGAGTTTCCAGGCGCGCGCCCGCTCGACGTGCCAGCAATCGAGACAGCGCAATGCGAATCGCGAAGTTGACCTTGAAGGCTTCGCCGCCGCTATAGAGCTCATAGTGCCGGGTGCCAATCTCGTCCCCGATCACGATATCGAGAGTTTCTGCAATCGTCCCGGACCGAGTTTTATGCTGAGTAACAAGCGCCACGTGCATTTTGTTATCGCTCAGTCGCGCCAAGATTCTGTTCGCTTCATCCTCGATCTCAGGAACCGCATTCTCTATGATGACAGCCTGAATGCCGCGCTTGCCAAACGCTTCGGCCAGGAAAAGATGATCTTCGCGCTCCTCGCTCAGTAACAATAACTCCTTCCGTTTTTCGTTAAGCCCATTCAGTTCTTTATCGATTTGCTCTTTTCGGCTCTCGGTTACCGCAACTCCCCTGGCCAGCAGGTGAAACTTGGTTCGCAACGATTCGAGCAATTCTTGTTTTTCACCGAGATAGAATTGCTGCTCGTTGAGTTCACCTGTCACGTGTTTCAATTCTTCGATCTCGGATTCGATTTCCGGAATTTTCGCTTCCTTGACGGCCAACATGCCGACGACGTGGCCAAGCGACTCTTCGACAGCGGGCAGCTCGCTCATCGCCTTTCTCAGATCGCGAACTTGCTCGACAAACGGCATCACATCAACCATTTGCGTCTTCAATAACTGGTGTTCGTCCTTATCGTAATTGAGTTCTTCGAGCTTGACTTTCAAGAACTTGAGAGCCTCTCGGAGGTCTTCGCCGTACGATTCCGACGACAATTCTTCAGTAGCCTTTGTTTCTTTTTCAATCGCTAGAGGGAGTTCCTTTTCTAATTTGTCCAGTTCGGCCAGATCCTTTTTCAATTGCAGATATCGTGACTCTATGTGCCTGCGCGCGCGAATTTGTGATTGCAAATTGGCATAGTAAGCGGGATCGAATTCGAGTTTGTGAATCTCGGCTTTGACGTTGATAAGACTTTCGCGCTCAATTACAGCAAAGTCCATATCGTCAAGACGGCGCCCCAACAGCAATATCTCGCTGTGGACTTTCAAACGTGATTCACGCGCCCTTTGAATTGTCGCTTCTTTTTCGTTGAATTGACCGATGCGATTATCCAACTGTTTCCGACGACCGAGATCGCGCTTGAGCTGGGCGTATCGAACGCGGAGTTCACTGCGTTCGTCCTCCGAATCTTCTTTAGTTTTGAACAATCTTGTGATTTCAGACTCCAGCGACTGATTGGCAATTTGGTAGCTGTTGATCACGGCCAGGCGGTCGACGATCGGCGCGGCGCACAATGGGCAGATGCTCTCGTGGCGGTGCTCCGTAAGCTCTCGTGCCTTTTCCTTATTCTCTTCCTGGCGGCGGCGAATTTCTTCAACTTTGACATCAATAGATTCAAGATCTGACTTCAGGCGCAAACCCTTTTCTTCTACCAGTTCAAATTCACACTCTACCTTTTCCAGCTCACGGACGTCTTGTTCGAGCGCCTGCTTCTGTTCCGCCACGATCATTTCAGAGGCGATCACCTGTTCCAATTCTGTCAGCGTCAATTCTTTTTGACCGATCTCGGCTTCCAATTTGATTTTCGCTTCGATCACCATCGATTGAAGTAGCGCCGCCCGCTCCGTCAAGCGCGTGAAAGCATCTTGCTTCTGAGACAGGTCCGATTCTTCTTTGAGCAGTTTTTTAAACTCAGCATGCGCAACTTCGGTCTTGTCACCATCTCTGGTATCGTTCTTCAGCACATCTATCTTTTTTCGACAGCCCTCAGTAGTTTGCTTGTAGTGGTCCAACTCTACTTCAAGTCGGCTCCTGATGCTCGCCAGCTGCGATTGCAGTCGCATTTTTTCTTCTAAAAAAGTTTGGGCAATCAACGACTTGTGATCCAGTTTTTCGATATCAGCCTTGATACGATCGAATTCTTCGGACTTTTGTCTGATCTCACTGGAACGTTCGATTAGCTGACTGAGCCCCGTCTGCTTCCTTTGTAACTCGTTTTTCTGAATCAAGAAGTTGCCGACGTCGCGTTTCAATTCAACCAGCTGCGCTTCGCCATGCAAAGCACGTTGACTCATCAGTCTCAATTGTTGAACAGCCAGCTGCAACTGAGTCACCGACTCGTCCATCAGCTTCACGTCGGCTTCTTGCGTTGTCAGTTCTAAACGCTGTTGCTCCAGAGCAATTACAATGTTGTCGCTTTCCATTTGCAATTCGGGAAGATTGAGCAGATTGGTTTCGATGATCTCCATCCGCGTTCGCATATCGCGAGCCTTGAGACGACAGGCTTCTTGCAGCCGATCGAAATATGCAAGCCCAAGAATTTCGGAAAGAATTTGTTTGCGCTCAGATGGAAGTCTGGTCGTAAATTCATCAGCTCGACCCTGCCGCAAGTAGGCGCTGTTCATGAATGTGTCATGGTCCATTCGCAAAAGATTGCAAATCACTTGCTGTGTCTCGCGCATGCTGGCCGCCGTTAAACTGCGCCAATGCCCGAGCTGCTCAACACCATCGACAGTACCATCGAACGATGGGTGAGAAGTGATACCAGTTTCCTGGTTTGTTGATGGCAAAAAAGCTGACGATGATGATGATGATGATGGAACAGACGAAACCGATGACGTCGGACTTGATTCGGCAGACTGCGCGACACCCACGCCAGCCGGGACGGACACTGACTCTTCTTGATGGCGATCGGCGTCATCGTTTGATCTCGAATGGTTTCCGCGCTCCAAAATCGGTGCCAATAATTGCAAATCCAGTGTGCCTTTGGAGGCGGCTCTAGCACCGCCTTTCGAAGCCCGTCGCAATCGCGAACGCCGTACTCGATAAGTGCGATCCTCGTAATCAAAAACGAGATCGACCCACATTTCTTTTTGTCCCAGACGAATCAGTTCATCCGACGACGCGCGCCCTTCTTCCCACAGAGCCCACGTAATCGCATCCAGCAAGGCCGATTTGCCGGCGCCATTATGTCCGGACATACAGGCAACGGAAACCGAGCTGAGGTCGATAAGCGCGTCAGCGTAGCTCATAAAGTTATGCAGAGTGAGCGACCTGATTATCACGCGATTGAACCCGAAGCTCGCAGCAGCAGCATGAAAAGCCAGAATACGCGAGTATATACACTGGATACTCAGGCACACCATGACATAATGTGGTCAGTTCTCAAAGTAGCATAAACTAATACTTCTGGCACATAGATAGCCAAAACCAATGTCTCAAACAGAAGAATTTAGCAAGGGGCAACCTGACAAAAATCGCGAGCTGCCTGCTGATTGGGCAGATGAAGATGACGCGTCTCTCGAGCACTCTGATTCTCAAAACGACCCACCCGGGCAGACTTTATACCTTGTCGGGTCTGCATTTTTTCTCTCCGGTCTTGCCGCTCTGACTTATGAAGTCGTCTGGCAGCGCGTCCTCGTACGCGTGATTGGCGCGACCACTCCAGCAATAGCGATGATCATCTGCGCCTTCATGATTGGTCTGTCAATTGGCGGATTCATCGGTGCGCGCTTGGCCAGAAGAAATGGCGACCCACTTGTCGTGCTGTCCGCCATCGAGCTTTCCATCGGCATATCGGCACTGGCATCGATAGCGGTTTGCCAAAGCAGCGTGATCACGATGCTCACCGATTTTCTGAGCGCCACCACAAATAGTGCTACCGCCACAATACTGATGGGTGTAATTCTCATTTTCCTGCTGATCGCCATCCCCACATGTTTGATGGGTGCGACCCTTCCGATCATTGCCGGTTTTTTCGCCAGGTCGAGAAGGCGCGGTGCACTGCTTACCAGGTTTTATTCGATTAACTCAGCCGGTGCCGTATTCGGTGCCTTCCTCACAGGCTTCTTCTTTTTGCCTTTGCTCGGCATTAGTGGCACATTGATCTTCGCGGCGGGATTGAACTTCCTCTCTTCCAGTCTGGCGTTCTTAGCGTCACGCTCAGTACAGGTGAGTCAGCTGTCGCCGGCGTTTCTGAAGAATCAAGAACTGGCTAATCGAGATTTCGAAACCGATTATCGAGTTGCAGAACTCGAATATCCTGATAGTGGAAACGTTAGCAGAAGCTATGGTGGTCCTAAGCAAGAATCCCACCACAGCTCGCCGGAAACCCCTCACGCGTCGCCGCAAACCCAGCCCGCAACGAATGAATCGCATGTCAAAACTTCACCGAGAAGGCGCACTCAATCAACATTACCAGCCTATTTCAATGCAGCACTTGCCTTATTCACGAGCGCCCTTTCATTCACAATGCAAATTGTGTGGACTCGCTTTTTAGTATTTTTATTCGGTTCGTCTACGCATGCATTAAGTCTCGTTTTATCTGTTTATATCGCAGGGCTCACACTGGGTGCCTGGCTGATCTCCCGGAACAAAACCCAACAACTTAATAGCAAGATTGCTGCCCACACTGCTATCACGCTCACACTTACTTCGCTGGTGATGGCGTGCGTTTTACATCAGTTTAATAACGTCCCTGAAGTTTTTCTACACGCGAAAAAATTCTTACTAGAACTAATCGGACCCGGGTTCTGGTGCGACTCTCTGCCAATGTTCGTGGTTGCTATTCCACTGTTGCTTTTGCCCTCAACATTAATCGGAATGATTTTTCCACTACTGCTGAAGGCTGAAGGCAACGCCGCAATGAGCGGTCGAGTAGCAGCTAGCGAGCGAGCGCTTCCTTACAGGACCGCAGTGCTATATTGCGCCAGCCTGCTTGGTTCCGTAGTCGCATCGGCGTATAGCTTCTCGCTACTGCCCGTAGTGGCACAAAAATTTACCAGCGGGCTGGAAGTGACCACTCTATCCGTGTCAATTCTGTACGCACTTGCCGCTTTAGTAGTCCTGGTGAAAACGTTCGGAAAACAAATCAAACACTTCTCGTTGAAGTCGCTGATGAACGAGTTTCGCGCGCTATGCGATCAATCAGGTAAAAAGAGTCCTCTGAATCGTCCTGCGACCAGGTCAATATTTCCAATGACCATAACTGGCGGTTGTGTTCTGGTTCTGGTCGTTACGTCGATTTTGGTTATCGCGCGTCCAAAGTGGGATGCTTTGCTAATTTCGTCAGGCTTATCCAACTTGTCAGCCGAAGATATCGCAGAATTTAGTGTTCCCAGCTTGCTCAACGCGCTTACGTCGAAGGACATTGATGGTCACACCAATCTTGAACTTTTGATGTACAGAGAAGGCTCAAACAGCACCGTTTCAGTGGTTAAGAAACCGTCTGCGAATTTGGTCTACCTGAGAAACAATGGAAAAGTCGAGGCCGCGGTTCCAGCCGATCCATTTTTTCCGGCGCCGGAAAGCGATCTGCCGACACAAAAACTTTTGGGAATAATTCCTACTCTTCAGTGCGCCGGGGACGGACTCGACGGTTTAGTGATAGGTTACGGCAGTGGTACCACATGCAATGCGATACTTCCTGCACCCTGGGTGCACAATCTCACTGCGGTGGAGTTAGAGAAAGCCGTATGGGACGCCCGCGACCTGTTTCCTAAAGGCTTTCGAGGCAACGAAAAGGCGCCTTGGCCAGAACTGCAGAAAAAACTCACGCCAGTGATAGCAGACGCACGTAACTATTTATCCATTAGAAATCGGAAATTCGACTTCATCGTATCCCAGCCTGCCGAGCCCTGGTTGAGTGGGGCCTCCGATCTTTTCACAGTCGAGTTTTATCAACTCGTGAAGAAGCGATTGAAGGGCACTGGAATGTTTTGTCAGTGGGTGCCGCTCTACTCTCTCACACCTGCGCAGCTGCGCTGCCTGGTGCAGACGTTTCAGCACGTGTTTCCCCAAACTACGATCTGGCATCCGCCGCGAGCTGGCGAACTGATTCTGGCAGGTTGCATTGGCGAGAAAAGTTCGCTGGCAGTCGTTGAGAAACGTCTTGACTCAACTGCAGTCGGTTTGCAATTACAAACTATCGGCGTGAATAATGTTTTCGACTTATATAGCAATGCGATGCAGCTGCCTTCGAGCATCAACCAGAGCTTAGAGGAAATCGTTCTAAATACTGATGACAACTTGCTTATAGAAGGCAAGCTTTCGAAGGACATGAACAATTCGACTCAAAACATCGATGAGAATTTCAGAAAAGTTTTCGGAGACGAAAAAGATTTTCACTATATCATGCTCGACGAGCCCTCGATGAATAACCTGGCAGACCGTGAATTGGCGCTACTGAAACGAACTATCCACAGTCAACAGCTGGCTTCGGACAACGTTTTTCTTGATTCGGTTTCAGGCCATCTCCGTCCTGCTGATCCAAAGCCGTCACCACATGCGATACCAGAAGGTTGGACCGGAGGCGAAGCGATGAGTTTCTATCTCCATGCCGGCAATTTGACAAAAGCAGCGCAACTTCAAAAAACGGTGGACGCTTCTGTCGCTGACTTCAACACGCTTTGCGATCTTGGTGCCCTGTATTTCCTGGCGGGCGACTATCAAAAGGCGTTATTTGTTTTTCAAACGGCCGAGAAGAAAGAGACTCTCATTCACTGGCAGGCCACCGCTGGAATTGGTCTGTGTAACTGGATGCTGGGCCAGTGGGATGAAGCGATTCAACCGCTCTCGGCTTCGTTGCGAAACGATCCGAATCAGTTTCTTGCTCGGTACGCGCTTGGACAAATTTTGATGAGCAAAGGACGTCAGTCAGAAGCATTCGATAACATGCGGGCCGCCGGTATAGTCGATCCGCAGTCACCATGGCCGGGACTTTTTGTCACCGCAAAGTATATCGACATGGGCGATTGGCGCGCAGCCAAGGCCAATCTCGACAACGTATTAAAACGTAAGTCGGACTTGCCGGAAGCGCTTGCAATGGGCAGTTTGATTGCAATAAAAACAGATACCACTGACATCCAGAACGAATATAGACAACGCTATAAAGTGGTCACTACCCGTGATATCACGCAGATAGAGATGGAAGATTTAGCGACATCGATTTTGACTTCACCGCACATGGTGACGAAGGTTAAAAACTGGTAGTCAAGCGCAGCTAAAGGCTTGACGCAATTGCGTTGCACGCCTACAGTTTCACATATGGATTTTAAACAAGTTTCTTCAAGAGCAAATGGAATTTCCAGTGCTATGGTTTTCCACATACGTCAAGGACTTGAAAAGCTGAAAAATCCGGGAGAGTTAGAGTACAAGCCATTGTTCTGAGTGAAGGATGGAAGCAAGGCTAGATTGGTCTTTGAAACCTCGCTTCATTATCCTCAATCTGTGTAAGAATCCTAAGTAGTGGAAAAAAAATTGTCGTGAAGCACGACTAGAAAAATGTCGAAACGCCTATTACTAGTTGAAGACAGTCCTACGCAGTTAATAACACTGCGCAGTATGCTGGAGTCATCCGGCTATACGATTCTCTCATCGAAAAGCGCTTCTGAAGGGCTTGTTCGCGCGTACAACGAGCTGCCTGACTTAATTATTTCCGACGTCGTCATGGCGGGAATCAACGGCTATCAGCTGTGCCGACTGGTTAAAAGCGATCCGGAATTATCATCGATTCCGGTAATTCTTCTGACAAAACTCGACGGCTCAGTCGATCGTTTCTGGGGCATGAAGTCCGGAGCCGATCGATTTATTCCGAAAGAGCCGGGCTATCCGAGTCTCTTGAAGGCTGTCAGAGAGCTGCTCGACACCACAAAGAGCGAACCGAAACTTAGACTGGTCGGCGAGCCTTCGCTGTCTCCAACGCCACAAGAAATTAACGCGCGGCTCAATCAGCTGCTGGAACGCTTGTTGTTCGAAGCAACCATTGTTGATGAAGTCAGAAAGCTCAGCGAAGAAACCGCCGATTTAAATATCCTTGCCGGAAAACTTTTCGAACTGCTATCGTCGATTCTCGATTACGAAGCCTGCGCATTGATCGTCAACGAAGGCTCTCATTCGTCAGTGTTCACGGACTGCGCCAAGCACGTTTCGGAAGCTGCGCTCACGACCTATGTCAGCACATTGAGTTTGCAGCTCGGGCTGCCACCATTGAAGTCGAAACTGGCAAAGCAACTTTATTATCCATCAAACTCAATTACCCAACCTATTGATGTGCAGGGCGGCCGGCTCGGTCTGCTCGTGGTCGTTCCGCCCACTAATAGTGCATATCAGCCTGGTGACCAAAAAGTTGTCAGAATTATTTGCGATCAGCTCTCAATCATTCTGCGCGTATTTAGACTGCATCACAAACGCTCTCAAGACGTTCAAAACAATTGACGAGCAAAGCCTACGCGCTGGGAGCGCAGATCAAGAGCATCTAAGAAAAAAACGCGCGAGATGCGAAGCAATTTTTTGCGCGTATTAAACCCTAGTCTTTCTTGCCTTTGCCCTTATCGCTCTTGTCGCCTTTGTCTTTCTTATCGCCTTTAGATTTTTCATGTCGCGAATAGTTGTTAGAAACGGGCTTGATAACGGGTTTGTCAGATGCGTTTTGGTCGGAACTGCCGCCGTGTTCATCGGCGTCTTTTTCAGAGTCACTACTGGTAGTATCAGCCTTAGCAAGCTCTCTGATCGACGAAGGAATGATTGAATCAATCTCCGTCAGGCGCGGACGCATCTTCGGCATTTCAGATTCAGAATCGTCCAGGAGAAACGCGTCGGCAATAGATCCTTCCAGTTTGTAAACGATTTGCCATTCACCTGATTTTAATCGCGCACCTGGTGCTTCCTCCAAAGGGGCGATACCCGGGAACGAGCCGCTTACGTCGGTGAGTTTTACCGTGTCCATTTCGCCGGTCGGTTTGTCCGTCGATTTTTCAGCAACTGCGTTGTCGCTAGTCTCTGCTTGAACTGGTGCTTGCAATGGTGCCTGGACAGGTGGATTCTGCGTTTCTTCTGAGGAGTTTGGAACTTCTTGTGATGCCCCACTCACAGTATCATCGTCAATTGTTGCGACGTTGTCTGAATCTCTGCGATCGCCGGGATTCGGATCTTGGGTGACACTACTTATAGGGTCAGCATCAACGGCAAGCCCGTCACTGGTGGCATTACTTTTCTCGTTGCCGACGGCTTCGGTGCCAGGCGCAGCTACAATCGCGGCTGTCTCGCTAGTGGATTCATCAGATTCATCGTCTTCGCCTAGCGATTCTAGAATGCTCGAGGACAAGCTGATTTCCGCACCACTCCCCTGACCGCCACCGTTGACCGGGAACGACTTGGTTTGCTGAACAGTGTCCTTGTCAGTAGCAGATTCATTTTCGTTATCGAATGAATCGTGAGAATCAAGTTGGAGAAACACTCCACTTTCGATGTCAGAACGTTCTTCCGGAAGCGCCTCGAATTGAGATTCGATAGGCAATGCAGGAGTCTCAACCTCCTCTTTATGAATGGTGATTATTTCCGGTTCCGAAGTTCGAACGCCATGGAACGCTTCGTCTAATACCTTTCTGATTTCCGATGGCGGCTCAATGTCCGACGAAGTCCTGAAGTCGAGCAAGTCGTCCATGCTTGACTCGCTTTCCGACGTTTCGATAGCAGCGGTCTCAGTCACCGAGGATGGTGTCATCGCATAGTGTTCGACGATCGGCTCCGCGGCAGGAGCAGCGGCCTCGAAAGATCGAGTCTGGTAAACCTCCGGATCGACATCATAAGGCTCTAAATCATCTTCGGCGTCATCTTCGTCATCGTAATTCACCTCACCAAAAACGTTTTGATCATCCTGCTCGACAGGCGGGTGATGGCGTTCTTCCATTACTATTTTCGGCAGCGGCACTTCAGCGGTTGGACGCGACTCGCTGCCGATATGGGATTGATCAGCAGGTTCCTGTGCTCCATAACCGGTATTGCCTTCACCGAACATGCCACCACTTGCGGTGGCGCGATCTTGATTGTCAGTCGCGTCAAAACCGGCGGTGTCACCCTGCCGGTGAGCAGCATCATGATAGCCTTCTGGTTGGTGAGCTGATTGATGCCCACCGGTTTCAGCTTGATGGTGCATCAGTTCATACCCACCGGTTTCAGCTTGTTGATGAACCGTTTCGTATCCAGCAGTCTCAGCCGGTTGATGCTGGACTTCGTAGCCGCCGGTATCACCTTGATCGACGCCGGACTCGCCAGCGTGCCCCTCTTCAAGCCTGCTTGCTTCCGGCGCCGTAAAAGCGTCATGACCAGACGTCGAGCCTGCAGCTTGCGCAGTTTTTAGTTCCTGCTCTGCTGCCAAGGCATCCGCCGCAACTGACTGTTCCTGCGGTCTATCGGCAGTTCCAGCTGCCAACCGATCGGCGCGAATCGGAGCCTGCGGCCCGGAATCCGACGACTGACCAAAAACATTTTTTAGCGACCTGCTAACCGACAAATCCTCGGAAGCGGCCGGCTCTCCTGATGAATGAATGCCCTCCATCAGCCTGCGCAGCGATTTCTTTCCGTCCTTGTTGGTGACAGCATCGGTTATGCCTTCGATATCCAGCGAACTCTCAACCTGTTTGCGATGTTCGTAATCGGGCTCATCATCGACGTAATGTTCGATCGCTTCCGGCTCGGACCAATCGAGTTGATCCTTCCACAATGGAACCGCGTGTCCGGCACTGAATTTGCGCTTGGCCGCTTCCTCTGCATTGAACTGTGGTGCCGTCGACCTTAACGTCGTCGAACCGCTCTGGTAAGCAGAGACGCCTTGTACGGTTTCGCGCTGGCCACTGACAATCACGCGCTCCATTTCCTGCGGGGTGACGAATCCTTCCGACACCGCCGATTCCTCGATCGAAACACGTTGTTCGCGCCAGCTCTTCATACAAATCTGATAATGACCGACGGTCATGTTGCCGTTTTTCAACAAGCGCTGCCCGGTTAGCACCTGACCAAGGTCTTCTTCAGATATGAAGCCTTGTTTGACAAGAAAGGCACCAAACAACATCTCAGGCATTGCCTTGTGCATATCGGCGGCGATCTCAAGCTCGGTCGGCTCCAGCAGCCCGGCGCATTGCATCAGCTCACCAATTCGCAATGGCGTGCGCGATGAAATTGAATGTGATTTGTCTTCCGGCGCACTATGAATTAAGACATCAGGAGCCCCTCTCAGTCCCAGCACACGGAAATCGAAATCGGTGCGAGTGACCGGATCACTCAAAATGTCGTGGGCGATCCAGAGGTTCTGAAGCTCTTCCAGCAACGGTTTTCGCTGTTTGCGTTTCGCTTTTTTGAGCGAGAGTAAAATGCGGCGAACCAGAAATAAGAACGAGCGATGAATCTCCTCGAAGCTGGCAATCTGCTCTACATCAAGGATTCCATACGCGTTGAAATTCGGCTGAACGCCTTCGAAATCCGCATTCTTCGCCACCGGTCTTTCTTCGTCAGCTTCTGAATCTTCCGAGCTGGTCGAAAAATCAATTATGGAGCGCTCCTCTGAAGGAGCTGGTCGGCCGGTTTCTTCACTGGCATCTGTAATGGTTTCTTCAACAGAGCCAGTCACAACCTCGCCATTAGTCTCAGCAACAGCCACTTCGCGATCGGCATCTTCGTCCGAGCGACCTTCAGCTTTGGCACCGGCGGGGCTCTCTTCCTCAGTCCAGACGATATCCGGCATCACGCGCTTGCGTTTTTTGCCAGACTCGTCATTCGACGCCGCGGCTACTTCCGCCGGCACCTCGACTTCCGGTTCGCGCTCTGGTCGAACAACCGGCGTTTGCTCACCGGAATCTTTCTTCTCAGCCGTTTGTTGTTGCCGCAACAGCAAAAATATCTGTTTATGTGCCAGACTTACTCCGGACGAATCTCCGCGCGCGTGGCTCTGCTTCAGCGCAGCAGCAAGGACCTTGCTCTCGAGCTCAAGTCGATCTTTCGAGCCCATTGAGGCAACGATAATTGTCTGAAAAGCGCGTGGACTCATCGGTGGGTAGTTCGATTCTTCTGTTGCTAAGCGACAAGGAGACCTTATCTTCCTCATCACTAACCTTATTGCCAATTTTCCGAAGACCTTAACATCTTTTGAAAAGGAAAATAATAAATAGGCAAAATAGAGAGATTATTGGCAGCACTTCGAAAGGAAAGATTCTTGGACTACACGGCGGCAATCGACTTTCTTAAGTCCGAAACAGAGCGATGTTCGATGAGCCTATCGGCTGAAACGCTGACGGGTTTTCGGTCTTACCTGGAAGCGCTTTATAAATACAACGAAAAGGTCAACCTGGTCTCGAACGCCGACCCTGAAGTCGTCGTAAAACGGCACATCCTGGACTGTTTGGCACTGGTCGAGGCGATGGATATTGAGCCAAAGCCAGACACACCAGGCGTCAAGGCAAAACGATTGTTGGATATCGGCAGCGGAGCCGGGCTGCCCGGGCTCATTATCGCAATCGCCGTCCCCGATCTGAAAGTCACCTTGATCGACTCCGTCGGCAAGAAAACCAAGTTCTTGCAGGAAGTGATCGAAGAACTGGCGCTCTCTGAGCGGGTCAAAGTGATAACCGGACG
Organism: Candidatus Obscuribacter sp.; assembly: GCA_021772095.1. Lineage (GTDB taxonomy): Bacteria > Cyanobacteriota > Vampirovibrionia > Obscuribacterales > Obscuribacteraceae > JADYXR01. The sequence continues at coordinate 22,534 of JADYXR010000129.1, read as the reverse complement.
CGCCGAAGAACTGGCAAGAAGCCGCAAAAGAGGCACCTTCGACTTCGTTACGTCGCGAGCGGTCGGACACCTCGGCATCATTATCGAACTGGCCATGCCATGCCTCAACGTCGGCGGCCGCCTGCTTTGCCAGAAGTCGCGCAGCCAGGTCGAAAAGGAAGTCGACGACATCAAAGACTGCTGGAACCCATTGGGCGGGAGAAGACCGAAGATTATCGTGCCGAAAATTCAGGTCGCCGAAACCGAGCATGTGATCGTTTCGATCGAAAAGAAAAGAAGCACGCCCGATGATTTTCCAAGACCCTGGGCAGATATTATCAGGCACTGGAAGCAAACCGGTTTACAAACCGACAGTTGACCAATCAATCGGAGCAAGACAACTTTCGGTTTTTAGGTGAACCGGAGTCGTTGGATTTCAGTCGACAGGAATCGTTGGGTTCAGTCGACAGGAAACCATTCGATTTTTAGTTGACCAGGAATCATTCGGTTTAGTCGACCAGCAGTTTAGCTGAGGTCGGCTGCGTTCTACTCGATCGCCGGAACGCCGCCGCTGACTGCCAGAGGCGCACCCAGATCCACTTCGGCTTCTTCTTCGTTTACCATCCAACCTTCAGCAGTCGCCTGTTGCCTGGCACTCTGATGTCCGCTGTGGCAGCGCAATTCGAGCACTCTGCGTTTGCTTCCCAGAATATATTTTGCGCGATTGATCAGCGCGGTAACGTCGACGTGATCGTGCGCGAAGATGATGTTGTCCGGATGTCGATACCAGTTGTCACCAACAGGCACCACAATATCAGCCACCATTTCACCAACGTCAATCGGCTCCGGCTCCTGGTCTGCGTGAACCGGCCAGTGCAAAATATGGCGATGCGTATCGAAGCCGAGGCACTCGATGCGCCCGAGATAGTGAATCGATTCTTCTTCGATCTTGAAGCCGGTCTCGGCGTAATTGCGCAGTTCGTCACGCCAACAATCGGCAAGAACCTGTTGCACAGTCGATATGTGCCGCTCCATGCGCCAGGTTTGCGATGTCGGCAAGTATGACTTCGATGGCCTAAAGTCCCATTCTCTGTCGTTGTACATCAATTGATACTGGTGAGTGTGAGCCCACGAAGTCATTAACACGCTGGTCCAGATATTGTTGTCTTGATAGACCTGAGCGTAGCTTTTCTTAAACCACTCCTGCCATTCCTCAAACGAATCATAGTTTGATGAGCGCTTTGCCAGCCCTTCTCGCCATTCGCGTTCGTCATGAAGCGCATCTTCGGCGTGGAAAAATTCTTCCCAATATGCGGTCACCGCGGCGACTTCTAGAAGCGATTTGTCTACACGCCCGATTTTTTCGAGCCACAAAGAATTGGAGACATTGAGTGCCTCCTCGCAGCGAGAGTAAGGATTGGAATCCTTCAGCCCATCGCTGTGCCTAACATAATCAACTGCTGCGCGGATCAAGAATGCCGGTAGCATGCGCTGGTAATACCCTCAGGTCGATTCGTACGATCGCTCTACAACTAATAGAGCACTATAACAAAACTTTTGAGACTGGTGTTGTTTGACCAGGTGAAATAGTTAAACGGGGCTTAAAATTATCCGAGTTAACTACCCGAAAACACAGGCGCACTCGACAGGCGCTTGGTATCGAGAATGGCGTCTTTGTAGCGTCGGACTCGCACGCCAAAAACCGGATCGGCTTCAAAATCACTCAACTTCATGGCAAGTCTTTCGGTCCAGCAAGCTTCGCCGGAAAGACCAGGTTGATTAAAGCGCTGGGTCGTGGCGAGCAAATCCGTGATCATGAAAACTGCAAGCCAGCATGGACTTTCAAACAATGCCTTGATGAAGGACTCATGCAGATCTTCGGTAAACTCAAGTGGTGCGGTTTCATCGTCGAGATCCAAAAGGCGCATCAAGCGCTGAACTTCCTTCCAACCTTCTTCACCATCTTCACCGTGCCACCGGTCGACGAGCTCCTGATAATAAGCCGCGATCGGCTGGTGATCGTGCGTCGCGTAAGTCGCTAATGAAAGTGGATGATGTTCACCCATCGGCTTGAACTCACGAGTTTCTTCGATGCGCTCGAATATCGGAATAGCAAAACCAGCCATACCGAGCTCATGGAGAGCCGGTCTCAGATATTCCGGCACAATAATGCCAAGATCCTCGGCCACGATGTTGCAATCATGGGCGGTATCACCAAGAACTTTTAAAATCTTGGATCCTTCTTCTTTATTTTGCTCGGCGCTTTCTTCGGTTTCGTCATCGCGAGGAAGAAATTGCGGCAATTTTCCGTCGGTAAGTTCTTCGGCTTCTTCCTCGGTCAGCTCGAGGAATTCCCAGTTACGCTCAGGAATCCAGGGAAACGCGTAAACGCGGAAAAATCCAAGCACATGATCGATTCGGTAATCATGGAAGTGATCGAGGTTGCGCAAAACGCGTTGCTTCCACCATTTGAAATTTTCTTTCTCGTTGGTCTGCCAATCATAAATTGGAATGCCCCAGTTTTGTCCCCACTTCTTAGTGAACGGATCTGCCGCGAAGACTGGCTCCGGTGGCGCCCCGCCGGCCCATTCCAGATCGAATAAATTCTGATTGCTCCAGACATCGGCGCTGTAGCGACTGACACCAAATGGGATATCACCCATCAAACGAACACCTTTAGAGGCGGCGTGTTTTTTGACGGCGTCCCATTGCAGATAAGCAACCCATTGGACATATTGCCAATATGAACGAGCTTCTTCCAGTCGCGCTTTGTCCGCCTGTTTTGTCAGCCACTTCTCAGCGCCGGCAACGGTTTGCAGCTCTTTGTCCCATTGAGTCCAACAAGGATTGCCATTGTGCTCGGCCATGATCGTGCGGAACAATGAATAAGGAGAGAGCCACTCTGCGTGGTGCTCTTTAAATTTCTCGAATTCTTGCCGTTGCGTTACCGCACCAACTTCTTCGAAATTGCGGAAGGCGACAAACAACAGTTTCAATTTCAACGCTCGAACAGCGTCGTAGTCGATGCGATTGCTGGCGGCATCGACACCGGCTTTCTCGACTTCTTCCAGCAGGTGTTCCTGTTTCAATCCAGGCACCACATCCGGCACCATGGCAAGAAGGCTGGGTTCGAGTGACGTTGCACTGATCGCATTATAAGGACTATTGTCACCACTGGTTTCGTTAATGGGCAGTGTTTGCAAAACAGTGATGTTGTTTCTCGCGCAAAAATCGACGGCATCCTTCATCGCCAGCGTGTCGCCGATGCCGAGGTCGTCATCTCGACGCAGGGCGAATGCAGGAATTAAAACACCGGCTATTTTGTTATCTGGATTGATCGGCATCGTTATACACCCAACCTTGTGAAGACAGCATCAATATTTTTGAGATAGGTTTCCGGAGAGAAACAGGCTTCGATTTCATCGTTCGTAACCAGCTTGGTGACTCGCTCGTCAGCCAACAGATTTTTGTGAAAACTGGAACCATCATTTTTGTTCCAGGCCGCCATCGCATTCGATTGAACGATTTGATACGCTTCTTCGCGCTGCAAACCTTTCTCAACCAGTTTTAGCATCACGGCTTGCGAATAAATTACACCGCCGAAGACGTCCATGTTGCGCCGCATGTTATCGGGATAGACAACCAGATTTTCGATCACCCCGGCAAAACGATTGAGCATATAGTCGAGAAGAATTGTTGAATCGGGAAGAATAATCCGCTCGACGGACGAGTGACTGATGTCGCGTTCATGCCACAACGGAATATTCTCGAGAGCCGCCATGGCGTTACCGCGCAGCACGCGAGCCAGACCAGAAATGTTTTCGGATGCAACCGGGTTGCGTTTGTGCGGCATGGCAGAGCTGCCCTTTTGTCCAGCAGTGAAAGGTTCCTCAGCTTCTAGCACATCAGTGCGCTGAAGATGCCGAATTTCAGTGGCGAATTTGTCGAGACTGCTGCCGATTAAGGCAAGCGTGAAAACAAATTGGGCGTGGCGATCGCGTTGAATGATCTGAGTAGAAATCGGTGCCGCCGTCAAACCAAGCAGTTTACAGGTGGCTTCTTCAACATCGGGAGTGATGTTCGAAAACGTTCCGACCGCTCCACTGAATTGTCCAACCGAAATCATCTCGATTGCTTGTTGCAACCGTATTTGGTGGCGTCGTACTTCCTCCAGCCAGACGGCCAGTTTAAATCCAAACGTGGTTGGTTCGCCATGAATACCATGCGAACGACCAATCGTAATCGTCCTTTTGTGTTTTTGAACCTGCAAAAGAATTGCATCGTGCAATCTTTGCAAATCGACTGTCAAAAGTTTTGCAGCCTGGAGCAAAGTCAACGCCAACGCGGTATCGATCACGTCAGAACTAGTCATGCCGCGGTGAATGTAGCGACCGGCGTCGCCGACGTTTTCATTGACATTGGTCAGAAACGCAATCACGTCATGCTTCACTTCCAATTCGATTTCGGAGATGCGTCTGACGTCAAACTTCGCTTTCTTTTTGATCTCGACCAGCGCTTCTTTCGGAATGGTGCCCAGCTCGACTTGCGCCTCTACGACGGCAATCTCGACATCTAGCCATGTTTGAAATTTGGCTTCGTCTGTCCAAATTGCGCCCATTTCGGGTCTTGTGTATCGGTCGATCACTCGGCAGCCTCCTGGTTCAAAATCTTTCGTGGATGAGCGAGGTTCCAAAAATGGAACCAGTTGCTTGGTCAGAAAAACGATCCGAAAATCTGACCCAACAGATGGAAAACGCCGCGTCGCATTCATGCGTGCAAGATGCGCTCACCGAAGAAGCTTATTTTAGCGCACCGAGGCACACAAATCGTTTAGTTTGCGAACCATCTGACAAGGTTCATCTGACGCAGATTTGCAGATCTGACAAAGCGAAATCTGCTTCCCAAAGCGTTCCACACGTAATCGCGCTGAAAGATGGGCTCGGACAAACTCCCGCGCCTGTTTGTCGAAGCGGTTTCTGGCAACAGAGTTTGGTTATTCTGACAACAGTGTTTTCGTTGATCTGACAAAAATCTTGTTTAGTCGCGCGCGGTCCACTTTACGACCATCCAAGCCCGCTATAAGTCGGACTCGAAGCTTAGACGCGCCGCCCGCAGGCGCCTGCTAAAATCCCCACGCCGACCAGCTCGGCGGAAACTTCCGTTCCAATCCGCGCATATACATCACCCACTGTCCGTGGTGAAAAGTTTCATGACCGACCAGACGCCACATGTGCTCGACGGCGCGCACCTTCTCGCCGAACCAATCAATCCTTGATTCCGGATCGGCTTGCGAAAGAACTCTTAGCATCTCTTCGTCAACCGTATATAAGTGCGTTCGCAGGTCGTCGCCGTTCTGCTTCTTCTTGTTGTAAGTGGTCGATTTATTCTGAATCCCGAAACTGACAGAGCCGTTCAATACCGCGGCAACATAATCTTCTTGAACCCGACTGATGTGGCGAAATTGTTTCCAAAACGGACCCATGCCGAAACCTGGCGAATATTCCAGGTCGTCTCGCGAGAGCGTTGACAGAAGGTCGAGACTCAAACCACGAGCAAATTTCCACTCGATGAGAAAAGGCTCAAACACAGATTCTGTAGACCTCAAAAAATATTGAACGCCTCTATCGTCGCCGATTTCAGGTTCGATCTCCAGTTCATTTATCAACTTTGACAAAACGCAAGAGAATCGGATGCGCCAACGCGCTAAAATAGGCTCGACTCGAAAAAGTCGAGTTAGTCACAATGCTTACCAATTCTCAGCGAAACCAATAAGAAGATGAAAGTTTTACTACCTGTTGACATTGCGCATCCCCACGAAGATCTGGCAGAACATGTCAGTTGGATCCTCCCATTGGAGGGCAGCGAAGTAAAGTTGTTGTTCGTCAAAGAACTGCTTCCTTCCTACGAACGTCTCGTCTCTTCGATGGGAGATTTTCCCGACGACTGGACGCACCAGGTCGATAAGAAGGCCGACTCGATTCTGACTCCGCTGAAAGAGCGGCTGGAAGCGGCTGGCGCGACCGTGACCACAGAGATTGCCTCCGGTCCGCCTGAGCACATCATCGCCACAATTGCCAAGGATCATGCTTATGACATCACCGTGGTGGCACCCGGTCAGCACTCGAATATCGAAAAGTTTTTTCTGGGTTCAACATCAAGCTCTGTTGTAAAACTGACACCAGGCACGATACTAGTTCTTCGTGACCATCGTGGACACGACAAGCTCACACATGTTGTGTTTGGTATCGACGGCACTGAAGAATCTTTGCACGCGATAAGAACAGTCACTACACAACTGCAATTGGCCGAACGAAACGTAAAAGTCACGGTATTACATGCAGTGGCAGTACCGCCCCTGGTAGCAATGTTCTCACCGCCGGAGATGTCCGTTAACCTCGAAAAGAATATGGAAATGGAAGGCGAAGGGTTCATCGCTGAAGCGCTCAAGGTGCTCCAGGAGCTGGGCGTCATGAACGCGGAGCCGCGTCAGGTCCAGGGTGAAGCCGCCTGGGAATTGATTCGCTACGCCGAACACGCCAATGCCCAGTTGATCGTAACCGGCGGTGGCGGAAAGAAATTCTTAGAACATGCGTTAGTCGGCAGCGCCGCCATTCGCACAATCACCCACGCAAAGTGCTCTACAGCGATGGTGAAACTTCCCAAGAAAGCTCGCGATTAACGATTGCTGATGGTTGGCGGCAGTCGCCATCTATTTGCTCGGAGATCGTGGTCAGTCAAGGTGACCGACAAACGGACGGTATACATAATGAATCGTGATCTGAAAAATAAATGCGCATTTTTTCTGGCTTCGTTAGTTGCGGTTTCATTTTCAGCAGCTGCGCAACCCGCATTTGCGGAGCTGATCGACGGGGACTTGGCCGAAGAGCAAGTCAAAGAAAAAGAAGAAATGCGCGACATGCGAAAAGAGATGGGAGATATCAATTCGACCATTGATGATGCGATGGACGAGCTAGACGCACTCGGCAAGAAGATTTCGAATCGCCAGAATGCAAAAGAGTTCCACTTGTTTGCCCGCGAAAGCGATTGGGAAACATACAAAGGCTCGACGGTCAGATGCCTGACCTACAACGGAAAAATTCCCGGTCCGCCAATTACAGTGACCGAAGGTGATTTCGTTAAAATCGTTTTGCACAATCAGATGAAGACTCCCACGAGTTTGCAGTTTCACGGTCTGATTACTCCGCACACCGTAGGCGGGATTCCGAGAACCGGTGGCGGTCTTGTCGCGCCTAACGAAACGTTTGTTTATCAATTCATTGCCAAGCAAGCGGGCACGTTCTGGTATCACCCGCAGTTAGTTCATCCGAATCAAAAACAGCTGGGCATGTTCGGTGCAATCGTGGTGAATCCGAAAGTGCGCTCGCGACCATACGATCAAGACATCACTCTGATTTTCTCCGAACTTCGCAAAACACCGGGCGGTAGCGGCGGCACTGCCGGCGGTGCGACCACTCATAGAGTGACGGCAACGAGAGCCGGCGCAACTCCGGGACGCTCCACTACAGTCAGTTCCGAAGACGTTCAAACCAAAAGCGGCGGTCATAATTACACGGCGACGGCGTGGACCACCGGCAGCACGCCACCGGATGTTGAAACGGATTATCTGATCAACGGCAGGCCAGCACCAGGCATTGCGCCGATCGAGCTGCGCAAGGGACAACGTGTTCGGATGCGTTTGATCAACGCCGGACAAGAATCGGTTCCAATTCAACTGAGCGGACACAAATTGGAAATCGTCTCGCAAAACGGAGGCGACCGCCTGGAGCCGCACGTTTACCGCGACACTATTTGTTTATTTCCATCCGATCGTGTCGACGTTGATATCACTGCCGATAATCCAGGCGTTTGGTCGTTCGCATCAGAAAGCGCTCACCAATCAACGCACAAGGGCAGATTCCCAGGCGGCATGGCATGCGTCGTTCGGTACTCCGAGCTGAAAGGACGGCCCGGTCAGCCACCAATGACGGAAATGGAACAATAAAGTTCAACGCACGAGATTCATAGAAGCGACGAGCTCCACAGGCGCTCGCGTTTCACAATCATCTAGATTCACAGCGACCTGAATTCACCGCGACCTGAATCGCAGTGCTGCTCTAAATCGCTTCCCGCAACTGACGCAAATGCGAGTTGACCTGATCGCGCGACAAGCCAGTGTGCCCGCAAAATTTATTCCAACCGATTTCAATCACCTCTTCCCAGCAATTGAAGAAAATTTCCTGGTTCAGATAATCTTTGCCCTGCTCAAAAGAGTAGTCAGCCAGAATCGCCTTTGCCATGTCGTGCTGGATCATGTGCTGAAGATCAAACCACTGTTCTTCCAAAGCCAACTCGAACAGGGTGCTCAAAAACTCCTGTTGACTGTAGCGGTTTTCAGCTAGTTCCTGAAGTCGTGACGGCAGTGTCATTTCCATGTTCCGTTAATAGCACTGATCAGTCGGGCCAATACTGCCTTTTGCCTACACTTACCCTATCATAAGATTTGTAAATTGGAAAACCTATATTCATATATACAAAAGCGATCCGTCAAAGTCATTTGGTACTCCAAAATTCCGCAGTCTGACTACCTCCTGAGGCATTCATTTCGTCACAATATGCTACCGGAAATAAAGTAACCCCATTTTCGACACCACTCTGGTAGTGCTTCTGGTGGCACTGCACGAAAGCGAAAATTGCCTGGAACGCCGCTGGCACCAAGCCATTGCCTCCACCAAGAATAGTAGGTTTGATTAAATCGAACGCCAGCCAAGCGATTTAACGCATAAAACAATCCGTCTTGGCTATAGTGGAAAGAGTTGTGCAGGTGTTCCATGCTTCTATTACATAAGCTTGAAAGCATAAGGCATCAGATCGTCGACAGAGAGATGAAGCTCTCTGACGCGCTGTTGTTGGTGCTGCGGTGCCTCCGCGAAATCGTTCCTGAAGAACGGTTGGTTTGGGTCAACCGCGAACTTTTGGGCTATCGTCAAGATGACCTCGAAGCGCTCTCCGAGCAGCATATAGGGCTCAACATTTTTCTGGCCTGGATTTCCGAATCTAGAAAACGCCCTGTCCTTGAAGTTCCGAGTTACCGCTTCCTCGATGGCGTCTGGGGACGTATCGACCCAAACGGAAGGTTAGTATCCATCGTGGAACCAGAACTGGCTCAACGCCAAATTTTTTGCAACATCGGCATCCAACAAATCGAGCTGCAACTCGACGAAATCGATGCCCCGACAGACGCGCTCTTCAGCCTCAGCTTCGACGAACGCACGGGTGCCGAGTTTTTCTGCGAGTCACGCGAATTGATCAGGGTTTACGATCACGTCAGATTTAAATTGATCGAATTTCTCGACAAGGTCATCGCAGAGCTGAAAGTAGATTGATCGCGCCGCAAAATTAAAAGTAGTCTGATAGCCGTGTCCGGTTTAGAATGGCATTAGTCCGCACCTCTCTAACTTTTTTAGCTTGGCCGGGACCATTGGTCTTAAATCGATCTGGTTTAGTGCAGAAACTTTGGTAATAAACTCGAGATATCGGACAGTGGTGCGCATCATATTTGGTGCCGCTGTTTTTTGTGGTCTAAATTCGCCGACCACACCTGATTCGTCGACCGTTGCAGTTGCTCAGACCACCGCAAAAGAAGCTTCTCTCGACAGTATCCTCGACGACCTGGAAAACGAAGCGGGTCTTGTCGCCATTCGAACCGATCCGTTTAGCAAACGTCTGGCTGGATTGGAACTCAAAGTCTTCGGCGAAATACAAACCGGAACTGTAATCGAACGGATCAACAGCGTTCGAAAAAAAGTTGATGCCATCAATGCAAAAAACACACCTGATGAACCACCAGGAAAAACTCCAGCGTCGCCAGCGGATAACAGTCCGATTAGAAAACGCATTATGGAACTGACAAGAACGCTCCCGCCGGCCAACACGCGGATGCCCAACTTCTTCCGCGTCGAGCCAATGGAGCCGGTTGCCGAAGATGATTACCTGCCGAACATTCTCTCGGCCACCAAACAACAAGTTCTGCGATTCAAGGCGATGCCGATTCCGGTTTACATCACACCATACAATGTGCGCAGTTATACACGCGCGTGTGTCGAGGGTTTCGAGTCCTGGGAGCATCGCACAAATGGAAAAGTGCGTTTTGTTCAAGTCAGTAATCCTGCGCAAGCACGAATCAAAGTCACCTGGAGCCGGCTTGGCATGTCGACCGACGGCGAGAATTGCGCGCTTGGTGCACACACTGTGACTAAGTGGCAAAAGAATCAAGGCGGCAAATTGTCGACCATCGACTTCGGCTCGATTCCGCTTCCAGTGTACATTCCACGACTGGGTCCGAAGTACACGGTGCCCGCTCAAATCATCGAAGTAAATATTGATCTCATCGACGCAAAGACGCCGGACTTTCGTATCATGTTATTGAAAAACATAGTCACGCATGAACTCGGACACGCGCTCGGCTTGCTTGGACACAGCACAGAGAAGAGCGACATGATGTACACCGTAACCGACGAGAACTCACGTATCTCAAAGCGCGACATCAACACGTTGTCCAAACTCTACGAGAAGAAAGTCGACATCCCGCTTTAAGTTTTCAAAACGCTCGCACTAAATACGATACCAGACAAAAGCACAGGTTCGAATTCGCTGATTAATCAAATCTACTGATAGCGATAAGCAGGAATGTTGAACTGCGCGCGCAACTGCCCATCGAGAGCCTTATTGGTTTGGTCCAAAGATTCCAAATTATTCTTACGCGTCATCAGCGAACCAGCAACCGGAGTGCCATTGCTATCGGTGGACAACGGGTTCTGCTGCACGGTTAGATAATCGCCGAACAGTTGTTTAGCGTTTGCAAAATATTGATAATAGCCGCGATGCAATTTTTCTGTCTCGGGATAAAGCGGAAGCCGCTTCATATCTTCGGTCGCTTGATTGTAGCGAGCGACCAGATTCGTCAAAAGTTTCTGTGCTGCAATTTTATCGTTTCCTGGAATGAACATCGAAAACGCTTTAGACATCAGCGCATCAGCTTTTGCTTTCTCGGTCGGATTCATTTGAGATTTTCTGCGAATGTCATCGTAGTTTTGAAACCACTGAGCAATCGCCGCGGACTTGCCCTTGTCCGGCTGAATCTGCCCACCATTGTTTTGCGCCGGGGGATAAAAATTTCCCTGAGGCTGCTGCGGAGCGCCTTGCTGATTGTAGCCAACCGGCATGTTGCCCTGAATTCCGGGCGCGCCTTGATTCTGAACCTGCTGATACTGCGGAGTGTATGGGATTTGTTGAGCGGACGCTGGATTGGCGAGTCCACCAAGACCCAGAGTCAGAGCCAATATCAGCGGCATCGTTCTCAAAGGCGATATTTTTTTGTCAAAGGCATTTACACAAGTCATCAAGAAAGCCAATTTAACCTGTACTGGGCGTACCATATTCTAAGCGGACGACAGCGTCAATATGTTGTTCCACTAGTAGAGAGATTTAAATACGCGCCCACCGGGAACGCATCAACTGGATAGCAAAATGGAAACTTTCGCAGGGGGAATAGGATGACAATCCTAGTTGCAGTCAAGAAGAACGGCAGGATATTCATGGGGGCCGACCGCATTACGACGTTCGGCAGCGAGTATACGACGGACCTGGTCAATGCCTCAAAGATTATCAAACTGAAAAATGCCTACCTTGCAACCAGTGGATACACTCTTCTCGACAATATTATCGAACATCTTTATGAGCACAATCACAAAATGATGGAGTCCGATTTCAAAAATCGGGCGCAAGTGTTTCAATTCTTCCTCGAAATGTACAACGAGATGAAAAAAACGTACACACTGGTCGACACTGGAAAAGAAACCTATGCCGGCATCTACAACGTTTTCCTGCTTGTTACTCCGACCAGTATTTTTGGCATCTCAAACAATTTGAGCGTGCACGAGTATGACAGTTACGCAGCCAAGGGTGCGGGTTCTGACTATTCACAAGGCACGCTATACGCGCTTTATGAATTGATTGATGATGGACATGAACTGTGTAGAGTCGCACTGGAAGCGGCTTGTCACTTCTCGATCTACTGCAAAGAACCAATAGATATTCTGGAAGTGAAGGCGAGCGATTTTGGTCAACGCGAGGCCGGTGGCTATAAATCGACCGGCGGGAAACTTCGCACGCTGCCAAATAGAGTAGGGCTCGCTAATTTCTCGTTGGTTCAGAAAGAAAAATTGCTGACCAAATTATTGACAAAGCCGGATGAGAAGGTCGAAACCAACGGCAAAAAGGTTGCGAATCGCAAATCGACTCCGAAGAAAGCATCGACGAAGAAACCTGCTGGTTCAAAGACGACATCTGCTTCTAAGAAAACGAAAAAGTCGAAGTAACGTTCGCGACTCTTCGTCCGCGGAAACGTTTTAGAACATTTTCCGGAGGACGCGGTCCTCGGACGCCATTAATTGATGGAATTTGGGAAGAAAGATAATAGCAACCTCGTGGCGGGGATCTTTCCTTGGACCAAAGCCAATCCGAAATCGCGACTGAAACCGACCAGGTCGCGCAGAAGAAAACGGACAAGACAATATGCGATACGTGCGATAAGCCGCTGACTAGCGGGGCTTCAGGCACCATCAGCATGTGGATTTTTGATGGCATCTATTGCGCCTGCAAGCCCGAGAAGCGGACTGCGCAAATCATTTACTCTGGTACATCGGCTGATTCCGGCGATAAAGAGGCTGCTGCACTCGCTTCGCTGATTGCAACGAGTAGCGACAGCACAAATCGTGCCGACGCAGAGGAATGGAGGAAGCAGACACCATCTGGATCTTCTGATGCTCAGGATGGAGAACTGAAACCTTCGGATGGACAGCAATCCGCAGAAATGCAGACCCCGGGCGATTTCCAACGCCGAAGCGATATGCATGAGCGCAGCGATCAGCAAGCCGGTAGCGGCAACGCCAAAGAAACGAAAACACAAAACCCGCCCAAGCTGCGTCTCGTCGAAAACTCACCGCCAACAACCAATGCCTGGTTTCCCGACCGCGTTCCGGGCGAGGTCACTGTTGCAGCAGAGAGCGTTCCTTTCTATGCGGTCGCAGCTACTGATCCATCCGCACCAAAAACTTCGCCGCTTGATTTTAACCCACACAAAAATATCGCCCGGTCGAGTCCTGCAACGGAGCCCCTGAGAGAGACGGTCACTCGCGAAATCCTTGCCGCCGCTCAAATCGCGCTCTCACAGCCGGAAACGCTAGTCGGCAAAATAATAGGTGACAACTATTTGGTCATCGAATTCATCGGCACAGGTTTCAACGGCAACGTCTATAAAGTTAATCGCGATGGTATTCCTGGCGTTTTTGCCCTCAAGATTTTGTATCCGACTACGCGAATCACCGCGCGCGAAAACGCACGCTTTCTTGCCGAAGCGAAGTTGGTCAAAGAACTTGATCATCACAACGTAATCGCGCTGTACGACGCAGGTATCACTGATGATTTATGCCCCTTCGTAGTCACGGATTTGTTTGGCAGCGAACGACTCAGCGACACACTCGACGCCGATGGTCCGTTTCACGAAGACGACGCCATTGACCTGTTTGTGCAAATCGCTGATGGGCTCGCACATGCACACTACATGGGCGTTACTCATCGTGACGTCAAGCCGAGCAACGTGCGCATCAAAGAAGAGGAGGACGGTGCGAAGGTCATAAAAATATCCGATGGCGGAATCGGAAAAATGTACTGGGACCCAACTCGTGAGACGCGCTATTTCACCGAAAGCGGTATGGAGTACGGCGATACACGATATATGAGCCCAGAACAATACAGCGGCGCCAAACCCGATCATCGCGCCGATATTTATTCGTTCGGCTGCCTCATGTATGAGGTGCTCACCGGGCGAGCTCCATTTGTTTCGAACAAAGCTTCGATGTTGATTTACAAACATATCAAAGAATATCCGGAGTCCATCAATGAGCGCGTCTCCGGAAATCAAATTTCAGAAGATCTAAACAATTTAATCATGCGTTGTCTTCAAAAAAATCCTGATAATCGCTATCAATCGGTATCTGATTTGAAAGATGATTTGGAAACAATCAAGTCTGGAAAACCGGTACGCAGAGTATTCAAAACTGGTCTAACGACAACGTCCGGGTCTCATTCGACAATGAACGGCGCTTTTGAATTATCAGTACCGTATATGGTGCTCTCGCGAATTACCGCGGCTTGGCTTACCATGTGGGTTGGCTACACAACGTCAGCGAGGCAGTCCATCAAGATTGTGATGTTTAGCGCGATATTCGCGTTCTGGCTTTTGGGCATATACAAGGTGGCTCTTCTTCCATTTGAAACTGAAAGAAAAGCAGAACCGAGCAACAGCAGGACTCAATTTAGATATCCGATAAATGGCTCTTACTACGGTGGCGCGGATCTGAGGGACTCTATCCGCCCTTCCACACCAGAAGAGTAGTAAATCAGCATCCCGAAGAACTTCTTCAATCCGTATTCGGCAGAACCGAAGATACTGAATCACCGGTGAGTAACTAACATTGCGGATCGGAATGTCAGATGCGCGAAGCCGATCATAATGATATGCGGATAACCTGGGCGACTTGATGGCGTGCGAGGACCGCTTACGCCTCATACGCTTGCGTCTCGTGCGCCTGCGCCTCATGCGCTTAACGCCTCATGCGACCCTCAAGTATCACTCTAGTTTTATATGCTATGTGACTTCATAGGTCACGCAGAGTGGACCGATTTGGAGGATACAAGCGATGCGGAAAGCCACAAGACAGGTTGCTTTAATGATTGCGGTAAGCGCGATCTCAGTCGCGGCCACATCACCGGCTTATGCGACAAAAGAAGAAGAAAACGATGTAGTTCAAAATAGTTCGGCGGACAAATCGAAAGCCAACGGCGAAACAGTCGTCCAGCCGGCAGCATCAAAAGGCACTGAGGCTGGACAAGCCAGTCTGCAAAAAGAAGTCGCAAAAAATGGCAAAAACATCCGGCTGGCGTTGACACTGGCTGGCGGTGGCTCCCGTGGTGCCGCACACATCGGCGTCTTGAAAGTCTTCGATAGAGAAGGAATCAAACCGGATTTTATCTCCGGAAGCAGCGTCGGCGCGATGATCGGAAGTTTGTATGCAGCAGGCGTCTCACCTGCTCAACTCGAAAAACTAGCGCTAGAAGGGAAATTTAAGAAGGCGTATTTTCCAATTCCGAAGAATGTCAAATCATTTTTCTATAGCGTCCCATACTTTGCCCAGCGGGCAGTTTTGCTGAAGCCAAAAATTGGCTTGTACAGCGGCAAATCGATATCTCGATTTATCGAAAAGAATCTTCCTGAAGGCGTAGAAAACTTTGAAGATTTGAAAATTCCTGTTGCTGTCACTGCAATCAATTTGGTGGACACAAAACCAGTTTGGTTAACCAAAGGCAGCATCGCTCAAGCGGTTCGGGTGAGCAACACGGTACCATTTATGTATAAAATTGCTGGTCCTAAAGACGGGCCACAACTGGTCGATGGCGGTATCCGCACCAACCTGCCGACTGAGATCGCCGAAGCCGCCGGAGCACCGCTGGTAGTGGCAGTTAAGTTGCACTCCTATTTGGAAAAAGTTTCTCCAAAGGAATTTGATACAAACACGGACATGGCGGATCGGGTAACGAGTATATTCATGGCGGAAATCGAAGGCAAAGGTGTCGGTGATGCGGACATTCTGGTTGAGCCGGAAGTTCAATACATGACCATGCACTCGTTCGATCGCAAATCAATGGAGAGAGCGATCGCAGCTGGAGAAGCAGCGGCCGAGAAACAAGTTTCCGAAATCAAACGACGGCTGGCAACAACGGACGTCGCACATAACGAGAAGCCGAACCAAAGCTTCAAGTAGTTACTCAAAGCCAGAACTTACGGAGATTGCCTGTCCGGATGACTGCAAGTAATTAGCGAATCCATTAAAAACCAAGAAGACACTGCGATGAGCGAGTACGAGTTACTCGCTCATTACTTTTTCAAAGTCATTTCGGAATTCCGGATATGACACACTCATGCAGTCCGGATCATCGATTTCCAGAGGCTTTTCGAAAACATAAGATGCCACGATTGCTGTCATCGCCAGCCTGTGATCCAGCGCCGTTTTCCAAGAACTGCCACCACAAATCGTCTTCTGACCACGAATAATAAACCCGTCAGATTTTTCGTCGACATCGACGCCTGCCGCTTTGAGATTGTTGCAGAGTGCGCTTATACGATCACTTTCTTTGTGTCTCAATTCTTCCGCGCCGGAAACTTTGAACTCGCCGTCGCAAATCGCTCCAGCAATTGCGAGCACAGGAATTTCATCTATGCCTGTCGCGATGTGCTCCTCGGGGACATTCACTCCGGTCAATCTGCCGTTATATCGCACTCGAATATCGGCTACCGGTTCGCCACAAAGTTCCTGTTCATTGACTACATCGATACTGGCGCCCATGTCACGCAACACGTCAATAATCAGTGTACGTCCGGGATTTATGCCAACAGACAACAGAGTCAGATCTGAGTCAGGAATGCAGGCAGCTGCCACCATGAAAAATGCGGCCGACGAAATGTCGGAAGGCACCGTCAGTTTATACG
The DNA here is from genome assembly GCA_021772095.1 of Candidatus Obscuribacter sp. GTDB lineage: Bacteria > Cyanobacteriota > Vampirovibrionia > Obscuribacterales > Obscuribacteraceae > JADYXR01. The sequence goes on along the minus strand of JADYXR010000129.1, from coordinate 5,949 downwards.
CGGGTATGGGTTTAGTTAGCGCCTCTACACTGAGTTTCTTATCGCCGGACACGAACGAAACGCCAATGTATTCGAACATCCGTCTAGTATGATCGCGCACCGTACGCGGTGCCGTCACGCTTGTTTTTCCTTCGGCTTGGAGTCCGGCGAGGAGAATGCACGCTTCCACTTGGGCAGATGCCACGTTTAAAACAAATTCCTTACCCTTGAGAGCACCGCCGGTGATAGCAAAAGGAGCATAAGCATCTTCAGTGGCAGTAACCTGAGCACCCATTTCAGCAAGCGGTTGAAACACGCGTTTCATCGTTCGCTTGCGAAGAGATTCATCGCCATCGAATTTCGTTGTAAACGGGCACCCGGCGACCAGACCGGACATCAATCGAATCGTCGTTCCACTATTGCCGGCATCGAGTAATTCAGTCGGCGATCGCAAAGATTTGATGCCACCACTTTCGATCAAGAAATTAGTGTTTTGAGATTGCGGTCCATCACTCTTTTGTTTTTTTACAGATAATCCGAGCCGATTGAGACATTCGGCCGTGCTGATCACATCATGCGCCGGTGAGCAATTAAAAACTTCACTCGTGCCTTGACTGAACGCTGAAAAAATCAGCGCTCGGTGCGATATCGATTTGTCGCCAGGAACTGTGAGTGAGCCGGATAATGGAGGCATTGATGATTCCCGCGAAGAATGGACGTTTACATCTGTTCTAGATAAGCGTTTAGTCGCAGACACTATTGTAAGATCATCAGCACTAATTCGAGGCAGGATTGCTCAGATGTTGCGGTTCTTAACAAGCGGCGAGTCACACGGTAAAGGCTTGATTGCCATGGTGGAGGGTTTTCCCGCCGGGCTCGACGTTGACGTCGAAAAAATCAATGACGAATTGTTCAAACGCCAGCAAGGTTACGGTCGAGGCGCGCGTCAAAAAATTGAAAGAGATCAAGCCGTCGTCATGAGCGGTGTTCGGCATGGCACCACCACTGGTGCTCCGATATCTCTTGTGATTGAAAACAAAGATTGGGAGAATTGGCTCGACGTCATGTCGACGACGCCGATTGACCTCACCGACAGCGCTATTGCCGAGAAGATGGCGAAGAAATTGATCAAGCACTTTCGTCCTGGTCATGCGGACTTGGCAGGCACAATCAAATACGGTCACGACGACATTCGTGATGTTTTAGAACGGGCAAGCGCTCGCGAGACCGCAGCAAGAGTCGCAGCTGGTGCGCTTTGCCAACAGCTATTAGCCGCCTTCGGCATCAAAGTTTCCAGCCACGTAATACAGGTTGGGTCGGTCAAAGCTGAACTAAAAGAATACGATAATCTCGCCGATCTCGATGCCGATATCGCTGATTCTGAGCTGTTTTGTGCCAATCAAAAATCAGCCGAAGAGATGAAAGAGTTCATCAAAAAAACATGGACAGAAGGCGACAGTCTCGGTGGTGTCATCGAAGTGCTTGCCGATGGATTACCAGTCGGGCTGGGAAGTTACACTCAGTGGGATCGCAAACTCGACGGTCGTCTCGCTCAAGCTTTAATGAGCATTCAGGCAATGAAGGCAGTCGAACTCGGTGACGGCATGACCGCCTCGGGCTTGAAGGGCTCACAAGTTCACGATGCACTTTATCCTTCCGCAGGCGAGCTTCCGTTCAAACGAGTAACCAACAGAGCCGGCGGACTGGAAGGCGGCATGACCAATGGAGAACGGCTTGTTGCGCGCGTCTTCATGAAACCGATCCCAACATTACTGCGCGGACTTGATTCCGTTTCGTATCCAGATTTCAAAGCTCACAAGGCTGATTACGAGCGCTCCGATGTTTGTGCCATCGCAGCAGCCTCAGTTGTGGCTCGAGCAATGGTGGCAATCACGCTGGCCGGCGCCTTCCTGGACAAATTCGGTGGCGACTCGATATCAGACATTCGCCATTCCTACGAGAATTATCGGACAAAGCTGCGTGTCGGCGCGAACGCCCGAAGCGACAGCGATTAAGCCGAGTCAAAAAACTGAAAACGCCTTGCCTCCAATTCTCTATTACGTATGTGAGAGAGGTAGTTAAAGCTTGGGCATAGAGTCTAAGAGCTTAAGCTACTGTTTGTCTAAAAGGGGACCACAAGGCAATGCGTCACAAAGCAAAACACCGGGGACCTGTTATCACGATGATGTGGAACACGGCGCTCGACGTTCGCACAAGAGTGGCTGTGGGAGCTGGTGCGCGCACGAAATTGTCGAGCACGCTGGCTCAACTCAACGCCGGAAAACGGGTCCTAGTGCTCTGCCAGGCGTCGACAGCCGTGCACTGGCTGAGAGACGTGCTGGAAAACCTCCCTGGCGAAGACTTCAAAGTCACCACACTGGAAGTGCCGGATGGCGACGCATGCAAAACCACCGATTGGCTGATCAGAGTCTGGGAGCACTTACAAGAACGTGGATTCGATCGCCATGACAGCATCGTAGCTCTGGGCGGCGGCTCGGTTTCCGACCTTGCTGGATTCGCTGCCTCCACTTACCTGCGCGGACTCAACCTCGTCATTGTCCCGACCACGCTACTGGCGCAAGTGGACGCTGCCATCGGCGGAAAGACAGGAATCAATTTGCCGGCCGGCAAGAATTTGGCAGGCACATATTACTTCCCGAAAGCGGTGCTGGCAGACCAGGAGATGCTCTCCACTGTACCGCGCAAGCAAGTCATGGGCGCGATCGGCGAGATTCTCAAATACGCGTTGATCGAAGAAACCGTAGCCAAAACAACCGACTACGACATGGGTCCGACGTCATTGCTCGAAGTCCTCGACAAAGTGATCCAGGATGGCTTTGATCTGGAGGATCCGGCGATTTCCGGATTGATTACAAGCTGCATTAAGATGAAACTATATATAGTGTCAAAAGATCCACGAGAAACAAATCTCAGACGGATTCTCAACCTCGGACACACAGTCGCACACGCTCTGGAAAAAGTGGGCGACTTCAAACTCGGACACGGAGAAGCCGTGGGTATCGGCATTACACAAACAATGAAGCTGTCGGTTAGCAAAAAGTTGATCGATAAAGCAGCAACGGAACGTGTAAAAGATATTTTGTTCCGCGCAGAACTACCCCATGATCTTCCGAAGGGAATCAACAAAGACGAGCTGATAACTGCGATGGCTCAGGATAAGAAACGTCACGGCGAAAACATCAAACTAGTTTTGCCGCAAACCAAGCTAGGTGTCGTTGATTACGAAGTCTCTTTTCCAATCGCCGACCTCAGCAAGTTGCTCAATTCGAAAGACTGATACCGCCAGTGATGCTGTAAATTCTCCGTAGAGGAGTTCCCTGATAGAAAGTTCAACACTATGAACGCGCCCAACGCGACATCGCAACCAAGAACCTCTGGTTCAGAATTATCTATCTCATTCCAAGGCGCACCTGGATCGTACAGTCACGTAGCAGCGAGGCTGTTCCTCGCAAAGCGCGGCAAAGAGCTTGGTTTGCCCACGGAGTCGGACGCGGCAAAAGACATAAAAATTTCATTCAATTCGTCCAGAACTTTTCAGGAGGTGTTTGAAAAAGTAGCCACAGGCGCCAGTCAATTCGGAGTGATACCACTAGCAAATTCTTCGGTTGGAGCAATTATGCCGGCATGGGAATTGAGCCTGCAGTATCAAGTTTCACTGATAAGCGATGTCTATGTGCCCATCCACCACCAGCTGATTGGACTGCCGAACACCGATCCAAAAACCGTAAAAACGGTGATATCGCATCCGGTGGCGCTCAAACAATGTATCAAGTTTTTGAACACAATGCCCTGGATGCAGCCCACAGCTTTTTGGGACACCAGCGGCGCAGCGTTTCATGTAAAAGAGACCAATGATCCAACGCTGGTAGCCATCGCGGGCGAGCCTGCAGCGCGGCTTACCGGACTCTCCATCCTGGCTAGAGACATCGAGGACTTCACTCATAACGAAACACGCTTCGGCATAATTGCACCAGTATCGGTGGCAATGGATGCAGTCACGAAAAACTTTCCGGCTCGACCAAAGCTCACATGCTGTGTCGAGCTAGACCCTGACACCGTCGAGTTTGCGCCATTTGTAGCAGCGACAATTGGCCGGCACAACGCCAAGGTCAGCAACATAATTCCACTCTGCATTCCGGAACGCACCTGGCAGTATCGATACATTCTGGAACTAGAATTGTCATCGAATCAGCAAACCCAGGGTATTTGGACAGCAATCCGAGAAACCGCCAGCAAAGCCAGAATCATGGGCATCTATAGCTCTTTGCGCATGCAATCTTGAGCGATTAATCGGCGGCAAAACTATCAAAAACCGCAGTTGCACGTTTCAAAAAAAGCAAAATGAATTAAGAACTGGAACCTCTAATCTAGTCGAATGGTTAATCGCTTTCAAACGTACAGCGACCGGATCGATATTCCACATTAGCCTTGCCCTTTCGACCTTAGTAAGGTCTCCTGCCGACGATAAAAGGTCGATGCGGGGCGGCTCGCGAAAGCTGTTATCAATTGACTCCATATTTGCTGCGTAAGCAGAAATAATACAGAAGTATGAATAGAACAAAAACGAAATTGCAATTTTTCCTGAGAGGGTCAAATTGATCCTGGTTGGCTCCGCTTTAATGAACATGCTAGTCACTCCTTAATTAGTGGGACGCCAGACAATGCGATCGGTGAAATAGTGAAGATAGAAGACGAAGATTGCGAGCCATCCCGGCAGCGTCACAATGCACTCAGCTGGCGAGCGACTGCATAGGTTGAACCAAATTAATGCTCCGAACATCACGATAACTGTGAGCAGTTGAACCGGCAAAACCAAACTGCAAAAATCAGTAAGAAAACTTTTGCGTTTTGGTCCTCGAGGAGTCATGCTCCATTCGTCCTCGCGGCTCGATCACTTCACGTTGTTCAGCACTCCAAGCCAGAATCCAACTTTGAGATGCATGGAAAAATACGGGCATAAAAATCCACACGTAACGGAGTTGATCCAAAGGAAGCAGCATCAAAACGACGACGGTTAACCAGGTTAACGTGGCACCGACTGGCAACCACTCATTGTTCTTGACTCCCTTAATCAGGAAGTGCGTTACCAGCGCCAGGACCATCACGGCTGTCGCGAGCACGATATCCGACAACATCAACGCCACCGTGTCAAAGATTCGCATGCATTTTTGACCAAAGTAGGCACCCATGTCAAACGGCACGGCAATCGTAACAGAACCGACTGCCACGCATAGCCATGACACCAAATTCAGTGCCACCAATTCATTCCCCGACAGGTAATGATTTTGCTTTTGGCAATATTTCAAACCAACAGCGAGGGCCTGACTGCAAAGGTGATGTGCGAGAAAAACTGGAAAGAGCATGAGCAAAACTTCTCGAACATAATAGGCGAAAATGCCATAAAGATAGGATGAGAAAGAGCAGAAAATACTACCCAGGGGTATCGACTGGAACAGGATACCTACAGCCAGACCATAGATCGCCCAGATAGGTACCCTGCGCCAGATATACGCATTACGTCTCTCTCGAAATTTCTTCGAATAGTAGCGGATTAAAGAGATAAATTGATGAGATTCACCAATCACAAATGATGTTGCAAGTATAAAAATCGTGAGCAGCTTAGATTGAAAACCTGACTGAAAATCACCATTTAATCCACTAACGATGAAATACGCGATCATTCCTAAAATCCACGGAGCAATACCGCACACGAATAGCAGATCGATCTTTTTAGAAACAAACCATTTGTCTGAATCCTCTATAGCGGGTGCACCTAATGCGGTATCGCCGTGCCTCACCTTAGTAATTTCGTCGCAAACCTTTGAGATACCTATAAAAGCGGGGTTCGCTTTGTGTTTGGCAAATTAAAAGTTGACCACCGCGGCAATCGAAAAGTTTACCACTTGACGTTCTGATATCTGTTTAGGAGGCTGTAGCGGCCTCCTACTT
>JADYXR010000128.1 GCA_021772095.1 Candidatus Obscuribacter sp. | reverse complement strand
GAGTGCATCTGAAGGTAGTGGCGATGAAGCTGCCGAGCCGACCTTGGAAGCTGACGCAGAAGAATCAACCGAGGCGAAATCCGAAGAGGATGAAAGCACGTCTGCTGGCGATGACGAAGCGCCTGCCGATGCGGCTTCTGACGAAGCGCCTGAATCATCCGATGAGGTCGACGGCGACGCCGCTTCCGATGTGAATTCTGAAACCGCTGACGAAGGTAGCGACAACGCTAACGCTGAAGAGTCAGAACCAACCATGGAAGCTGATGGAGAAGCTGCTGCCGAAGCGCAGGATTCAGAAGAAGAGAAAGCTGATTCAGAAGAAAGCGCGGAAGCGGTGTCAGAAGAGAGCGCTGAAGCGGTTTCTGAAGATGGCTCCGAAGAAGCGCCAGATGAGACTGCTGAAGCGGCGTCAGAAGAAACAGAAGAAGCGTCAGAACCTGCCGCCGAGACTGAATCGACTGAGACTGCTGCTGACGAAAGTGCCAAACCGGAAGTTGAAGATGAACCTCCGTCAGAAGTCGAAGCATCGTCAGAAGACGAGAAAACAGACGAGGCATCGGAAGCCGTTGCTGAATCTGAAGAAGAGGCAACTTCGAGTGATGCTGCGGCCTCGAGCGATGAGGAAAAACCGAAAGAGGATGGCGAGATTTCAGCCGCATAAATTTTCCGTGATATCCTCCGATTTGCATGGGTGGCGCTCTAGTGGCGCCACCCATTGCGTTGTGTGCCAAAACGATTTTGGGTTTCACAGAAGAGATCGTGCTGCGAATCTATATCGGTATCGAGCGAGCTTGGAACTACCAGTCGCGAGCGGTCGGAAACCGCGCGAGAGATGTGCCACCAAACGTGGGGTGTTAATTAGGCGAGGTGAGATTGGTGACCAAACCAGTTACGTTTAGTAGAACCAGGCTAAATAAGCGCAGGCGAGAGCAATGACTAGATAGACAGTTCCAAACCAGAAAGCCACTTTCTTAGTTGCATCAGTCGAGAATAATCCTGCCACCGCATATGACGCTATGAATAACAGCCCGAATAACAAAACAAAGCGAGCTTTGATGAGAAGCAGCGCCAAGTTTGCAAATGCAGGCGAGATATCTAGAACGCATACGCGGCTGATGTCGTTTAAAAACGTGAGCTTAGGTGAATGTGGTTCTATCCGAGCGCCGCGTTCAAACACGAGGTAATAAGGCTGTCCTGTGCTCTGAGTAAAAAAGCGCGACCAGCCATTGCATCCGTGAATGACCAGTGTTTCTGGAACGCTCATGTTTGTTCGATGCGAGACATGGGCGATGTTTATGCATCCAGGGTACAGCGTCGCCTCGCCAGGCCAAAGCTCACCTTTACTCAATCCTGTTAAAAACGCTTGTGGGGAACGATGACCTGGTACCGTGACGATTTGAATCAACGGATTATCGCGACGCAGCGTATATGGATTGTCATAAGAGAAGTCGCCAATCTCGCGAACGTTATCCGGATAACGTTTATTCTTTTTGTAGAAACGCTCTGCCATGTCGGCGACGTTCAAAATGTGTGAGAGCAGCTGCCGATCGGCCAGGCGCTCATGAAGATAGGCGCGCCCCGCTTCATCAACCAGACCATCAGGGTTTCGCATCAACCAATATTCTTTTTCCAGCGGCGATCGGATCATCAAATCACCGATTTCCGTGATGTCATAGCCGTAACAGTTATAGGGAAATGTTCGTTTTTTCGTATCGATATCGATTTCGACTTTGGTCGGCAAGACGAACTGCGCTTCCACGCGATTGTCTGCTGATGTGTATCTCAACGGACCCGTTGTTCCATCCATGCGTGGACGAGGCTGTGAAAAATTTCTATTGTGCTCGTCGGAATAGCAAAACTTGAGAGCCACCAACGATCCACAAACCAGACCTAGTGCAACGAGGAAAATAATACTGACGGTCAAACCATTCATTTGAGTCAGAGAGCCGCGCCAGTTCTGGGATTGCCGCGCTAAATATTCCGGCAGAGTGGCCGCTTTCTCGTCGAACTGATCTTCGGTAGGCTCTTCCTCTGTCTGCGCCGACTTCGCCGTGGTGCGAATATTTTTTACTTGTCGCGCTTTCTGTGCGCGCTCCGCAGCCGATGCGTATTGATGTAATTCTTTGACTTGATTTGCGATCTCAGGCTTCCCTAACGTCTCGCACATCGTTGCGATGTTCATGACTGTTCGTGAAACATCTGCGTGCGTGTGTCCCAACGCGCCGGTTTGCGACTCTAGTAGTTTCAACGACCAATCAATGGCTGCATCGAAATCTGACTTGTTCGAAGAAATAGTAACAAGACTCTTCAGCGAGAGAATGGCAAGATGGTGCTTCTTGTCCAGGTTGTTTAAAGCGCCAATCAACAGCTGTTCGGCGCGAGCGTTGTCGCCGTCTTCCAGGCTTCTAATTGCTTCACTGAAAAGCTGGCTGCCGCGCTCTTCGTTGCTCATAATTTGATCTGACGAATGGTAATAGTAGACAAACTGTAAGTTAGTATAGCCTTTTTTACTGCTTGGCTCCCATCGAGCTGAGTTTCGTTCTCAGCAAGGCAATTAATCGGTCAGAAAAACTGTCCGAAATTCTGACGATTCAACTTCCGCCAAAATACAACAATGACCCGCGCGCCGACCCAGCCTACTGCGCTACCACCGGCAAAACAATGTTGCCCACCGATTCACCCGAAGGATGCACGATTATCGGTATTGTCAATTGTGACGGAGCGGTAAGCCCTTCCGGTAAGTAAACTCGACCAGTCGTCGACTCGCCGGGAAACAACGTTCGCTGACCGAATCTGCGCTCGGCGGCCTTTCTTCGTACCTGATCCTTACCGTAGTACGCGGTGCCGTCTGGCCGATATTCAGTTTTTAAATCGTATATCAATGGGATGGCGCCGTCAGAGACGATCGAGACGGCCACTTGAATTATGTCTTTTGGAATGTCTGTTTTGGCTGGAGGCGAGACTACTTCATTGCGAGTCAATGTTCGTTGCGGCGTTGAGCCGGCGGTGACGGTCGCTTGGTCGCCGGAAAATATCAAAGCACGTTTCCCGTGGTTCACCGCATATAGTGTCAAACTTTTTTTGTCGTCGCTTAGCGTCACGTGTCCGGTTAATTCTTCCTTCCGCAAAACGCCTTCTAAAACTTGCGTGGGCTTTGCGGCAAGCGGGTCTTCGAGGTGTTTTAAACCGGAATCGTCAAGCGTCTTGGCTGGTATGCCCGAGTCTCTCAGTTCTAGTGTTTGCGCTATCAAGATTTGGTTGGCACCGTCTGTGGTGCCATTGTTGGGCGGTTCGTTTGTTGCTAAAGCGGCTGCTTGTGCGAGTCCGAGTAAAACGATCGCACTCGCCAATAAGTCAATCCGGCTAGAGTAAAAGAAACTGGTTTTTCCAAAAATCATTTATGAAACCTTTCCCATGACGATGTCTTCCAAAATCTTTCCGTCTCGAACTTTGATAATTCTATTCGATCGTCCGGCTGTTTCAGGATCGTGCGTAACGATGATGACCGTCATACCTTCTACCACAAGACGCCCGAACAGGTCCATAATTTCACCGGCGGTGGTGCTGTCGAGTGCGCCTGTCGGTTCGTCGGCCAGGAGAATACTGGGTCTATTGACAATTGCGCGGGCGATGGCGACGCGCTGCTGCTGACCGCCCGACAGTTCGTTGGGGCGGTGGTGCATGCGATTCTCAAGTCCGACTTCTTTCAGCGCCAGCTCGGCCCGCATTTTTCGTTCTTTGCCAGGAATGCCTGCGTAAACAAGGGGCAGCATGACGTTCTTTAAAGCTGACATCGAGCCAAGCAAATTGAATTGTTGAAAAACGAATCCGACCGTTTTATTTCGAATGGTGGCAAGTTCATCGTCGCTTCTGTTTTTAATATCGATGCCATTGAGCAGGTAAGTGCCTTTGCTGGGACGATCGAGGCAGCCGATGATATTCATCAAGGTGGACTTGCCCGACCCTGATGTTCCAACGATGGCGGCATATTCGCCCGGCTTAATCGTGAGATTGACTCCCTGTAAGGCATAGACAGGTTCGGCGCCCTCAGCGTAAATTCTCCAGACGTCATCCAAATCGATTACGTTCATAACTTACTCCGAACGCAGAGCGACAATCGGATCGAGCTTCGCCGCTTTCCGTGCGGGATAGATGCCGAAGAACAATCCGATGGCAACCGAGACAACTGCAGAGAGCACTATAGATGATGGCGTCACTACAGTCGGCCAATCGGCGACATTTGAAATAAACGACGATCCGGACACTCCAAGACAAATACCAAGAAGCCCACCGCAACCTGAGATCAACACAGCCTCGATGACGAACTGAGAGAGAATCTGTCCATACTTTGCACCCAGCGCTTTTCTTACTCCGATTTCACGCGTGCGTTCCGTCACCGATACCAGCATAATGTTCATAATGCCGATACCGCCCACCAGCAGCGATATGCCTGCGGTGGCGCCCAGTAGAAGTGAGAACACTCCAGTTATAGATTGCGCGGTTTGCATGATGTCCATTTGCGTGCGCACCATGAAATCGTCGAGTTCAGGATTCTGGATATTGTGGCGCAGTCTCAATAGATTTGTAATCTGGAATTGCGCCTGCCAATCTTCGCCGTCGATCGATTGAGCAAGTATATTTTTGACGGTTTTTCCGGAGATTGTATTTAAACCAAACAGAGTGGCATAGCCGGTCGTCAGAGGTATAAAAATTTGATCGTCCATGTCCATGTTCTGCGTCATCCCTTTCTTTTCCATGACGCCAATCACATCGAACAATTCTCCTCTAATCAAAAGCTGCTTGCCAACCGGGTTTTCTTCGCCGATCAAATCGTTGGCGACCGTGTCTCCGATCACGCACACGCGAGCGGTGTCGGCCATTTCCTGGTCGGTGAAGAACCGTCCACGATCGGCGAAGAAGTTTCGTATATCTGTATACGCAGGCTCAGTCGCGTTGATCTGAGTCATCGTATTTTTTTCGCCGTATTGAACCTGAAAACTTTGGCTGTACTGCGCGGCAACTTCTTTCACCGCTTTGCAATTTTCTTTGATGGCGAGCGCGTCATCGTAAGTCAGTGTCGGTGCCGTTCCCTTTCCCATGGAGATGCCGCCGGCACCAACCGAGCCTGGTCGGATGTAGATCAAATTCACGCCCAGCGCTTGCACTTGCGATTCGGCTTCTTCCTTAGCGCCTTGTCCGATGCCGAGCAGAGTGATTACAGACGCAATGCCGATAAGAATTCCAAGCACTGTGAGTGCGCTTCTCAAACGATTGCTGAGAATACCCTGCCAGGCTACGGATAAGAGCTCGAGCGCGTTCATAGTCGTTAGCGGAACCCACGTCCCATGCCTCCTCCTCCTCGTCCGCCGCCACCGCCCATCAGGCCGCCGGGACCACCGCCACGTTTGCCATCGTAACCTTCTTTCGAAAGTTGTTCTTTGGAGAGTCCTTCAAAAACTTCGTCGCCTTCTTTCAGTCCTTTCAAAATTACGACTTCGCTACCGAGAGTCTGTCCGGTTTTAACAGGTACAAACTCGGGATCGTTCTTGTCTTCGCCTGGAACATACACGCCGGTTTTTCCGCGCCGTGTCACCACACAAACAGTTGGAATAGTGAGGGCATCATCTATGGTGCCAATTACAAACTGAGAGCTGACGTTCATGCCGGACAGCAACTGGTTTTTTTTGTCGTCAGTCAAGTCGGCATGCACTTCAAACGTGGTGACGTTCTGGGTGACAATCGCAGCAGGCGCAATTTGAGTGACTTTGCCTTTGAAAATTTTGTCCGGATACGCAGTTGCAGTTATTTCAACGGGCTGCCCGATTGAAATTTTAGGAACGTTGGATTCAGCTACTTGTGCGACGAGCTCAAGCTTTCCGGAGAGTGAAATGATCGAACTCGAGGTGGCGGATGTGGTGGCAGCCGAAGTAGTCGGCGTAACAATCGCTCCAGCGTCGGCATATTTTTGTGTGACCACACCATCAAACGGCGCCCTCACTTTGGTGTCGAAGAGCAGAGCCTCGTAGCGTCTCAGCTGTCCTTTTGCTTGAGTGGCATTGTGTCGAGCTACTTCAATATCTTCTTTGCGGAAACCAGAACTCATAAGGCTGGCTTGTTCTTGCACCGCCTGTAGTTCTGCTTCACTTTGGGCCGCGGCTTGCTCAGCCTGTTCTTGTTCGCGGCCGGCAGCCCGCAACTGCGATCTTGTGATCGACGCTGCCGTATCAGCGTCGATGTGCGCCTGCTCGGACACCGCACCAGCTTTCGATAGTAGCTCTTGTCGCTTAGCGAAAGCCTCGTCGCGTTTCAGCTGTGCGCCCAGTGCTTCCACTTGTGCCGACAAACGATTGATGTTCTCTTTAGCCTGTCGTACTGCGCGTTTGCTTCTTAATTCTTGAAATTTTGCGGCTGCCACTTCTTGAGGACGGTTGCCGCCCTCAAGTTTTCTGACGTTAGATAGACTGGCTTGATATGCGCCTCTTGCCGAGTCGACTTCACCCAGAATATTAGATGGATCCATCTCCGCGATTACTTGTCCGGTTTTCACCTGGTCGCCCTGTTTTACGTGAAGCTTGATCAACAGACCGGTTTGCTTCGGGCTCAACTTAACTTCGCGAATGGGCTTGATAATTCCGGTTGCTTGAACGGTCAGATTGGCCGGTCCTCGTTTCACAAGCGTTATGTTTTTCTTGTTATGGCGCGCCGATTTTTGATCGTCTTTGTTGAAGAAGAAAAACGCTCCCACACCGGTTATCGCGAGTAAAACCAGGACAACGATGATGCTGACGACTTTACGTCGGCGGGTCGTTCCATAAGTAGTGGGTGTGATGGTTTTTTGCTGCATTTTTTCGTTGAAACAAACGATCGATTTCTTCGAACTCAAAATCGGTGCGTTGCAACTATGACGGAGGGCTCAATTCGTTGTTCCTATTCAAACTTTTGACGGACTCAACAACTGGTTTCAAACGCGACTGCATTACTGCGTCTTGTTACCGCTTTCGTTCAAACCAATCGGCAGCGGATATTCGTTGGTCAGGGTCGCTATAGATATTTGCCCAGTATCGCGCAAAAGCTGTGCCTGCGAGATGTTGTAATTAATGATCGCCTGCGCGTGGTTGGTCAGCGCGGTCACGTAATCCCGCTGCGCTTGGATTAATTCAAGGTTGATACCTTGCCCGTATGTGACACGCAGATTGGCTAACCGCAATTGTTCTGCAGACGAAACCAAGGCCTCGGCAGCCACGTCAATCTGCTCTTTGGCGGTCAGCATGTTCAAATAAGAACTTCTGACGCCCTGCACGACCGTCAGATACTGATCGTTTGATTGTAGCAATGACTGCCGGGCAAGCGCCTGGGCTGAGAGCGTATTGCCGAGGTCCGGTATTCCCATTCCCGTGAGCGTCCAGCTCAAGTCAAAACCGGCGCTGACAGAGCGTCCGCCGCTGCCGCTCACGCCTACTCCGCCACCGCCGCTGCCACCAGTCGGAATGATTACGGTGGAGCCTCCACCGGCGCCACCAGAGCCGTTTCTACTCGATTCCGTTTTGGTCACGGAAGTGAAAAATTGGAATGTCGGCAAAAGATTCGCTTGTGCTACTTGAACGTTGCGATTGGCAGCCATTCTCAGGTTGTTGAACTGTTTCAATTCCGGACGGTATTGATAAGTCACTGCCAACAGTTCATTAATGCCGATTTGCGGATTGACCAGGCGCAACTCCCGCACCGAAGCTTCTTCCGGAATGAAGTTGATCGCCATGCTGGTGTTCATCACGCGCGCCAGTTCCAGTGCCGATTGACGGACTTGAACTTGTTGAGTCAACAGCGCTTGTTTGTCGAGAGCCAGTTGTGTTCTGGATTGATAAACAGCAAAGTTCGTTCCTACTCCGGCATCTTTTAGCTGTTCATTCAATTTCAATTGCGAACGCGACAGTTCAACCGAGCGAACGCGAATCTGCAAAAGGGTCTGGTTGAGCAATAAGTTGTAGTAGCCGCGATAAGCCGCCAGTAAGGCGTCGTTTATCGAGGCGTAGTAGCCGTATTTGAACGCGTTTGAAGTGTAGTAGTTAGCCATCGCGTTATAGAGAATCCGCCCGCCCTGGTAGACCGGATATCGAACTGTCGACGACGTCGTGAAGATGGTGCTCGTCGATGAACCCGTGTTTTCAATTTGTTGTCCGCGATAAGTCAGAGTGAAATCCGGCGCAAAGCGACCAAGCGATCCAAGAAACAAGAAACGGCGGGAGTCATACCCGGCTTTGGAGATGCGGATGGGCAGGTTGTTCTCGAGTGCGATTGTCAGAACTTTTTTAAGCGAAATTGCTTCGTTGAAGGTCGCTTCCAGCCTGATTGGAGATAAACGACCACCGCCAATCGGTAACAGTTCGGAGGCCGGGACCGGCATCAACTGTACTGTTCCGGCTTCCTGCTTTTGCTTCGGCGTAAGCGACGGATCGGCATCACTGGATGAATAAGGCGTGATCTGCTCGGGTTCCGGATAGAGCTGGTCCAGCGTAGATTGCGGCGATGGCGACGGTACTTTGCCGGGGGCAAGATCCTGAGCCAGGGGCGCACTGAGAGGAGGGTCAGTGGGATTGGGCAACACAATCACGGGCGACGTTTGTTGGGCGGGTGCCGCGCCCGGCAAGCTCAGGCTGGGGCGCAACGGCAATGCCGATGGGTCAGTGGTTGGAGTGGCAGGCGGGCTGGCCGGGGTGCCCGGAGTTTGTCCGAGTGCAGCTGGAGCCGGCGCTAAGGCGGCTGCGAGCAATATAGCTAAAAGCTTTTGGTGTCTATGCATGATTCCAACGACGTAGAATTGTTTTCAAGTGTTACTGGTTTCTCAAAACTTTCTACGGCAAGCACTGCTGAGCACTTTCAGGCGCAGAGTTTAATTCAATCAATGTATTGCCTGAGAGTCAAACAAATCAGACTAACTAATCAATTAATTAGGTTGATCTTACTCAATTTCAGTCGATGTCGAGATTGTGCTGATCTTCTCTGAATCGAGTGAGCTGCCGGCATCGACTTTGTGATCGAGGAAGCCATGCATGGGAGCGGCAGTAGGAGTGGGGCTGAGCTCAGGTGCCGGAGTCAAAGTCGATGAATCGATTGTTTCGATTTCATTATTGCCGGAAACGCTATCGTCGGATTCCGGCACTGTCAGCGAGTTTGCAACTGCAATCGATCCACTCACACTCTTTTCCGGTTCGTTTTCCAGAGCCTGAGTCATCTGTTCGACTGCGGCTAGATCCACTGGTTTCAGGCAAAACGGAGGAAAAGTTTCTTGCGCCACAGGAGCAAGCGTCGAGTCCAGAGTGATCAAACTCAGATCGCCACTCGTGTCGTCCATGCTTGTCGTGCCGGGAGCGGTGGTTTTATTTTCCTCGGTCGGTGCCGGTGGTTGCTGCTCCGGATCGACCGGTTTCTTCTTCAATCGTGGTTCTTTCGGTGGCTCTTGCGGCTGATAGTGCTGCTTGAGCATGTTCATGGTGGCAAGCAAAGGCTGCTTATAAACACTCATACGTAGCCCGAAGAACACGCGAACGTCGGCTCCGGACAGTCCAGGGTTGTTTCTTCCACCAAAGTTGAATACCGGTTCGCAGCGCACGAATGCTTGAAACCCGGGAAGGCGATCGATAATTTGCCTGGCAATTTCAAAGTCACAAATCCAGGAGCCGCTGTCGATGTTGCCTCGCGCCTCTCTGAAGCCTTTTTGATAAGTGTTTAGCATGGTGGCATTGGCGGAAAAGGCCCAGCGCCCGCGTGTGTGCGCCACACCGAAAGTGTAGAAAGGAGTGATGTTTCGGTCAGGCAGGTTGGCGAACTTGGTCGAGCGCATCTGCAGCAATGCGTTGAAGTATGCCACCCAATCGTAACTCTTGGTCAAAGGATATGACAGAGTGAAGCTGGGGATGTAGTCGAACACAGGGTCTGCGCCCGATTGGAAAAGTTCGCGAGCTTGAAATTGCAATTCGTACTGCAGCTTGGTTTTGGGAACCAGCCTGGAATGCTCGATCCCAACTGCGTACTGGTTGATTGTGGTGCTTAAAATGTTGTTGCGAAACAATTGATCGCGCAGGCAGTAATAGTTACCATACACCCTGGTGTTGGGGGTTAAGGCCCAACCTGCAGTCACGTTTGGTATTACCCGGAAAACAGTATCTTCCCGGTAAGAATTGTCGAGAAGCCCTTGAACAGCCTGTGCGTTGTCTGGCGAAAGATTTTGCAAACCTTCTGGTGCAAACTTTCTCAAGATCGCCGATCGTGATGGAAACTGGAATACGTTCGTTTCAATACGAAACGATGATTCGACAGTGCTACTAAAATAAAAACGCGCCGGTAGTTTTTGCCAGAGTCGCAGTTTCAAACTCTCGCCCAGCGCCTGTCTTTCTTGCGGGAGCGGCAACGGCACCGTGTCTGTCGGCAATACCGTACTTGGTCGACTGCCGCCGAGCACGTCTTGTGCAATCGCCGGCAACGAGCCGAGAAGCACAGCCAAAGCCGCAGCGGCCACCGCTGAACTTTGTCGGAATTTTCTGCCTCTGACTTTCACTTTCTGACTACTTGCGTTGGGACACCGACTGCAAACTGGCAATAGTCCGGTTAGTAAGGTTGAAACGAATAAGCGAAGGCGCGTTACTCGCAAAAGTTTACTCTGGGTTTCTCGTTCATTGAATACGTTTGATACCGTATTTCGTACCGTGATTATACACACTCAGTCTTTCGTATATCCTCGTGTGCACAGGTTTTTACACGAATGAAACCAGTGCAATGTCAAGGGACGCGCGCGAAACTTCACCAATAATCACTATTGGCAAAAGGAAGGCCAAGTGGGTGGGAATGTTTCCACTGAGTCGGTCTGATTATGGTTCTTTTATATAAGACGCCGCAAGCTACGAATTAGCGTGCTCGTCCGCCTTGCTGCTGATGTTTTCTTGCAAGCGCTTCAGCTTTCCTCAGTTGCTCGCCCAAGTCGGCGATTCGATAACCGGGAGGCGGGGCAAAGTATTGGGCCGGAAGAGTTGTCGGGCTGCAGGTCTTCAATCGCAATTGCGGCTTGCCATCCAGTGTCATCAAAACCGCGCAACCAAGATCTTTGTCTGACCAGCACTGGCTGACGTGTCCATTATTAGCGTACTGCCAGCCTTCGCAGTTGCGTCCATCGATCATTCTGTCGCCCAGAGATGTGCGTTTCGATTCGTCGACCGGTGGCGTCCCTGGTGCGTTCGTCATAGGCATTTTGCTGACCAGTCTACTGGTGTCGTCGATTCCGTAATTCGTCTTCGAGTTCCAATCGGTAATCGCCACGATGCTTCGTCCGCTGTGTGTCGCTTCGCTGCGCAAGTGACCTTGTCCGTCACTGGTGAGCCGCATTGTTGACGTGCCGGCTGATGTGAAGTGATCGTAAGTGGCGTCGTAGGGCTTGTTGTACGGGTTGGTGTCAGCCATGGCGCTGTTGGTACATGTGGCGAATGCCAGGAATAATGCGGCTGCCTTCAGTTTCATAGTGCTTTCCCTGCAAGTGATAGACGGTTTTAGATTGACTGTGGTCATCTCTGTTTTAGGCGGGTTGCGATCTTTCTAAGATCCGGAATCGGCTGCGTTTCAGTGCCCTGAGCTTTTCTTTTGGGTGAAAAAGGTTCGCTGCAAACCCGTATCGAGTGTTTTGAATACAAACTCAAATTGCGTTCGGCCGATCTGACAACCCACTCGTTTACAAATAACTCGCAATGCCCGGTATCGAATGTGGTGGCGCGCGACCAGCGACGTTCCCGAGCGGTGCATGCCGTTGATAATTAGTGAGTTTAGGCCGTTTATAGTTTCAGCTTGCATGGGTATTGTCTCTGTACGTAGCCCCGCGCAACCATCTCGCCAGACAGTCAGGCAAGTGAATCATAACCGGATAATGCCTGGAAGCGGCACTTTTCAAAATATATTTGTTCTCGAATCAGCAACCAATGATTTAGCAACTTATTGCAGTATGATAGGCGCCTGGCTCGATGAGCCGATAGCTGAAGTGGCATTGATATGAATTTCCCAGTCGATCGAGCAGTTGGCAGGCTCTATATTTATCGGGGTCCCAATCGGACGTTTCTTTCGGCTGCCCAAGGAACGGTTGTTGTGCCGGATGGCGCGAGCGCTTGCTTGCGGCTCGATACAGATGGCGCCCGCGATTTGTCCTGGATGCAAAACGGCAGCTTTGACGCTTTGACAGAACTACTCTTGCCGCATGAAACCGTTTCCACAAAACAGTTAGCGAACATAGCGGCTTTGCCTTCTTTGAAGAAGCTGACTATGAGCTATTCTCGAGTAGATGACGATAACTGCTCCTATCTGCTTGGTTTAAAAAACCTGGAAGAATTGAGAATGAATTGGACGGACGCCAACGATGCGGCTCTTCCCAATATCGCTCGTTTAGCCAGTCTTGCCGTTTTGGATTTAAGTAAAACTAAGGTAACTGACCGCGGTATTTCGGAGTTGAAAAAGGCGGCGCGATTAAAAACGCTGGTGCTGTGGGACGCGAAAGTGACAGCGGCTGCGTTTAAGGACTTAACCGCATGTCCGCTGCTCAGTGACGTCTGGCTCAGCCGCAGCAAAGTTGACGATGCTCATGTCGACTATCTGGCTGCTCTGCCGGCTCTATCGGCGATTCGGCTGGCGGAAACCGGGATTGGCGATCAGGGTGTGAAGCAATTGCAAAGCGCAGGCAATCTCACCGAACTGGATTTAAGAAACACGAGGATTACTGACGCGGCGCTCGGTATACTCGGCCAATTTCAGGCGCTGAAAAAGCTGACAGTGAGTGATTGTCAGTTCTTGACGACGGCGGCAATAGCGTCTTTCCAGCGGTTGCGTCCGGAACTCGAAATTTTGTGACGGGGTGATCCGTCAGAATTTCTGCCAGTTTTTCTGACGGATTTAAACGATGCAAAATCGCAATAAAGACTCTCAAACCTGACACGGGGCTAACCTTTCAGTTGAACTAGTTAAGTATAATTCGACTTTCAAATAGACCCCGGCCGGGCAGGATACGTCACCCGACCGGTCAGATCTATTCAAAGCAAGGCGCCTTAATGCTTTTCACGAGCCTGCAGTATCTATTATTTTTACCGGCTTGCGTTCTTCTGTATTGGATTCTTCCACGCCAGTTGCGGCTCGGCATGCTGCTTATAGCCAGCTGGTATTTCTACATGAGCTGGATGCCTGTATTCATACTGCTGATCGTGTTTATGACAGCGTTCAACTACTTCTGGGGCGCTTATCTAAACCGCTCTGTAGATAATCGAAAAACGATTTTCACAATTGGAATTGTCGCGAATCTGCTTTGTCTGGGTGTGTTCAAATACGCTAACTTCGCGGTTAATAGCGCCTCTTCGGTTGCCGGTTTAATCGGCGGTCACGATCCGGGTTGGACAGTAAACATCGTATTGCCGCTTGCAATCTCGTTTTTCACGTTCGAATTCATCCACTATTTATTTGAAATTTATCGTGGAAATAAACCGATTCAATCGTTTGTTCTATTCGCTCTGTTCGCGTCATTTTTCCCGACGCAAATCGCCGGTCCGATCAAACGATATCCTGATTTCGTCGCACAGATGAAAGAGCATGAGAACAAGCGCTTCAGCCTCTCTATGCTTGATGAAGGTGTGCCGCTGATAGTCCTGGGCTTCGCTAAAAAACTGCTATTGGCGGACAACCTCGCAGTTGTCGTTAACATGATGGCGAAGCAACCGCTCGCCTATGGTGCGCCGGAATTATGGCTGTTCGCGTACGCATTTGCGTTCCAAATCTATTTCGATTTTTGCGGGTACACCGACATTGCGCGCGGCTCGGCGATGCTCATGGGCTACAAGATTCCGCTCAATTTCAATATGCCGTACATCGCCAACAATATGTCCAATTTTTGGCATCGCTGGCACATTTCGCTCTCTACCTGGTTGCGAGATTATCTGTTCATTCCGCTTGGTGGTTCTCGCAATGGTGCCTGGCAAACCAACCGCAATCTGTTCTTGACCATGGCTTTAGGCGGGCTCTGGCATGGTGCTTCCTGGAACTTTGCCGTCTGGGGTGTGTTCCACGGTCTGGCATTAATCGTGCACCGTCAGTTCGGATTGTTGAAAGAAAAATTCGATTGGCTCTCTAGTTTTTGTAAAACTAAATGGTGGAACCTGGCTTCAATTCTCATTACCTTCCACGTCGTTTGTATCGGTTGGGTATTTTTCGTCGTGCCTGATATGGGCACCGCATTTGGTGTCGTCAAAAGAATGATTTTGCTGCGTCCGATGTTCACGTTCGCTGAGCAATCAGGTCAGTTCCTCGTTCTTCGGCAAGAGCTGCCAATTACCGTGATGGTGGCGATCCTTTTGTGCGGCATTTTGCTTGTCGCCAATTTCCCGGTCAGTATTTTGAAGGAGAAGAATGTATTCGGACGCGCTCCTTCATTTTTGAAAGCTGCTTACTGTTGCATTTTGATACTACTGATGGTGACGTTTCAACCGGACAAATCAGAGCCGTTTATTTACTTCCAATTTTAGTTGTGTGGAGACAATAGATCCTGACGCGAGCGCATGAGGACGAACGAAACAAATGCGTGAGCGGCACGGTCAGAGGTAACATTGAAACTCGAACGCAAAGACGGCTCTGTCATTTTGTTGCATAATGTAGACCGAGGAAACAATCACTTATGAAAATGAACGAAAAATTCAAAATCCCGGTTGAAATGCCTCGTCTTCGTTCCCGGCTTGTCCAATCTGCGGCTTTGATAGCATTGTTGTTGGCAAACGCATCCGCCGCCAATTGTCAGAGATTGAAACGCCCAGCCGATGACCCTGCTCAACCGCGGCCCGTTCTAAAGATTCAGACAGCTGAACTGCATCCGGTACCAAAGGGAAAAATCAAAGATCCGTTTGACTTGAGGCTTCGCAAAACAGTAGCTGATGATGGTTCAAGTGTTTTGGAGAGTGGCACAAGCAACAACAATGTTCCGAATCTCACGGTGCGGTTGGAAGGCGGAGTTACTCAAACAGAATTGGAAAAACTCTCAAAGTACGACCTGAAACTGCTGTTGGACCGATCTTTTTCCATGACCGGCCTGGATTGCCCGCCATTTTCTGGATTTAGGCCGAGCGGCCGTAGAGTAGGCATCTCCAGATGGGATTGGTGCAAAGAGCAGACCAAACCTCTGGCCACTTTGACTGGCCGAATTCGAAATAAAGGACTCACCATAACCACGTTCTACAATACTTTCAAGACATTCGAAAATGTCACCTTAGGGCAAGTGGAGAGGCTCTATGCTGAGCAGGCGCCCAATCAAGAAGTCGGAACAGTTCTCAATTTAGCCCTTAGAGATGCACTCGATTCTTATTTTGCCAGACGAGATGCCGCCGGTCGTCAAAATCCTGTGGACCCGTTGGCGATTGCGATCATAACTGATGGTCGCGTTCACCGAACTTCGGACATCGAAGACACTCTTTTGAATGCCACCAAGCGTATGCGCCGTCCTGACGAAGTACGGGTAACCCTGCTTTTTGTTGGCGAGAATAGCGCTCCCAAAAAGTCGCGAGGAATGCTGTACCTGGACGAAACTTTGCGAAGAAACGGGGCTCGTTACGACATAGTGAAAATTGTTCCGTTCCCCGTTCTTGAAAGAATGGGTTTGTCGAAGTCACTTATACAAGCGCTGCCGTAAATGGGTCGATGTCTATACAAGAGATGGAACGTCAAATTTGCGATTGGCTACTAGCCCTTCCTCGCTATCCATTAGCTTTTCATACATTGGCACTATCTCTGTGACCGGTCCTTCGGCAATCATTTGTCCGTTGTTTAGCAAGACAGCTTTGTCGCAGAATTTGCTGACCAATCGCATGTTGTGAGAAACGAAAATAATCGTTTTGTTGCGCGCACGCATTTCATCCATTCTTCGGCGGCATTTTCTTTCAAAACGGATATCACCGACTGCCAGTGCTTCGTCGACTATGAGAATGTCCGGATCTACGCTTGTCGCGCAAGAAAATGCAAGACGAACGACCATACCGCTGGAATAGGTACCAATTGGCTGATCGAAGAAGTCGCCGATGTCTGCAAATTCTGCAATTTCACCCATACGTTCGAGCATCTCCGCCTTGTCGATGCCCAGAAGCATGCCGTTGAGAAGCACGTTTTCACGACCGGTATATTCAGGTTGAAAACCGGCGCCTAGTTCGAGAATGGCTGTCACGCGTCCGCGACGAGTCACGGATCCCGTGGTTGCTTGCAGGACGCCGGCGATTATGCGAAGAAGCGTAGATTTGCCGCTTCCGTTAGGTCCAAGCAAAACCGTGGTGAGCTGCTCGAAACTGTAGGAAAAGTCTTTTAAGGCCCAGAACTCTTTGTGATAGGAGTTCGTGCGCAAAACGATCTCTTTGAGCCGATCGATCGGCTTGTTGTAAATGTCATAACGCTTCGAGAGGTTATGAACTTCAATTGGATAGTCAACTTTTGTGGACACACTCATGGACCTGTCTCCTAGACTACATCTGCAAAGCTTCGTTTGGTTTTGTGGAAGAAGTGGAAGCCGGCCAAGCACACGGCCAGCGATATCAGCGTATAGACGCCGTAGTTAAAGAAGTTGGGGAATTGACCTTCGATAATGACGCGGCGATAGTCTGTGATGATACCGGCCATGGGGTTGATCCAGAAGAGGAATTGCAGGTGTTCCGGCATACGCTCCGGTGGATACAAGATTGGAGTCATGTACATCCAGGCCGAAAGTGCCAGGGCAATGAAGTGTCTGCAGTCGCGAATAAAGACGCCAAGGCTGCCCAAGAACCAGGACATACCGGCGCTGAATAAGAAATGCGGGATGAGAATCATGGGAACGAAAACAATGGTCGGGTGAATTCCGTGCTGGCGAAATCCAGCAAATGCGATCAGCAGCAAGAGTGCGATTGAGCCGCTCAAGAAGCTGGATATCACTACGATCAAAGGCAGCGTCTCCAGAGGGAAAACGCAACGCTTTACCAGGTTGGGAAGTTCGAGAACTTTAGTGGTCGAAGAGGAGACCGACTCGGCCATTGCTGTCCATGGTAAAAATCCGGACATCAAATAGAGCGCGAAGTCACCACTGCTTGCACTTTTTCCAAATCGTACCTGAAGAATCACATTGAAAAGAAAGGTGTATAAGATCATGTGGCCAAGTGGGTTCAATAAAGGCCAAAGCGCTCCTAACAGCGAGCCTTTATAACGACCGGTGAAATCTCGCTGCACCATCAGTGAAATCAAATGGCGTTTGCCCCAGAGGTTGAGCAGCGCAGACCAGCTGCTTTCCTTTGCGGCAGCTTCGAGTTCGTCTACAGATCGAAGTTGCGGTTTTAGCGCTTCCACCAACTTCGGTTCTTCGGTGACCACATTCGGCATAGCTTAGAGTCCTAGTTCCTTCCGGGATTTCAAGATGCTACCATGACCCCGACTCAGTCTGCATGAGAATACTACAACCTTGTCCGACAGTACCTTCGCAGCGGCAAAGCGGGTTGATTGCGAAGTGTGAAAATCACAATTTTCTGAACAGAAAGAGCTACCTGAAAGGTTCTTCCTGTCAAAGACAAAGTAGTTTTGCATTACCTTAAAATTCTCAGTGAATCGCCTTGTCAGTGCTGGCAATGCCTTTTGTCAGAATGTGACGATCGACAATTTGCGCGACCAGCTCGTTGTAAAATTTGCGACCGCCTTTAGCATTCAAATGTACTGAATCGCGGAAGTCGCTGTCACCATCAAACTGAGAAGTGGAGTCGAGGTCAATCAATGCGCAGTCATTTCGGATGGCGAGATTCTCGATACCATTTTGATACATGCTGGAGAGCTCAGGACTGAGCAACGCCTTGTGGGTTGAAGTGACAGGCATATTTACTATAACAATCGGAATTTTGGCTTTGTTTGCCAGCTTCACAATCCGATCAGCGTAGTCTAACTGCCCGCGCAAGACTTGCGGAGTGGCGTCCGTAAAAAACTTCGAATACTTAATTCTGTCTTGTTCGATAGCGTCCCTGGTTGGCAGCACTACTTCTTGCAACGCTTGCTCGGATTGGGTTTCCGGTTTGAAACCTTTTTGCCGCCATTCACAGACTATGTCGTTAGCCAATGACTTGATCAACACCAAATTGTTTTTGAATGCACCAATATTTTCGCCGATTACTGTCGGCACACTTCTTATCTGGTCGGCGTTCGTATAATTTCTTTCCTTGTGAAACCGTCTGACTTCATCGCACAGTGGTGATTGTTCCGGGTTAACGCGCGCGCAGTTGATGAAATCACGGGCCGCCAGTCCCAGGATGATCAAGTCAGGACGCTTATTGCAAGCAATCATTTCTTCCAACAAGATGTAATTGTCTGCTGCCATGGCACTAGGAATGCCGAGGTTGTAGATGTTCAAATTCTTACCGGAAGATTCGCTCAGTAAATCCTCGAGATACTGTGCTTTCGTATAAGACTTGGCTTGATTTTTGCGAAAAATCGCCTTTTCTTTTACGCTCAAAGGCAACATCGCGGCATCGCAATGAAGCGCCGGGGCAAGAACAAGAGACGACCCCATGATGACAATATCTGGATTTGATGGTGTGCTGAGGAAATCTGTAATTTTGACGCGCATGGAATTGCTTGGAATCAACTCAGGTTTAATCATCTGAGCGAAATTTGGCAAACAGGGCTCGAGCACAGCATAGAGTGCTATGAGCAAGACAAAGAGTTGCAGGCAAGTGCTCGCCCTGAATGTGTTTGTCAGTTTAGCAATCGAGAAATTCAAAAGCGCTCCAACCTAAAACTGGAAGTAAATAAACGGTTCTGTAGTATCCGGTAGGAATGTCACCATCAGTAGTACCAACAAGCAGCAGTAGGCTGCTCTCAAAAATGGTGGAGAATTTCTAAACACGCTCTTCTGTCCGAGATAGCTCAAGGGCAGGTTGGCTATCAAAAGTATGCCAGTCAGAGCGACTGCCACCAGCACTACGGTTGGCAGTTCCGGTCTTAAAATAAGGAACTCACTTTGTTCTGCCGCGGAGAATGTAGGCGAGAGCAGCAAAAGTCGTTTGATAATTTTAAACGCGACACTGCAGTCTTTGACTAGGAAGAAAATCCAGCCGATGCACACGGCATGGAATGTGATCAGTATTGCCGCAACGTTCCAAAATTTCGTTTTGCAGAATGCATCGAGCGGCTCAATTCGTTCCTTCAAGAAATTGAATTCACGATGCACTATCAGTGCAAGACCGTGATAAATTCCCCAGACAAAGAAGTTCCAAGAGGCACCATGCCAGAGTCCGCCTAAAGCCATGGTCAATAAGAGATTGCGATGTGTGAGCCAGCGCCCTCCACGAGAGCCACCCAGTGGAATAAACAAATAATCGCGCAACCAGGAAGACAGCGAGATGTGCCAACGGTGCCAGAAGTCGGAGGCGTTTTTGGCAATGTACGGCATATTGAAGTTGATTGGAATCTTGTATCCCATCAGCATTGCCGAGCCTCTTGCCACGTCGGTATAACCGGAGAAATCAAAATAGATCTGAAAAGCAAAGGCGTACGCAAAAATCCAGAGCTCCGGAGCGCCGTAGGAAAGCGGATCTTTGAGCATCATGTTGACCATGATCGAAAGATTGTCGGCCAGCAAAATCTTTTTGGCCATGCCCGTGATAATCAGAGGCAAGCCTTCATCCAGCATGGATAGCTTGAATCGCTTCGATTCGTCTTCCGCCATCTGCTTTTCAAAGTCCGAGTAGCGTTTAATCGGACCGGCAATCTGTGTTGGAAAGAATGCGGCGAATAAAGCAAACAACACGAATGAATCAATCGGTTTATTTCCGCGATAAATTTCAAAAAGGTAATGTATAAACTCGAACGTGAAAAACGAGATCGCCAGAGGCAATACGATGTTGACCATCCACTCGGGATTGTGCCCGGTCAGCCAACCGCTGACGGTAGAAGCGCTGCCGACCATGAAATTGGCGTACTTGAAGATGCCCAGGCAAAGCAGGTTAACAACGAGGCCAAACGTAAAGAGAGCTTTTCGATTGTTTTGCGCTCGATAGAGAATGCCACCGAATAAGAAGTTGAATAAGGTCATACCGACAATCAGTATGATGAAGGCTGGGACCCAGCTCATGTAGAAGTACCAGCTGGCCGCCAACAGCATCGGCAGGCGGAACTTTCGAGGCAAAATCCAGTACAGAAATACCACCGCCGGCAAGAACAAGAGGTATTCCAAGCTAGTAAACAACATGCGTGCGTTTCCTCAGCTCTACCGCCACCGGAACTTTTAAATCGAGTTTTTAGAATAGCGATGAAATGACAATGGCAGCAGTCGTTCTGACAATGTCATGAAGTGATTGGCAAATCCTACCATGCTCCATTTCGTTCTTAAGAGGACGTGGTATTTTATCCTTTTAACTTTGCCAGTCTGTGACAGTTTTGCGGCTTGTCAAAGGGGTGTCGTCGCGCCTTTTGAGTCTTTATAGATCATCGTTTTTTTTCAACCTTGCTAAATTTTTTTGGCGCCCATCGTTACATGTGCCAAGATCGGCACTTTCTAGAGCGGGTAGCTGCGGTGTGACGCGATGATTAAACGCGGGCGTGAGACGCGAACTTGACCGGGAGATTGGCAAACTTACGGTGCTGAGAGACGATCACAACTTCCAGTGACTTTAACTGACGCGCTTCGATTTTATTTTTGTCGACTTCCAGGTGGAAACCGCTGCGCACTGCCCGAGGATCGACTCCCTGAGCGACATCGGGACGGCTCAAATAAGTCCGCTCTGCGGCGATAAAACGGCCGCCGGCAAACAGCAAGATTTGAACTGGATACCCGGGCGCTTCCTTATCGCACGCCCAGCCGGCAACGCAAACTTTGTCATCGGTCTGCCAGGCTTTGTCGATATTGCCCACGACCTCTTTCGAGTGTGACAAATTATTGCCTTCGCTAGTTTTCAAATAGCCGAACCAGCGTTTGAATTCCGATCGTTTAAGACTCAGATAAGCAGCATCGCCGGCGGTATCAGTGTCGGTGAGCGCTCGCTGGGTCGCCTCCAGGTAAGCATGCCCATTGCGCAGATCCGGCTCCAGGTAAGCGCACTCGCCCCACTCATTCCAGGCATTGATGAATACGATTCTCTCATCGCCTGAGAATTTCTTCCTTGTCGTGCGGACGCTCTCGTTGAGCCACCGGTAGTAAGCCCCTGGAGTGGAACCGTGCCAGATTCTCGCAGTGCTCGGCATGCGCCTTGCCGTGTTGTCCCAGTCAGGCATGACGCAACGAAAAAGTTTGAATTCCGGATCGGGTCTATTGATCATATAAAACGCTGTTTGCTCATAATCAAAAACCTGACCGGGAAATCCGCTGTCAGGATCAAGAGCCTCGACGGGAATATGTGCGGACCGCACACCATGCGGCGGAAACTCAATAGCCGCGTCAAATCCTTTCAAAGTCGGATCGCTTTTGTCTTCGAAACTTTCTGTGCAGCAAAGATAGAGATCGTCGAGACCCGCCGCCTTCACTTGATTGCGCCAGAGCGAAGTGTATTCTCCAGGGTCGGGCAAGGCTTTGGCGTCATACACCACCAGTAGTGGCTTGTTGTTGATGCGGATGTAGCGTGGATCCTTGAAGATCGGAATCAGGAAGCGGATAAATTCAAGGGCGTCCTCTTCGGAATACGATTGTTTGGAAATCAGCTGGTTTGTTCCGTCCCACGTATTGAGCCAGTCATGGTTAGCCCAGGAGAGACAGAATGGAAAATCCGGTTTTCCATTCTCCAAAATCTGATCGAGTGGGCGAGACAAAAGCCTTTTGCCGCCGTGCCAATAGAAGTAATAACAAAAGCCGGCAATCCCATATTGGGCTGCCAGAGCGGCTTGTTCCACTTGAGACTCAGGCAAGCGCAAATCGTAAAAGCCAAGATCTGCCGGCAATCGCGGTTGATAATGTTCTTTGAAGATAGGCTTTGCTTGCACAACCCGGCGCCATTCCGTAAAGCCTTTGCCCCAGCGGTCGTCGTTCTCCGGAATCGGGTGGAACTGCGGCAGGTAAAAACAAATTAGTCGGATCTGCTCGCTGTTCATACGCTCCTCTGTTGCTTTGTTTGATGACAGCAATTAGTGTTCAGCAGCAACAGGAGAAAGAATACGGAATTCCTGGATGCCAGTGCATTTACCTGTTCACGATCTTTTCAATAATGCACGAAATGAAACGAGGCGATCTCTAACTTGCCAGACTCTGCTTCGTTTCAGGTACTGCAAGTCTTCTTTGCTATGGAAAAGTTCATTGCGCACTTCACTCAGGACCTGGTTTGTCTTTGAGACTTCTTTCTGGGCTTTGCGCATCTCCATCCAATCAACCAACACATCGTGCCCCAGGCTTGTCAGATCCGGGTCTTCCTTGATGTCGACCGCTTCTGATTGTTTGCCTTGCAATTCCAACCAGAGACGAAAAGCAGACGGGAAAAACGTGCGAATTAGCTTCGGACGGGAAGAGTTGTCGGGCTCTTCACGGAAAAGTTTTTGATCGAATGTGTTGGATGCCGGGCGCAATGTGAGGTCCAGCTTGGACTGTAATCCTTCGAATAAAACGGACGGATTTTTAATCACGTCGGATACATTCATAATCAAACAGCTCTCAGGGTGCTGTTTGTTAAACTCCAGCCCGACACGGTTGTAATGTTCCCAGGACTTCACTGCCATCGACGGATCTTCCTGGAATGCCTTGTCGCCGCGCCGGAAAAGCGAATCGACTACTTCCCAGGGGGAGCGATAAAGGAAAAGAACCTTCGCTTGCGGAAGCAGTTGGTGCCAACTCTCCAGGAACAAGGTGGTGCGTGGATCTTTCCAGCCCCAGGCCGTGTCTTTTGAGTTTTTGTTGATTACTTCCTGGCACCGGCTCTCAAATTCTTTCGGAATCGTGACATCGCGCTTAAGCGTCCAACCTCTTTTGTCGATTTCCAGGGAGGCCAGAATGCTCTCGTGCAGCTCTACGAAATCCATGTTCTCGAAAAAGCCTTTGATATTTGCGTCGGCACCTGGCAGTAGTCGCTCACCCATATCCAGACCGGCGTCCTGCAAGCGAGAAGAGACAAAGGAAGTTCCTGACCGATGCATGCCGGCTAATATGAGAATCGGACCGTGTCCTTTTGCTTTCAAAATTCTAAGCCTCTGACCATCAATAATCGCTATTGTAATGCAGCGATTGGCACATTATGATAGCTCGTCATCGGCAAAATGCATTATGATCGATCCTTCATGAAGTCGCATACAGCCACGTCGACCGCAATTCTGCGTTCTACAAAACTTCAGTTTCTGATTAATCGATACTCAAATCGAGGCGCCAGGTAAGCGTACCCGACTGGTAAATTCAGGTTTTAGTCAGTATCCTTTTTCTTTCGAATCGCACCTTGGTTTTTTATGACTAACGAAACAATGGGACCAGTCCTGATTATTGCCGGCATGCACCGTTCCGGTACATCGTTCGTGTCGTCGTTATTGAAAGAGTCTGGTTTGAACGTCGGTGAGAGATTGACCGACGGCGCGGCTGCTAATGCCAAAGGCTTTTTCGAGAACATCGATTTCGTCAGATTGCACGCCAATATTTTGAAGGATCAGGGACTCAATCCATCCGGCTGGACACTCGAGGAAAAAATCGATGTGTCGGCCGACTATCGCAAATTGGCTAAGACCACTGTCCTCGAAAACAGTCAACCATCGCCATGGGGCTGGAAAGATCCGCGCACGACCTTGTTCCTCGATTTCTGGGATGAGCAATTGCCTGGAGCAAAATACCTTTTTGTTTTTCGCTCACCATGGGAGATTGTCGACTCTCTTTTTCGCCGCGGGGACAAAACTTTTCAGGATGATCCAGCCCTGGCCGTAAAGGTCTGGGAGCATTACAATCGCCTGGCTTTGCGCTTCTATAGTCAACACCGCGACCAATGTCTTTTCGTACATGTCGATCAAATAGCCAAAAATCCGCAAGCGCTGATTGAATCAATCAACCAAAAATTCGCCCTGCAACTAACGCCTGCGGCCAGCACGTTCGATCAATCGCTGTTTCGAAAGGAACCGGCAACATCGCATCGACCTCTATTGATTCGAGAGTTTTTTCCATCAAGTTTTAAAATCTGGGAAGAGCTAAAAGCGACTGCCCAAATTCAAGGCGCTGATATTGAGCCGCAAAGCGCTAGTTTGCCTGACTTTGGTGATCAAATTCTCTTTGATTGGTTGGCTTTGAGAAAATCGCAATCAACGATCAAGAATCTTGAGAAAGAACTCGAGCAATCGAAAGCTGAATTGGACGCCTCCAATCAACAGTTGGAAGCGTTTGGCAGAAGCAGGATATGGCAGGTTAGACACAAGCTCGTCAAAATCCGTAAGTTACTTTTTTGATGAAAACTGATTCTCACAATGCGAAACTACACGAGAGTTTGTGATTGCAACTTTTGACCCTCCCGATTTGGAGTTTGTTTGAATATGTCTAGCGAGGACGTCAGATTTATCTGTTTCTACCTTCCGCAGTACTATCCGATTCCAGAAAACGATCTGGCCTGGGGGAAAGGCTATACGGATTGGCGGCGTGTTGTGCAAGCCCAGCCGTTGTTTGAAGGCCATTATCAACCACGCATACCTGCCGACTTGGGCTTATACGACTTGCGTTTGCAAGAGAGTCAAATTGCCCAGGCCGAAATTGCCTCTCAATATGGCATTACCGGGTTTTGTTATTACATGTACTGGATGGGAGAAGGCAAGAAGCTGCTGGAACGACCGATGGAACAAATGTTCGCCAGTGGGAAGCCCGATTATCCATTCTGCGTATGCTGGGCTAACCACCATTGGCGCCTGAATTGGATTGGACAAGCCGACGCCATCGTCAAGCAGCATTACTCGGAAGAGGACGCTGTGCTCATGATGGAGCACATGATTCCGATGTTTAAAGATGATCGATACATCAAGGTCGACGGCAAACCGCTTTTCATAGTTTATGGATCTCAGGTTCTTCCAGACCCGCCGCGATACGCTGAGATTTTCAGAAAAGCCGCTAAAGACGCTGGATTCAAAGATATCTTTTTGTGCCGAATCGAAAAGGATAATCAAATTTTGGATCCGACCACAATCGGTTTCGATGCCGCCATCGAGTTTCCCCCCAGTGGTCTCAGATCCGTGACCGTGTCAGTTAAGCCCTCAGATCCGACCAACGGATTTTCTGGCAACGTTAATGACTACGAGCAAACAGCGTTTTATGCACTCAATCGTCCCTCTCCAGATTTTAAATTTCTGCGCGGCGTCATGCCTCAATGGGACAATACTGCCCGCCGCCCACCAAATGATGCCACCATATTTCAGGGCGCAACACCGGAAGCGTACGAACAATGGCTGCGCGAATGTGTTGAATGGACCAAAGCAAATCGTCAGGGTGAAGAGCGATTGATCTTCTGTAATGCCTGGAATGAGTGGGGCGAATCGGCTTATCTGGAGCCCGACTTGCGATATGGACACGCGTATCTGGAAGCCACCAGGCGAGCATTGTCGGGCGCCAGCAATGATTCACAACATCTGAGTATCAGCAGAATTGGTTACCAATATGATCGAGCTGATTTATGCGATCAAGCAGGTCAGAAGTTATCACCTTCAGACAAGATTGTCGGTTCTGTGGATCGGATCTGGAAACAGGATGAGCGGATTTGCATTGCCGGCTGGGGCTGCGATCTGGAAAGCCCCGACCGTCAGGTCAACATTTTGCTTTTCGAAGACGGTGTATTGAAAACAGCGGATAGAACTTTTATCGCTCGCCCGGACGTTGCTAAATCGATCAATGAAAAGGCGGTAAAAGCTGGTTTCCACCTTGAGATTCAAAGCAACCTGGTAAAAGCAAAAGACCTGGCTGCATTGAAAGTTGTCGTGGTATCAGAGAAGCGACGATACGCCGCGCTGGCGGTTCCGAAAGCGATGGTATCACTTTAGAATTATGAGCGAAACTGGCTAGGCAAGCACTTCTTCGCCGGCTGGAATCGCCAGAGCCTGAGATGCGTCGGCCGGTAAACAATAGCCCCATGATTTCAGGTCGATATCGCATATGGTGGCAACCCGACGATTGCTGTCTGCATACATGTCTTTGACAGTGGACTTGAGCCAGCCCTTTTTCGATTCTTTCAATTGGTTTTGCAGCGTTTTGGGACCGAGATTGCCGACAAAAGAGGAGACGTTTTCAATCAAGTCTAGTTTGAACTTGTTTGTCTTGGAGTTTGAATCCGGTCGGTGTACGGTATTTAGCGGATCGAGGAAGTTCAATCGCCGCTTTACCTCAAGTGCCAGAGGATTTGGTGTCACATTTTCTTTTTGATTGAAACGCAGTGATTGCAATTGGTTTTGTTCCAGCTTAATGCCGGCAAAATCGAGAATCGAACCGACAAATTCGGTCGGAGCAGAAAAGAATTGCTCGTAAGGAAGAACGCAAACGTTGTCTTGGCCAAACAGATTTCGATAGTGCTCAATTAAAAAGTGGTATTTGAAATTTTCCAGATCGAACAATGGAAGACGCGCACTCCATCGCGGTCGGGGGAAAACATAATCCGAAAATGAAGATGTTCCGCCAATCTTGATGTACTGCTGGTAGCAAGAGTAAATAATCGCTCGCTGCTCTCGAATGGTAATTAGAATTTTCGCGTCCGGAAAAACATCAAGCAAACGTTGGGCGAGTTCTTTCGATTTATAGCCGCCCGACAATGGATTGCCGCTCAGTTCTTCGTGTGAGATTACCGGATAGAGATTTTTTGCTCTGATTTGCTCGATCGTCGCACCAAGTGTGGTGCGGCAAAGTACAGGATCGAATTGCAATGGTCGGTCGGCGATCAGAGTTTTTCGAACTTCTTCCATCCCGACCATACCGAGCCCGAGTTCCGCACTCGGAAACAAATGGGTTTGCAGCCAGGACGTACCTGTTTTGTGATAGCCGATGTGAATCAAAAGTTTGTTTGCCATTGGTTTTTCCTGACGGCGTTAACTAATCAATGTCTCATCGCAAATTTCGGCTGCCGGACTTCTAGACGTTTGGGCTTTTTAGACGCTTGGCAGCCGTCCAAAGACGGCTACCAAGGTATAGTTTTGTTCTCTGCGCGTTGCCTGTCACCCGACGGTTGTCAGATTCTGATTGTTGCGCTTTACTCGGATTTGCCTTCTGCTTTGGGCGCGTCCGCTTCTTTGTCCTTGGCGTCAGCATCCTTAGCGTCATCAGCCTTAGCTTCGTCGTCTGCCTTTTTCTTCTTCATTTTTGATTTGTCGGTGGCAGCAACCAGCCTTACGAGGTCTGACTTGGGCTCGACCAGAAAGAGCTCACCAACGATGGTTTCGCCACAGTCATACTTTTCGACTCCTGCAGTGGCATTACCTTCTCCAGCGGCTCGCAATTCAGGCGCACCTGCGGCGGTTGGGAGCATCTTGGTGAGAGTCTCGAGTGCTTTTTCTTTGCTGATCGGTGTTTCGTATATCGCTTCCAGTCTGAAACATTCACCGTCTTTGCATTGAGCCGAAAATTGACCGCCCTTGCTGTCCTTGGTGCGACTGAGATACTGATTTCTTCCGCCTGATTTAGCGGCGGGTTGTTCGTCCAGCACGAAAGTCAAAACGGCATCCTTGATAATGCCCTCAGGAACTCCAACTTTGAGACCTTCTACGTTCACTGTTCCTTGTTTTGTACCGACGACCGGGTCACCGGCAGTCCCACTACCGCAGCCCATTTGCATTGAGCAAACAGCGGCCAGTGCGATGAACAACATTGAGCGGCTTGTGCGTGCGGACATCATTTCATACTCCATATCTAATAACCGAGGGCCAGTCTAGCGCACAGAATGTCCGTCCTGCAAGGTTATAACAAGTGGTAACTTAAGGTGAGTTAATGGCTTGGCGCCTAGCACTCGACAGATTGATTCTAACTGTTCTTGGATCCCAGTCGAGTCAATGCATTGCGGACGGCGCTCGTCGCGCGAGTCACGGGGCTGTTGAGAAGATAAGAGAGTTTTTCTTCTGCGCTGAACAGTTCCGTTTCAATGTCTTTTACTAAGGCGGCGCTGCGCCGTTCTTCAGCTGTAATTTTGTGAAGTGCTTGCATTGATGTAAATCGCAGGGCTTTGATAATTCTTGCCATGGTTTGCAGATCGTAATGATTCGGGTCACCGATTAAATCGGAGCAATCAGGCTCGATCAGTCCTTCGTCATCCACCATGGAATAAACCCATGGAGCTATCGTATCGACCATCTTTGTCCAGTAGATCTGCTGCGAAATCCCCTTGTCTGCTAAATACCCGCTGTATTTTTCTCCCAGATATGCAAGGTCGGCAATGAAGTTCAACGATCGCATATTGCGTCTGGTTGCACTGCCTTCATGTCTTCTAAACGAGCATAACGGCTGGCTTGTGTAGTACAACATTCCATCTTGCACAAGGCGGAACCAGTATTCGATATCGCCATAATGACACAGCGTGGTATCAAATCCGGTGCCCCGCAGTTTGGTTGGGAAGGATACGCAGCTTGGCTCACCGACCCAATTGTAGTAACCGGTCAAGTTTGACTCGATTACTTCATCGCCCGCGACTAATTTGTCTTCATTGAAATGTCCGAGTGTACAAACCAGTTCTCCGTCGTCGGTGATTATATTTCTAGTCCCTGTAATCAGTGTCACTGACTCATTTTTCGCGAAAATGTTTAAGTGCGTTTCTAAATTTGCTGGAATCAATAAGTCGTCCTGAGCGAACAATTTTATGTATTCACCGCTGGCTCTTTCTATTGCCGCGTTGTAATTTTGAAACAGGCCAAGACGTTCTTGATTGCGCCAAACCACAATGCGCTTGTCTTTCGCCGCCATTTCACAGGCGATATCGAGCGAGTCGTCTTCAGAACAATCGTCGGAAACCAGCAATTCGAAATCAGTGTGCGTTTGAACCTGTACCGTCTCAATCGCTGCGCGCAGATAACGTCGACCGTTGAAAACCGGCAGGCAGACCGAGACTTTAGGCATTTACCGTGTTGGTGGCGCCGCTTCTGATACCGGAGCCGCTCCTTGCGAAACCAACGCTTCGGACTTCACTACGCCTTTGCTGGCGAGAAGATCGATTACCGCTGAGACTTCTTCCATCGTCGTCATGCGACTGGAATCAAGCCTGAGATGCGGATTGACCGGTGATTGATAAGGCGAGCTCATGCCTGTCAGATTGGAAACCTGACCGGTTGAAACTTTCTTGTACAATCCTTTCGGGTCGCGGCTCTGGCAAACTTCCAGTGGACAGAACATAAAGATCTCGGTGAAGTCTTGATCGCCTATGAGCTTGCGAGCGCATTCGCGATCTTGTTCGTACGGCGAGATGCAAGCGACCACGGTGATGAAACCGGTGTCGAGAAAGATTTTTGCGACGTTGGAAATTCGTCTGATGTTTTCAGAACGATCCTCGGCGGAGAAACCGAGATCGGCGTTCAGTCCGGTTCTCATGTTGTCGCCGTCGAGCACTACGACTTTGTAACCGGTGTTGAATAGATAACGTTCCAACGCTTTGGCGAGTGTGCTCTTACCGGCACCGGATAGTCCGGTAAGCCAGAGAACCGTGCCCTCATGCCCGTTTTGTTGTTCGCGCATGGCGCGTTGAACATAACCTTGTTCGTAAATTACGTTTGGATCGGCAACTGGTGCGCCGGCGATTCGAGGTGCCTTCAGGTTGATTACGCCGGCCGCGACCGTGTCGTATTTGCTGCAGAGAACCAGCTTGTTCAAGTTGGCGGTGCTGAGCAGCCGGTCGAAAGCAATCGGGCTGTCCGCTGTGATTTTTACATCAAAGATGTCGCCATTGTTCATCGAAGGCTGGCTTTTAGTTGCACCACTGGTGGTGATGATCGAAACTTTGCAATTGACTTCGTTGGTGCCGATCTTTAATAGATAGTCGTCATCAGCGCGATATGGATCGGACGAGAGCCAGACTACACGGGCGACAAGCTCGGTTTCCACTTCAGGGATTTCTTTGGTGGAAGAAACTACTTCGCCGCGTTCAACGAAAATCTGTTCGGTCAAGCAAATTGCGACGGACTCGCCTTTGGTTGCTTTGGTTTTGTCGCTGGCTGGGAATGTCTCAATCGACGCGATTTTTGAAACTTTGCCCGAAGGTGAAAAGAATACTTCCATACCAGGCGTCAATTCGCCCGACATCACGCGTCCGGCGAAGTAGCGTTTATCATTGAATTTGTAAACGTCCTGGAGCACCATACGGAATGGCTCAGCGCCGGTTGTGAAATCGAGAGTGTCTTCTTTCAGTTTCAAAATCAGAGGCAATAAAGGCAGACCTTCGTACCACTTCATGTTGTCGCTGATTTTTGTGATGTTTTCACCGAGCAGTGCTGAAATCGGCACCACGCTCAGGCAACGTAAACCTTCTGCTTCAGCCAGTTCCGAAAGGTCGGTGGCGAGCTTGTTGAACACCTTCTCGTCGTAGCCTATCTTGTCCAATTTATTGACGACGATAATTACTTCGCGAATTCCGAGGATGGAAAGAACTTTCAAATGTCGACCGGTTTGATTGCGAATGCCTTCAACGCAGTCAACCATGACGATGCCTTGCTCCGCTTCGGAAGCGCCGCTTGTCATATTTTTCAAGAATTCAATGTGACCCGGTGCATCGATCAGAAGAAAACGATGACCTTCGAAATCGAAGTTCACGCGAGTGGTATCAATACTGATGCCTTGTTCTTGTTCTTCTTGAAGCGCATCGAAGAAAAATGCCGGTTCGAATACGACCCGTTTTTCCTCGCATGTCTTGCGAATCGCTTCTACTTTGTCAGCCGGAATTTTGCCGGTGTCCAGCATTATTCGTCCGAGCAATGTCGATTTGCCGTGGTCGACGTGACCAACGACTACGATTTTTTTGACATCAGGTTCTGTATAAAGTTCAACCATGGATCACCTTACATGTAGCCATCTTTGCGCAGTTTTTGCATTGCGTACGTATCTTCGCGGTCTTGAGCACGACCAGCTCGTTCAGTAGTTTTAGTCGTTTTCAATTCTTCGATAATCTCGTCGATGTTCGCAGCACATGACTTGATTGTGGAAGTGCATGGGTGACAACCGAGACTGCGATAGCGGTTGCCTTCTTCGTTGCCGAAGTAGAGCGGCATAATTTCTAATTCTTCGCGGCGGATGTAATCCCAGATATCCGTTTCAGTCCAATGCAAAATTGGATGGACGCGAACATGGATTTCTTCCGGCATGTGCAAGTTGTAGTAGTGCCAGATTTCCGCGGGCTGATTCTTATAACTCCATTCGGAGCTGCTGGAGCGTGGTGATACCACTCGCTCTTTTCCGCGTGAACCTTCTTCGTCGCGACGAATACCGAGAAGCAGTCCACCAAGCTTGTGTTCTTTAACCGTGTCCAAAAGCGCTTGCGTTTTTAGCGCACCACAGCAGTTCAAACGTCCCTTGTCAGGACCCATGCCGTCGGCCAGCGCTTGAGTGTTTTGCCCGACGATCAGTTTCAAGCCATGGCGAGCGACAAACTCGTCTCGCCAGGTGATCATCTCGGGAATTTTGTAACTTGTATCAATATGAACTAGCGTCATAGGCACTTGTCCGACGAAGGCTTTGCGAATCAAATGGAGCAAAACGGTCGAGTCTTTGCCCATAGACCAAAGCAGCGCCAGATTTTTAGTTTTATTGAAAGCTTCTCGGATTATGAAAACGCTTTCATTCTCAAGCCAATCTAAATAGGAGCTCATCTGGTTATCCAAGTCATAAACGCAGTGGGGGGCGGCGTTATCTGGTAGTAGTTCAGGAACGGTCGAATTATACAGGAGCGTGCCAAGTGCTTACTTGAAGCACGTATCAGGTTGTAATAAGGAAGCCTGAAATAGCCGCTTTTCGGCGGTCTTCAGGCGATTAGTCTTCATTCACAAAGGTAAACCTAAGCAGATATTGTCAGATCTCGGACCACGATCGGCGTCAGATCTCAGCGAGGATCACTCTGGGTATATCTTCCTGAAGTTAGGGATAGGAGTACTTGGATGTTTGAGAGAGGTCAGGCACGTTGGCGCGATGCCTTGAAGCTACCGCCGGACAGAGGACTGCTACGGTTTCGTGAGTTCGTTGAGGGTGCAACCTACAAACAGCGAATCGGTGCAGTAGTTGAGCTTGGGCGGGTCGCCCTGATTGCGGATCGTGACGGCGAAAAGGCAAAAGCGCTGGTGTCAGGTTTGCGGCAGGGGCAGTTTGCCGACCGTTACCTGGCGCTTAACTCATGTCATGGCAGCCGGGATACCGCAAATATCCTCAATTCCGTCCGCGATCGGTCAGAGACCTTGCGCGCGATCGCGCGGAGAATGATCGCTATATATGGAAGCGATGAGGAAATTTTTAAAGCTTTCATCGTTTCCGCAAAGATAACTCGCAAATCCTTTATTAAGCAGTTAAACCAAAGACGACGATTTGCGGTCGTGGATCAGATTTTGAAAAGTCTGGAGCATTCCGAATCTGACGAATTTGCCGCATTGCTGCCATATGGCTCTTCCGACTTTGTCAGAAATCATTGGCCGGGTGTTGAAGCCGATTGCACCAGTATCGAATGGGGACGGCTCTCTCGGAATCACCAAGGGTTCGCGCAAGAGCGCATAATCGCCCTGGTTGACTCAACGCCGGAGTTTGATCCTCGAGTTAGATGGCACGCCGTGTCGGTGCTCAACATCTTGGTCAAAGCGCGAGTCTCGGGCGCGATTGAACTGATGGAGTCGTTGCTGCGCATTTGCAGTATCAGTCAAATCGTAACCGTCAATGCAGTCAAGGCTTTTCCTGACGACATGGCAAGACTGGCTGTGGATCAAGAAGATCGTACTTCGTTGGATTTTTTCTCGGCCTTCTCCAAAATCAGCGACGAGGATTTGCTGATTGCGTTGATGGCAAAGTATCCGCCCACCTGGGGCATAGTTAAAATTTTGAAGAAACTACCGGTGGTGGCACGTCGACACGTATACGAACAGCTGGCGCCGGTTTGGCGGTCCGAGGGTGATGGCGTCATCGAGGAGGCGATTCTCGCACATTTGCCGGTCGATATCAGAGTGACCGAAGCGAGGGCCCACCTCGCTATGGAATCTCTGTCTGCTCATCCGCAGATTAGAATGCAGTACGCGGCGTTTTTGCCATGGAGCGAAGCGCTCGAGATGTTGAAACCATATATGCGCGATCCTGATGCGCAACTGAGAAGTGTGGCCTGGTCTGCGTTGATCGCGGCTTTGCCGTATAACAGAAGCGAATTGTCGGCAGTGTTGGATGAAATCAAACTGCGGAAGAAAGAGCAAGACCCTATTAAACAGAAGATCTTCGAATCTCTTTCCAAGTTGCCGCCAGTGATTTTTAAAACTGATCATCTAACCGACTTGTCAACGATTATTCAAGACACGCTTGATTCCAGGGATCTGTCGGCATCGACTGCTTACTATATAGAAAGTGTTTTGCTTTCGATGATGCCGTTTCACCCGGATTGGTCGGCGAAGCAAGTCGCATTGTTCTGGCGAGAACGAGGTTCCAGTGCCTCATCACGGGTGACCTGGCGAATTAATGATGAGCAGGCGTTGTCGATCGAATCGCAAATCGTTCCGGTGCTGAAACAATGGAATAAGAAAGAGTATGAGACGTTCGTTCTAACGGCGGCGGGACTCTTCGGACGTCGGTTAGAAGTAACGAAGCAAATCACCAGTCTTGTGCAAGCAATTGTTTTAGACGCAGGAGCTCCTCATACTTCAGAACGCGCATTTGAACTTCTAAAATTGAATGCGTTTGAAAGGCTTGCTGAGCTGGTTCCAGCGATGTTGCACAAGGATGCGTCCTGGGGAACGAAGCGCAGTGTTTTCGATTTTTTGACGCGCTATCGACAGGATTTGCTGTCACCATATTTAGGCACCAAAACGCATAGAGGAAGGTTTGATTTAGGAAAAAATCGATTGGTGCCGATGCTGAATTTTTCGGCTGTATACCTCTCCTCAGGGCAACAAAAATTATACGCCGATGCGTTGGACTCGATGTCGAGCACGCTGGAGAGCCGGCGATATGAGAACTTCTTCGTGATTAAGTACCTTGCGAAAATTCCGGACTTTCCAATTAAATATCTGACTCGGTTTCTGAATCGCCCAGCTGAGGCGCAAATGGCTATCCTTGCAATTGCGAAATTGGACGAAGGAAATGGTGTGCCACTACTGGTAGGGGCATTAGAAGATCCGGCTCTTGCTTCTGTGGCGATTTATTCGTTGCGTAGCTGTCTTATGAAAATGCCCGCCGAAGACGCTTTTGCGATTATTCAACGTGCTCCACGAAACCAGGTAACTGTATTCAAAGAAGTGGTGCGTTTGCTTGGTGACATCAAGTCCGGTCAAGCGCTCGCTGAGTTGAACACAATCGCGAAAGAGGATATTCATCGCGATGTTCGCGTCGCGTTGTTGCGAGCGTTTTGGAATCATCTGGAGCAAAAAGAAACGTGGGCGATTTTACAAACGGCAGTCAATGACGCTGATGACGCGGTTGCTTACACAGCGATTAGAACTCCGGCCCATCGACTCTCGCAGCAGAGTCAACATGCGTTAACCGTTCTGTTACTTGGTGGCTTGGCTCACCAGGCGCCACGCGTGAGATTGAAAACGCTGGAGCGGCTTTGCACGATGCCTGTGCCCGACCCCGATATGGAGCTACTCGATGCCGTTATTGCACGGCTTGGTTCTGAGGCACCGGAGGAGTGTAAAAGAGCAGCAGAAGCCTTGCTTCGCCTCTATCCGCACAAGGCCCTAATCGCTTTGCCAAAAGCGGTGGAAGCTGTAATACGAAAGCGATCGAACTTACGAATGTTGATTGAGAGCGTTGAAACCGCTCTCGAAACACAGCGCTCCACGCTCGTGCCCGCAGCCTACGCGACAATAGCGACACTGGAAAAGGACCCGTTGACACTGACACTGCGCGCCAGGCTAGCCGTGGAAAGCATGCCGTGGCCTGAGTTGGCTCAGTGGTTGCGTGATCTTGTTGAGGAAAAGTTGTTGCATCCGGATGCACTTCAGGAGATTGGTTTGCAATTGTTAGGCTCACTGCGACCTGATTTCAATGGAATTGTGGAGTTGGAAGCAGTTCTTAGAAATGAAGATTCCGAAGTTCTGCGGAGAATTGCTTTGTATGCCCTGGAGGCGCAGTGCGGAGAAATGCGCGGTTGGAATGCTGAGCGATTGGAACGTCTGGAAGCGTTTCGCCGGGATTCATCCTCATATATTGCTGAAGTTGCGCAGTTCATTTTGCCTGACGAGGAAGAGGCTTTGAAAACTCTTCAAAGTCAATCGCACTGAGGTGCGGCGGTCAGAACTGTGGACGCGCGTCACAGTTTCGAAACAGAAGCGTCGTTCGGTTTCCACGACGTTGGCGTTGAGAGCATGACGCGAGTCTGTCTGGGTCATCGCGCAGGGGGCAGGCCATCGGTCATAATTTCGGACAGTTTTTCTGACCATCCACCCTGACAAAAATTTCTGACAAAGGGCAAAATGAATTTCTGTTCAAATACCCTCATGACTTCCTGTCATATAATGAACGCGCGATTAGCCCGCTGTGTCAGTGGAGTAAATTGCGTGAACCCAGCGAACGGAACGACTACATATGACGGCTTCGTTGCGATCTGAAAAGCTTGCTCCGCCAATTGAAGCAAACACTTCGGATGCAAAGCAAAACAATTTTCTGCTCCCTGTTGTACTTGGTATTGCCGGCGGTGCGCTGGCGCTCTGGTGCGTTTTCGATCACAATATGCCGAGTTGGGATGCTGCCGGGCACTTGCTGAATGGGCTTTCGTACCAGGAGTTGTTTCGTCATCCGCATCCGTTTCAGCTGAGCTGGTGGCATCAGTTGCTAACGGTCAATTGTTTTTATCCACCACTTACATACGTGATCGCCGGGCTTGTTAAAACAGTTGTCGGGACCGGTCTCTGGACCGATTCACTGATGAAAGTTTTTTATCTCACTGTTTTAAACGTCAGCGCCTATGGACTTGTCTACAAGCTCACCAAAGATAAATTGGCTGCGATTTTTTCCGTCGTCGTAGTTAACTTATATCCGGAAGTGACCGTCGAAAGTCATAAGAGCATGCTCGATTTTGCCGTCATGTCGATGACGACATTGGCACTCTGGGCGCTGGCCGCGTGGCAGGAAAAGCCGGACTTGAAACGATCGTTGGGGCTTGCTGCAGCCACGGCCTGCGCCTTATTGACGAAACAAGCTTGTGCCGCGTTCTTATTACTGCCATTCGCTTACTATGCTTTATTGGCGCTCAAAGAACGTCGAATGAAACAGTTTGGCCTGCTGGTCGCTTCAGGGTTGGCTGCAGGAGCGACGCTTGTGCCGTGGCTTATCGTAAGCGCTCCGACGATCAAAAAAGTTGCCGCAGAGATACAAGTTTCATTGGGCAATAAGCAAGTGTCAGAAGTATTCGTCAACAATGCTCTGAGCTATTTTTCGTTTCTTCCAGAGATGGCGACGCCGTTTCTTCTTCTGTTTGGCGTTGCGGCTATCGTGTTTTCTTCCGGGCATACGCATAGACAGCTGGCACTGTTACCGGTATCAATGGTTTCGGGCGTGCTGTTCCTCAGTACATTGACCTGGCAGTTCGCGCTGCCGCGCTATTTCATTCCGGCGTTACTTTTGTTCGCTGCTTACAGCGGTTGTGAAATTGCTGCTCTTTGTCGTTGCCACGGGCCGGAGTCGGAGCAAAGAAACATTGCATCGATTCTTCGTCCTCTGCTTGGACGTGGTCTGGCAGCCTTGGTTCTCATAGGCGGCGTGCTTGGTTATGTCGCTATAAACTTCTATCCGTTTCCGCTGTCAACTTTGCCTGCGTTGGATATGATAAGAACGCTCGCACTGCATCCGGTATCAGAGAAAACGAAAGAGCGTTTTGAGCATCCATGTCCTGACGAAGATTGGGGCATCATGTGGGCACTATCCAAGGTCAAGGAAATCGACGGTGATAAGCCCGTCTGGCTCAATGTTTTGCCGAGTACTCAGCAATTGAACGTTCACGCTTTTGAATACTTCGGGCGTCAAGGAAAGTTCAAAGTCCATCCGACAACTTCGCGTTCCTGGTCGGCTGCCGGTGATTCATCTAAGTTTGACGCAGAAGAAACGCTGCACTACCAGTGGTATCTGATTAAAAACGGTGAGCAAGGATTCAGATTTAATGATCCGGTCAGCAGAGCCAATTTCGATAAGCTTATTTCGTTCATAACCGCGGGCAACCGATTTGTCTTCAAGGGCGAGAAAGTTATGCCAGACGGCAGCACTCTGAGTTTATACCGGCAGAAATAAATGCGGACTTTCGTCAATTAGAATGGAAGAGTTCTGGAAATCGAAAGTCATTGCCAGTCGATACGAGTTCGTTGAAGAACTCGGTAAAGGCGGCATTGGCACAGTAATTTTGGCGATGGATAAAACGCTCGACAAATACGTTGCAATTAAAATTCTCAATGCTAATCTGAGCGATGAAGAATCAATCAGGTTTCAGCAAGAAGGAATTTTGTCTGGTCGGTTACGACACGAAAATATTGTGTCAGTTCTCGACTTTGGTGTTACTGAGACAAATATTCCATACTTGATCATGGAACGGCTGGAGGGCTCAAGCCTGGCTCGGATGCTGCTTGATGACGGTGCTCTTGAACCTCTTTTTGCAGTCCAGATCTTTCAACAAATTAGTCGCGGCATGCATAGCTCGCACAATCATGGCGTTATCCATCGTGATTTGAAACCGGCTAATGTGATCATGGTGCCCAATGACGATCACTCGGTTTCTGCTCGCATTGTCGATTTTGGCTTGGCTCGATTAACCGACCGGGACGCGCGCCTTACCGCAGCTGGCAGCGCCATCGGCTCGCCGTTCTACATGTCACCTGAGCAAGGGCAGGGACTCGCCGGCGACGAGCGATCTGATATTTATTCGATGGGATGCTTGATGTTTGAGGTATTGACTGGCAGCACTCCATTCATTGGCGACACGGCAGTGTACACATTGATGATGCATCAAAGCGTACAGCCGGAGCGCTTGAGCAAGCGGCTTCAGCACGAATTTCCCCAGTTGTTGGAAGAGATTGTGGCGACGTGTTTGAATAAACTGCCTGAAGATCGATATCAATCCTTTGGTGAATTGTTGGACGATTTGGAAAAAATGGAAGCGGAGATCATCCGTTTGGACCGCGAACAGTTTCTTGAATCGCGCAGTCGGAGCGGCATTCAGAAGGCTCTTGGTTCGGTCACAGATTTTAGTGCCATGACGGCCACTTTATCCAGGAAAAACTTAGCGACGGGAACGCTTACGATTGGTGCTGTGTTGGTAATTGTTGGTTTCGCTATTTGCTTGCTTGTTCCCCAGGTACAGAGTCTCCTGGTAGTGCAAAAACCAGAGCCTCCGATGGAGTTCGACGATACACTCACCACTTTTAAAAAGATAGATATTAAAGAAGAGAAAGACGGAACTATTACATGCGAAGCTTACCAGGCCACTACGGACGAAGATCTCAAACAGCTAGTGAAGTATCCACGATTGGAACATCTAGATCTCGGTGACAGCAACTGTGATGGAACAGGGCTGCGCGCTCTGAAGAATTCGAAAATCAATTACCTCAGCATGCATTCTACTCCGGCTAGCGATGACGGGTTGCAGGCAATAGCCGACTTAAAAGGACTGACGGTTCTCAGAATGAACGACTGCGATGACCTGGAGGACAGCAGTCTTGCACACTTGTCACAGTGCAAGGCACTTCGCGAGTTCGCTTGGGGCGGCAAGTTTTTAACGGAGCGGTCGTTCAAGTATCTAAAAACGTTTCCTGCGTTGTTGGTTCTCGCTCTTGATGAATTTGAGATTTCTCGAGTTGGTATCGAAGAAATTTTGAAAATACCGAATTTGAGATCACTGACATTCCAGGAGTGTAAGTTGGACAATGCCGT
This sequence comes from Candidatus Obscuribacter sp., assembly GCA_021772095.1. Lineage (GTDB taxonomy): Bacteria > Cyanobacteriota > Vampirovibrionia > Obscuribacterales > Obscuribacteraceae > JADYXR01. Next base: position 167,276 of record JADYXR010000128.1, on the reverse strand, counting down.
GTTCGACCGGCTTGAAAAGTCCAAACGGGCTTTTTCTAACATTGGATTTCATGGCACCACGTTCACCGGGAAGATGATGTCTCAAATGGCTAACGTGCACACGAATAACATTTTGTTGGACGATGTGAAAATGACGGAAGCCGTTTATTATCGAGTTTCTGAAGACCCTCGGTATCGCTGGATTAATAGCACCGTCAACGGCAAGAAAGTGGCCGATCGCGCCCCAGGTAAATAAGGATATTGATGCGATCAGCGAGGCTGATGCTGCACCGCGAAGCAGGTAGCGCTCGTTTAAAAAGGCCACTGAATCGGTAGTGAACCGAGAGTCGTTTTGTTTCGCCCAGTGCGTTGTGCGAGTGCTCGATCGTTGCCGATTTGTTGGGCGACATCGGAGAAAACCTTGAGCCCGCCTTGTGTGTTCAAGTGGACGGAGTCTTCGAAATCGTCGGTGGCAAAAGTCATTCTTTCGCCTGGTGTAACTATTTTGGCATTATATCTGGTGGCAAGCTCTTGCACCTTTTTCGAGTAGCGGCGCCTCACGTCATCAGGAAGTATTGCCAGGTTCTCCGCCGTAAGCGGCATCTCAACAAGCACTACCGGGATGTTGTGTTCCGTTGCCAATGCCAGAAACTTATCGAGGTAGCCGAGCTGAAGTTTGAACACATTGTTGTTGACCGGCAAGTAAATGCGATTATATTCCTTCAGATCGCTGAGAGTGTTTTTAGGCTCTTTGTAGAGAGGCTTCGAATTGTCGAGAACGCCGCGATCAGCCTTCTCTGCAACCACGGCCATTCCAGTGGTTGGCTCTGCGGATTTTTCTTGATCGAGCGTGGCATTGTAGAGATCTACCGGATGCCCGCTAATGCGTGACGCGGCGCCAACCAGGAAAGTCTTGTAGTCAGCTCGGTTTTTGAACACGTCAGAGAGATAACCAAAAGCAAAATTTGAAATTGCTTCTTTGGAACGCTTTTGTTCCAACAGATCTTTGACGCAAGTGAGGTCCGCTAGAATTGAATAAGTTGGCGTCTTCTCTGGGTCTTGCCTCAAGTTATCGAGGAAGTCGCGAGGTGCGATTCCACAAACGATAAGCTCCGGCTTTTTGCCGCTCGCCAAATACTTCTTCAAAATCAAATGTTGATCCGACATTATGCTTGCCGCAATTGCCAGGTCTAGAACCTTGCGATTCTGAGAGCTGGCCTTGGTTAGAGCATTTTGGAAGAAGTCGGCTTTGGTGTATTCGTCGATCACATTGCGATAATACCAGCGGTCGAATCTGGTTTTGCGATTGTGAAAACTGTCGTCGCAGCGCACTGAAGGCACGAGCACCAGTGAAGATCCAAGAAGTAAGACTTCCGGATTCTCGTGGGACGATAAGCAAGGCGGTAGCTTGGAGACTAGAAAGTTCTGATTAATCGAAGTCAGTCCGGTGTGATTGAACATGCGCAGTGGTCGCGTTTCTCGAATCACGATTTCAGCTGCGACGAAAAATACGATCAGCAAGACAACCGTACTGGTGGCGAGTCTCATTGCCACCGTTTTTGTCTTTGTTGCTATCGAGTTTGTTGTCACAGTGCCTCTTGGTGATTTGAAACTAAGTCGTTTGAACGAAGGACCGGTTTAAAACTGGAAGTATATGAACGGTTTTTGATCGTCCGGAATGAATGTTATCAGAGCAAAGAGAAGGACGGTGCAGAACACCGCTTTAACAGGCGCCGGAAGGGTTTTGAAAAACGATTTTGAGTTCAAGTAGCTCACCGGCCAGTTTTGGATCAAAAGCAGTGCCACCATAATTAGTACTACGGGCACGACAACAGGCATGTTCTCTTTGAGTACGAAGAACTGCCCCTGTTCTGCAGTTGAGAAAATTGGTTTCATCAAAATCATGCGTTTGACGATCATAAAGGCGTTTTGAATGTTCTCGACGCGGAAGAAAACCCAACCGATACAGACTACGTGGAAGGTGAGTAGAAGCGACATTGCGCTGTATAGTTTGGTTTCGCTAAATGCTTTGAGTGGCGCGATGCGGTCACGTAGGAAGGTGTACTCGCGATGAATGATCAATGCCAGTCCGTGATAAACGCCCCAGACCATGAAGCTCCAGCTGGCGCCGTGCCATAGTCCACCGAGTGCCATCGTCAGAAACAGGTTGCGATGTGTGAGCCATCTGCCACCACGCGAACCACCCAGTGGAATGAACAAATAATCGCGCAACCAGCTCGACAACGAGATATGCCAGCGGTGCCAAAAATCGGCGATGTTCTTAGCGATGTAGGGCATGTTGAAGTTGATCGGAATTTTGTATCCGAACAACATCGCCGAACCGCGCGCTATGTCTGTGTAGCCTGAGAAATCAAAATAGATTTGGAAAGCGAATGCGTACGCGAACAACCAGAGTTCCGGCGCGCCGTACGACGAAGGCTCCTGCATTCCCATTTGCACAAGTACGGCAAGATTGTCTGCCAGCAAGACTTTCTTCGCGAGCCCTATCAAAATCAATGGCAGACCATCGTCAAACATCTTGAGCGTAGGATGCTTTTCCTGATGGGCATTCATCTGTGCGACGAAGTCGGGATAGCGTTTAATCGGACCGGCGATCTGAGTTGGGAAGAACGCCGCGAACAGTGAGAAGAGGACAAATGAGTCTACAGGCTTGTTTCCGCGATAAATTTCAAATAGATAGTGAATGAATTCGAATGTGAAAAAGGAAATCGCAAGCGGCAGAATGATGTTGAGCGACCAATCCGGATTGTGGCCTGTAACCAGGCCAGTCGCCGACGACATGCTTGTGACAAACATGTTGGCGTATTTGAACACTGCCAGACAGAGTAGGTTAGCGCCAACGCCGATGCCAAAGACAAGCTTCTTGTTCTGGTCGGCTTTGCTCAACAACTTACCGAAGTAATAATTGAAGGCCGTCATGCCTACGATAAGGGCAATGAACGCCGGATTCCAACACATGTAGAAAAACCAGCTTGCCGCAAGAAGCATGGGCAGGCGGAACTTGAGTGGCAGCACCCAGAATAGGACGACCACTACCGGCAAAAACAGTAGGTAATCGAGGCTGGTGAAAAGCATAGCGGTTCCGAAAATCTGACTGTAAGAAGGTCAGATGCTAGCATGAAACCTCTTGTCATTCTCTTGAAACATCTAAGGTAGCCTTTAATTGTTTTTAGACGTCAAAACCGACGGCTGTGAGGCTACGCGGCTGGCGGCGCTTAAGCCCGCGCCTGTAAGGGGTGAGGGGCAGGGGGGGCAGAATTCGGGGATGGTGAACGGTCATAAAAAATGGCAGTTTTTATGACTTAGTCAAACTTCTAGAAAGCGACGACGTTCAGGCGTGAGTGGGTTCAGCTGCGTTTGACAGTCGATCGTTCTGGACGTGCGCCGGCGCGCGTTGGGACGTTATTGTCAGATTTCCGGTGATGTTGAAACGTCATAAAAAATGGCCGTTTTTATGACCAGCTAAAACTGCCGCAAAAGGAACTACACCCCGGCCGGCTCAGTGCCTTCGTGCCTGGGCAACTTGGCTGTGGCGTCTAGATTCGGGCTTGCTTGTTGGGCGCGGTAGTGAAGAACGTCAGCCATAGACTCTTCGATGGTTTTACAAATATCATCTAGCGGCAGATCGTTAGCCTGGCGGCCGAAAGGCTCTTCTACTTCTTCTGCCAAAAACTCCAGAGATAAGACAAAATAAGCGCCGACCGCCACCATGTAGACCGTAATGTTGTCGACTGTCGGCACGAGAAGCCACGGCAGGATGACGAAATACAACGTCATACCCAGCCAGAGTATGAATTTGTATGAGCCCGCGATTGGCGATTTTCGAATCCGTTCGCAGCCGCCGCAAATGTCCATCAATGCGCGAGCGTGTCGATCGAGCTGAAGCATTTCGATCTCGGTCACTCTTCCATCTATGCGCCATTGATGCAGGCTGCGATAAATCAGTTGCGAGATCGCCAGAGGCAAGTGGCTGACGTTTTGTTTTTCATCGCGTGACGTTTGCGGAATCAACGACATATTTTCGATGCCGCGCAAATGGTCTTTTAGTCCGTGTGCAAAGCCAATCATCAAAGCTGCAAGAGCCGCACTTTCGCGTTCATCGAGATTGGCGTATTCACGCGCTTTTATGCTGAAGTTTCGCAGCTCGTTAACTAAACTCCCCCAGAGCTTTCGCCCTTCCCACCAGCGATCGTAGGCGCTGTTAGTTCTAAAAACCAGCAAAATGCCCATAATAACGCTGGTCAAAAGTGCGGCATCTGCTTCGATTAGTTTCTTCGCGGGGAATCCGTGGTCATCGATCCATTGGACACTGAGACTGTAGACGATGACGAGACCGTTGCACAGCCAGAATGGGGCGCCGCCTGGAGCGATGTACTGCCAAATTTTTTTCACGGACAAAGTAACCCTTGCTGAGGACCTAGATCACTGTTCCCGGATCTTGTTCTATAGAATCCGATCGCCTTGTTTCTCGTTTATGCTTTCTGCCATCTTCCGAATTGCACTGCATAACTGTTGATCGCAAGCACACTTAGTGCGTCGGTGATCCCACCTTTTGCCACCATCTGCAATGCCTCGGTAAAGTGAACTCGTTTGTGTTCGAGTTCTTCAGTGCCGTCAGGCTGAGCGATTCCTTGTTTTAAACCGGTAGCTAGATAGAAAAACGCTTCCTCGTTTGAAACAGAATTCGAGAGATGTGCGGTGCCTAAAAGTTGCCAATTGGCGGCCGTTAATCCGGTTTCTTCCAGTAACTCTCGCCGGGCAGCTTCCAACGGCTCTTCGCCCTCAGGGCAGCCGCCTTCCGGTATTTCCCAGGAGTATTGCTCGAGTGGATAACGGTACTGCCCGACCAGATAAACGTTTCCATCTTCGTCGATTGGCAAAATGCCGATCGCTTTGTTCTTGTATTGAACGATGCCATAAATGCCTGGCTTACCATCCGGTCTTATCACATTATCTTCGCGAACACGGATCCAGTCATTGTCATAAACGACTTGCTGGTTGACGGTTTTCCATGGATTGGTCAGTTTCATTGTCATATTTCTTTTGGCACTCTTGGAACTTAATTTCTCAGATCAGGAACGGAATGAGATTTTATCAGTCCCTCTAAATGCCGTCATGACGGCACGATCATCTAAGTCGCGAAACATGGAGCACAATAGGGCATACCAATATTTAGGGCGTGCTATCTTGGGAAAACATGATTTTTAGCCTCGTTCTTGCTGCACTGCTGATTACAGTCAACGCCTTTTACGTTGCGGCCGAGTTCGCGACGGTTGCGGCAAGAGTCGCGCAGATTCGCAAACTGGCTCATGACGGCAATAAGCTGGCAAAGGCACTGCTGAAGGTCATCGAGCATCCCCGCGAACTTGATCAATACATCGCTACCTGTCAGATTGGTATTACTTTCGCCAGCCTGGTAAATGGCGCCTGCACTCAGGCGACGTTGGGACCGTCCGTGGCCGCGTTCCTGGTCGAGCATTTCCATGTCGATGAAGCTATCGCCATTTCTGCTTCCGTGTTTTTGATTCTCACAGTTTTGACTCTGACTCAAATATTGTTCGGAGAACTGCTTCCTAAAGCAGTGGCACTGCAGTTTTCCAGTCGAATTGCACTATTCATGTATTGGCCGCTTACGATATCAGCGCGGGTGTTCAAACCGTTCATCTGGATTCTAAACGGCAGTGGTACTGCGCTTCTAAGCCTTTTGGGCGTGCCGGCTTCTTCGCACAAACACATTCACTCGCTGGATGAAATCGAGCTGCTTCTTGCAGAAAGCAAAGATGGCGGCTTACTCGAACATGGTGAGCACGAGCGCTTGCACCATGCCATCGAACTCAGTCAAGAAACCGCTAAGCAGATCATGACACCACGAACAAAATTGACGGCTTTGAACATTGATGCCAGTATCGATGATTATTATAATCTCGCGATGGACAACCCATTCACGCGGGTTCTAGTCTACGGTGACACGATTGATGATGTGCGCGGCATCGTCAATGTCAAAGACATCGTGTTTGCAAGAGTGAACGGAAAAGCAGAGGATGGCATAGCACCACTTGTGAAACCACTTCCTATCGTTCCCGGCAACTTGAGTATGGAACGCTTGATGAAGGAGCTGAAGAACAGTCGGTCTCACGCGGCGCTCGTCATGGATGAACATGGTGGCACATTGGGACTCGTGACAGTCGGTGACATTCTCGGCGAGCTCATGGAAGAGACCGAGATCGATGAATTCAAGCGCGAGATAAAATTCGAGATTCTCGAAGATGAGCGCGTATGCCTGTCTGGCGCGTATAAAATTAAACGTGCATTGAAATTTCTCGGCGATATTCCTGAGACGGATGCGGATACCATTAATGGTTTAGTGATTGAAACGTTAGGGCGCGTTCCTGAACGCGGCGAAATTTTGGAACTTCAAGACGTCAGCTTGGAAGTCGAAGAAGTCGAGCACAATGCGGTTACGTCTGTCATTGTCACCAAGAAAATCAAAGGGAATGAGTAATGGAAATCTTCATTATCATTTTCTTGATTTTGATCAACGCCATGTTTGTTGCGTCAGAGTTCGCCATTGTTTCTGCGCCGCGCGTCACCATTGAAGGCATGGCGCAGGCGGGTTCTGCACGCGCAGCAAAGGTGCTTGGCATACTTAAAGAACCGGTGCGCCAGGATCAATACATTGCCACCGCGCAAGTTGGAATTACCATAGCGAGCCTTGGTCTAGGTATGTATGGTGAACAATCAATCGCGCACTGGCTGCACTCCTTCCTCGAACAAGGCAACTTCATCCAGGCTGTTTCCATCCACGCGGTTTCCAGCGCGCTGGCAATTTTCATCCTGACTTACTTCCATATTGTGCTTGGCGAGATGGTTCCCAAGTCGCTTGCCTTGCAGAGTTCGCAAGCATTTCTATTTATGCTTGTCGAACCGATGTCGTTTTTTACTCGTTTGTTTTGGCCGATTATTATCGTGTTGAACGGAACGAGCAACTTTCTTCTACGAGGAATAGGCATCGATCGCAGCGTTTCCAGCATCGCCGCGTTCACTCCCGAAGAGATTGAATTCATAGTCCAGGAAAGCGAAACCGAAGGCATTCTAAGCGATCAAATGGGCAACATGATCAAAGAGCTGTTCGACTTCGGTGAGCGCATCGCTGAAGACATTATGGTTCCACGTGTGCACATGGTGGCATTGCCGATGCGCCCAACCGCCGCCCAAATTCGAGACCTGCTCACCCACACGCTTCACACCAGATATCCGGTTTATCAAACTGACAAAGACAATATCGTTGGAGCTGTTCATATCAAAGATTTAGGATCGCTTTTGGACACGGAAGGCGTATGTGTATTGCCACTACGGCCGGTGCCCTTCCTGCCATGCTCTGCTCCGATTCAAACTGTCCTGGATGCGATGAAGGAGTACAGCACGCACATGGCCATCGTGCTCGACGAGTACGGCGGTACTGCTGGATTCATTACTATCCGGGATATTTTCGAGGAAGTACTGGGTGAGTACGATTCTGAAGAAGCCGCTGATATCGAAAAACTTTCTGACGGCTCGCTTCGAGTGGCCGGCACGGTGCGATTGGACGAAGTTGCTGAACAGTTGGGAATAGTTCTGACACATGAAGATGTGACGACCGTGAGCGGCCTTGTTCTTGATCAGTTGAACCGTCCACCTCGCGAAGGCGAACGGATTGTGTACGAGTCGGTTTCAATCGTTGTTGTGCGCGTCGAGCAGCGAGCGGCGCAGCTTTGTTTGATTTCGAAGTTGCCGTCGACGGAACTGAAGAAGAGTAAGTCGTCATAAAACTGTCCGATTTTTTAACATGTCAACATGGACGAATAAGTTCGAACGGCAAACCGTCACGCCCATTCGCCCACTCGAGCCGGTTCAATTCTGAAATTGAACAGCACATATGTAGCTAAACGATCCTTTGTCAGAAGCTTGCAGCGCCTAGGTAAGAAGTGTTGAGATGTCATATCCGGCACGGGCGACACTTCTGGCGGCTTGGTGTGTGACATTTGATGTCAAGGATTGCGCGGGATTATCCTTCCTGTCAACATGAGCGCGTTGAATGTTGACCAAATCACTCAACATTGAAAAACCAGATTCAGGAGATAGCCAATACCAGGTCATGAAGGTTTCCCGGCGGGGTGAATACGCAATTAAAGCCTTAATGTATCTCGGCGGAAAATCCGCCCCCACTGGTGTGACTACATCGGAGATAGCCAAGTATGCTCAAATTCCAGAACCGTTTCTCAACCAAATTTTGCTCGTTCTCAAAAACGGCGGGTTGTTGCGAAGTCGTCGAGGAGCGCATGGTGGCTATGTCCTTAATCGCCCGGCAAACGAAATCACGATTGGAGAAGTGGCGCGGCTGATGGACGGTCCTCTGGCGCCGATCCAGTGCGCTTCAGTGACGGCTTATGAGCCGTGTCCGAGTTGTCCTGAACCTGATAGTTGTCGATTACGAATGCTGATGCGAACTGTGCGTGATTCAATCTCCAATATTCTCGACAAAACTACTCTTGAAGAATTGCTGCAAAAGTAACTGCCACAAGACCAATCCGTTTTTCAAATCAATTTCAATTACGCAATTTAAATGTCATCCGCCTTACTCAAGGCGAAAGGTGCCCGGAATCCATGTTCGAAGTTTTGTCTGACAATAATCTCTGGTTCTTTACCATCGCGGGTTTCATCGCGCAATTAATCGACGGAACCTTAGGCATGGCGTATGGAGTTAGTTGCACTACGTTGTTGCTTTGCTTGGGAACTGCGCCGGCAACAGCCAGCGCTAGTGTGCACACCGCCGAGCTCTTCACGACTGCGGCGTCTGCAGTTTGCCATTATAGAGAAGGCAATATCGACAAGAACTTCTTCAAAAGACTGGTTATCCCTGGTGTCATCGGCGGTATCGTGGGTGCTTACATATTAAGTAGCTTTCCTGGCGATGCAGTTAAGCCATGGATATCGGTATATCTACTAATCATGGGGCTCGTCATACTTTCAAAAGTGTTCAAGAAAGTGAGTGCACAACCTAAGGAAACCAAACTCGGACCTCTGGGATTCATCGGCGGATTTGTTGATGCTGTTGGTGGCGGAGGTTGGGGCCCGGTCGTCACTTCGACTCTGGTCGCGAAAGGCAACAGCCCGCGATTCGTCATAGGCTCCGTTAACACGGCAGAATTTTTCGTCGCTCTTGCTACTTCTGCGACTTTCTTTTTTACACTCGGCAGTGTTTATCTAACCGCAATCGTTGGTCTGGTTATCGGCGGACTTCTGGCCGCACCGATAGCAGCGGTCGCATGTAAACACGTGCAGCCCAAGCCGCTGATGGCCGCCGTCGGAGTGCTCATTGTTTTTCTGAGTTTGCGAAATATCAATCAAATTCCAGAACAAATTGCTCAAGTCCATTCGATAATAATTGCTGTATCAACGCAGTCTTCGGTTCACTAACCGCGTTCTCAACGAAGTTTCAAGTTTAATAGTTTTAAGTTCACTAGCCTCGGTTCTCAACGGGGTTTCAGCGGCTATGAAACAAACGTATTGCGGACCGCTTTGCTCAAAGTTTTGTTTTGAACTTTGTTTTGAATTTCCTTTGAGCGGTTCGGCAAAAAAGTAAATCTAGATAATCATCGGCTTCGAAAGAGGCTTCTTAAGCGCGTCCACAAAGGAGACATTTTGCGCCAGTCACTTATAGCTCTGATTCTTCTTTTTGTGGTGGCACCGCCTGCAATGGCAATGTCAGGGCTCGAACAGATCTGGTTGCATGCGCCCACTCAGTACAAAGTTTCCGAGAAGACCAGCTTGATTGGCGATATTAGTCCTCGTTTTGGAACCGATAATGGTGGTGTCGATCAGTGCATTGTCAGATCTGGAATTCAACGAAAGCTGACAAGAAATCTGACCGGAACTCTTGGTTTTGATTCCGTCGATAATTATCAACCGTTTCGCAACCACGAAAATCGAATATGGCAGCAATTGCAAGCCCAAACCAAAAAACGTAGCTACACATTGTCTGCTCGGCTGCGCTTGGAAGAGCGGCATTTTACCGGCAAAGAAGGCGATTCCATTCGCGCCCGCTTGATGCTTAAATCAAGCCAGCGGATTGCTTCTACAAAGTTCTCAGTGGTCTATTCTGACGAACTTTTCTTGACACTGAATACGATACCGGACGGACCTGTGCAAGGAGTTGACCGTAACCGAATTTTTGCGGGGTTAGGATACTCGATCAATAGAAATCAAACTCTGGAATGCGGCTATCGCGTTGAGTATATAAACAAGACGGACGTCGACGACGAGAAGCGTCGTCAGCTGGTCGTTCAATTAGCCAGTCTTATCTAGACAACGGTCGTTAAATCTAGGAGCAGATGAACCAGGGGTTCAGCAAATCCTGCTTGTTGTAAACCAGCTCTTCTTCTAAACCATATTGAACAACGGTCTTGCCGCTTTCCTTGACGACGATATGTCCAGCCGCTGTATCCCACTCTGACGTGGGTGCAAGGCGCGGGTACATGTCAGCGGTCCCGTCAGCGACTAAACAAAACTTGAGTGCGCTGCCGGACTTAACGAAATCGATTTCTTTTCTGGTTTCGTTCAACTTATTCATATATTCGACCATCGCGGTCGATTGATGAGAACGGCTGCCGACGACTCGAATCGGTCCATCGATTGGCAGTGGGCGGGCGGTGATTCGAAAAGGTTCTCCGCCATTTACTATTTTGAAGGCGCCACCATTAAGAGTGGCAAAGTAGGTCACGCCTAAGGCTGGTGCGTGCACCACCCCTAGTATCGGTCTATTTCCTTCGACAAGAGCGATGTTGATAGTGAACTCATCAGTTCGATTGACGAATTCCTTGGTGCCGTCCACGGGATCGACGCACCAGAGATATTGCCAGTCCTTTCTGATTTCCCATTCGACTAACGATTCTTCTGACAGAATCGGAATTGTCGGCGTCAGCTTGTTCAAGCCATCTTTGATAATTCGATTGGCCGCGAGATCAGCCTCTGTGAGCGGGCTTTCGTCTGCTTTATGCTCGACGGTGAAATCCGTTTTGTAAATCGCCATGACTTCGACGCCCGCTTGCAGCGCTATTTCAACGACTTTCAGTGCGTCGATCTGGACGTCAGCGGCGGTGATGTTCAAGACGGTAGTGCCGGCTTCACTGACTAGTTGTGCGCTCTTGGTCATTTCGATTCCTCTGCTTTTCGCTCGGACCGCGCTTTGCTGCGGCTTGTTTAATGCATCATATGTTGCGATTTAAACAAGCACATTTAATCGTTTTAAGCCTGGCTGTGACTCATTGGCTGCGCCCCGCCGGCATGGGGGTGTACCTCTTATGAACTTTAGCTAAGTGAAACAGAGATAGACTTTGCTAAAGTTGACAACTGTTTCATCTACCGTTTCATTGGCTCGAACGAGTGATTGTCAGATGAATGTGGCGTCGCCACCTACTGGTACCAGCGATGGTGCGGTACCAGTTTCGAATGTAATTGCTTCTGACCGCAAAGGTTGGACGGATTTTTGCGAGCGTAAACCAGCTCTAGTTGCGGCGGCAGTTCTTGCCATAATCATCGCGGTCGAACTGATCAATTTTGGCGGAGCGTATAAACGCACAGGGTTTTACCTCGATGATTGGCTGATGCTCAGGCAACTGAGCTTTGGACCGCAGGGCTATTTCGACCTGGTCTACAAATATCTGACGACCGATCCGCGCGTTATCATTCGACCGATCGAAGCGCTACACTTCGGAACAGTTTTCTATTTTAGTGGAACCGACCCGTTTGGTTGGCGACTTTCGAACCTCGTTATGGAAGTGGCCTCCACCTTTCTCATCTATCTTATTGTTGCGAGGCTAGCAGCTAATCGTCTTGCCGGCTTTGTCGCCTCCATGTTTTTCTTGACTTACCCTGTTCATGATTCAACTCACTATTGGGCTGTATGCAGTTGTGTTTCGTTGAGCCTGACTTCATACCTGGGCAGTCTGTGGGCGACGCTCAAAGCTGTAGGTTCACGACACAAGCCGCTTTGGTTGCTATTCGCTTACGCGTCATTTGCGTTCAGTATTTACGGCTACGAACCATTTCTTCCGCTTTGTGCTTTGAATGTGGTGGCATATGTGGTCATGACCCGCGATTTGAAAAATCTCCTTCCAGCTGGGCGGGCGGCGATTCTTCATAGTCTCCCGTATGCTGGTCTGATTGCCAGCTTGATTCTGTATCAGCGATATGTCGTTCCACTGATCATGAAAGCAGCACTGCACAAAATCCATTTTGATCCAACCTTGATCGCCGGAACCATTGCTGAAGGTCTGCGCGTGGTCTCGCCCGTCGTCACGGCTCCTTTCATCTCAGCCCACGTTTCGGATTTCGCGCGCACCGAAGGTTTCACTTCCGGTGTGCTAATTCGTCTGGCTTCTCTTACCGCGCTTGTCCTGGTTGGTGCGTTGATAACCGCTCCAGGCGGCGTTTACAAACGTGGACCGGCATTCATGTTGATCGCACTCGGTTTGTTCACCGCGATTATTTCGTATTCAATTTTCGGATTGAACCCTGAATATACTCCCACGCTGATCACATTGGTTAATCGCATAAACACAGGTGCTGCCTTCGGTTTGTCGATCATGATTGCGGGAATCGCGGTTTTGACTCTGGCAGGTCGTAACTTTTACAAGACAAAATTGTTTGCGTCTGCAATCACTCTGAGTAGTCTTCTGGTTGTGTTCGCGCTGGCGAACTGGGGCTTGAGCAAGCCCTGGGAGGTCTCGTGGTCTGTTCAGCAAAGAACTTTCGATGCGTTACAGGCGAGAAAAAGTGAGTTCGACAATGTCGACAGCGTGGTTCTAATGAACTGCCCGCGATATGTAAACGCCAGCCCAGTATTTGATGGCACCTGGGACTTCGAAGAAGCCTTGCATCTCGCGCTCGGACGAAGTGATATCAAAGGTGGTGTGGTGTCGGAACGTATGGCTATCGGGAGTGACTGTGTTCAAGATATCGCGCTCGGGTTTGCTTGTGCTGAATATCCGTTTAAAAACTTAGTCCTGGTCACGCCTGGATTGACTACAGTGCAACGAGTCAATGGACCGAAACACTTCATCAAGATCGTCGAGACAGAAGGCACACACTTCGGACTGGCTGCCAGTGCGATTGCCGATTGGAAAAAGCAAGTAGCTCACGGCACGCGCAAAAAGAAAAATGGTGTGTTGGCGCCATTGAGCCCCGGTGAAACGCAGACCGGCGGAGTCACTCGATAGATGGAAGCAACGACAGCAACCGACGCGCCGCTTGCGAAGACCGAAGATACGAGTTCTGCGACTGCTTCGCCGGCGTCTTTCCTGAAGTCGATTTTGAATAGTTCCGGCATTGAAATTGCCGTGTTGGTTCTGCTGACGGTATCAATGCGATTGCCGTGGATCTTCATGATTCCGATCAGTCAAGCGCCTGACGAAGGCGCTCACTATTGGGTTCTCGAGTTCTTGTTTCGGAACATGCGACTGCCCGAATTGACCGATATGGTCAAAGAGGCCGACTCCGCTTATTATGGTGCTCTTTCACCGTTTAGCTATCTGCCGCATTTGTTGTGCGCGAAGCTGATGCCATTTTTTAACGCTCCTCTGGCATACCGCTTCGGCAGTTTGTTAATGGGCATTGTCAGTGTTTTGGCTGGTCGCGGAATTGGCAAGCAATTGTTTCCCGATTCGAAACTGGTGGCGCTGGCGGTGCCTCTGTATTTAGTGTTCCACGCGCAACTTGCGTTCGTGAACGGCTATTCCAACAATGATTCTGCCTCTATGGCAGTTGCGACACTGGTCGTCTATGCCGCTTTGGTGGCGGTCAGGCGCGGTATCAGTTCTAAACTTGCAGTCGCTATCGGGGTTTTGGGCGGTTGTCTTGCGTTGAGTAAACCAACGTCGTACTGCATGTTTCCGGTGCTTCTTGGAGCGGTCGTCACTGCTTTTGTTTTTCATCGAGAAAACATTCGCCTGGTTTTGAAAAAGCTTGCCATTATGGCATCGCTCTCAGCGGCCCTGGCGTTGCCGTTCTACGTGCGCAATTACTTTGCGTTTAACGGCGATTTGTTAGGCATGCGAACGATGCTGGAACTCTGGTGGGCGCACTGGGGCAAGCCGGCGCAACTATATAAATGGCCCGTCATTGATAATGCGGATTGGCGCTACTGCGCGTTCTTGAGTTACGTTGGCAACTTGGGAAATATGGACCGCCTTCTGCCTTCGCGCATTTACAAACTGTTTTCGCTCAGCGTGACTTTGTCTGCTGTTGGCTGGGCGCTCGCCGCAGTGGTTGAGTGGATCCGTAAACCTCTGCAATCAAGCGACGAAAAGAAAATTCAAATCGCCATGTGGCTATTGGTCGGCTCCGCTTTTGTGTTCAACTTCCTCGCGCTGGTAGCAGCATCTACCGCATTGAACGCGACCGGACCGCCACAGGGGCGCTATCTGTTCCCGAGCGAAGCGTGCATTGCCGCTCTCATTGTCGGTGGTCTCAGTCGTTTTGGCCGAATCGGTAATGCCGCCGTCTTCTTGTTCGTGGTACTGAATGTGGTGGCAGGCGTCTATAGCCTTTGCATGCTTTATCCAGTTTGGCATTTCGACGTGAATATCTTCCGCTAACAATGATCAACTCCGGGCATGCGAAGGTATACTAACGGGCTACCTCACATGGAGCAAGTCATGAGCACACTCAGCAACGGCATCGAGGCAACCACGCGGAAGTTCCTGGACGAGGTCAACTCCGGAACCGGTCCCCAAATTTTTGAGATGAGTGTCGAGGACGCGCGCCAGTTTTTAACAAAAGCGCAAAGCAGCGATGTCAAAAAGTTGCCTGCCGATATTGAAGATGTAATGGTGCCAGGCGGACCGAACGGTGATGTCTCGGTTCGGATCGCTCGTCCGAAAGGCGCTAGCGAAGCACTTCCTGCGATTATTTATGTACATGGAGCCGGTTGGGTTCTCGGTGGTTGGGAATCACACGATCGTCTGGTTTTGGAGCTTGCCAATAGAGCGCACGCTGCAGTAGTGTTTGTGAACTACAGCCTTTCGCCTGAAGCCAAGTACCCAACGGCAATTGAAGAGTGTTACGTCGTCGCCAAACATATCGCTGACAACGCCAAGAAGTTGAACATTGACGCCTCGAAGATGGCAATCGCCGGTGACAGTGTCGGTGGAAACATGGCAACCGCCGTGACCATGCTATGCAAGGAGAGAAGCGGACCTCGGATCGATTTCCAGGTTTTGTTTTACCCTGTCACTGAAGCTAATTTCGAAACGGAATCATACAATAAGTTCGAAACGAAACATTTTCTTTCACGTCAAGCAATGAAGTGGTTCTGGAATCATTACACCAGCAATGACGCCGAACGCAAGAAACCAACAGTCAGTCCGCTACTCGCGACCGTGGAGCAGTTAAAGGGTCTGCCACCAGCTATGGTGTTCACTGCTGAGTTCGATGTGCTTCGTGATGAAGGTGAAGCTTATGCGCATAAACTAATCGAAGCTGGTGTGGAAGTCAGAGCAGCTCGCTGTTTAGGAACGATCCACGACTTCGTGATGTTGCATGCGCTGGCGGAAACTCCGGCTGCTCGATTTGCTGTGGAAACAGCATCGGCCGCTTTGAAAGAACGGCTGCACGCAGCCACAGCAGCAGCTGTGCGCTAACAGCAGGACAGGGCGCCGTTGACAGTTGACGTAAGCGAATCCGAGAAGATGCCGGATCAGCGTTCTCGAAATGAGCGACTGATGATTTCTGGCACGATTGTTGGGATTGCGCTTCTGTTTCTTCTGCCGTGTGTTCTGGAAAAATCGTTAGTCGCGTTTTACGCCGACAAAATGATTATGCAACTTGCAGAAATGATACCGGGTGCACTGTCGCGTTATCGATTCTGGATATTGGCTGTTGCTGCCGCATTCGCCTGTTTTTCCGGGAAGCTATTGCCGGGTTTGAACGAGATGCAATTCAAATCCAAGTTGATTTCAATTGCGGTATTTTCAGTCTTGATGAATGTTCTAATCTTAACTAGAACCTGGCAATTTCCATTTTGCATCGACGATGCCTACATTATCTTCCGCTATGCGGACAACATGATCAGGCATGGAATGCCGGATTTCGACCTCGGCAGTCACGTCAACACAATCAGTTCGCAGCTGCATTTTATCCTTTTGGTCGTCACCAGTTTTGTTAGCGGACAAAGAGATTTGCCACTGGTCTCGGAATCGATCAACCTGCTCCAGGAAATTTGCAGTCTGTTTGTAATCTTCGCTGTGCTCAAACGTGTTTTTCTGAGAGTAGAACTCGCGATGTACGGTTGCGCAATCCACGTTACTTCGTCGTATGCGATTCTCGAAGTGGTTAGAGGCAAGGAAGGAAGTTTGATTATTCTCCTTCTATTCCTTTCGATGTGGTCCGCACTCGCTCAGCGAGAACGTCTCTCCGGCTGGCTATCCGCCCTGCTTTGTCTGACGCGACCGGAAGGTATTTTATTCGCCGGCGTCGCATTCTTTTCTAAAATTCGGGATTACATTTCCAAACCAGATTTAGTTGTGAAGATTTGGGCGCTTCCGGTAGCCCTTTTAGCTGCAGTGTTTGCAACAATCTATTTTTATTACGGCACGATTATGCCGCAAGGCGTTCTGGCGAAATCTGTTATTTACCATGCACCGCCTTTGGTGTGCGCCTCATTGATCGACGCGCAAATTTTTTCGTCACTGATCGGGCCTCCGCTGTGTCCCGGTGGGTTGGCTGGCGTTCTTATGCTGATCGCGATCTATAGTGTTTTTGCAATTGTGCTATGGCGTTATCAATTCTTGCGCGTCTATTTGGTTTCCTTGTGCTTGATCACCGTGTTCTTCTGCGCAGGAAACTCGCTCATGAACGCCTTCCCCTGGTATCTTGCCTGGTGGGCTCCATTGCCGCCTCTGTTTTTCGTAGCGGTTTTAAAACAGATGGAGGATTTGAACCGCGTCAATTTTGTGTCCAAAACAATGAGATGGATGCTAGTTTCGTTGAGTTTGATCGTTGTTCCGTTCCACTCCTACTCGCAGTTTCCGACGTTCTCTTCGGTAATTTCACCTCTGCCGATTTTTTATTGGGATAACGTAAGCGATCGTTTGCGTGTTTACGAAGCGGCAAGGAATTATTTAAACGAGCATGCGTCGCCGAGCGATACCGTTGCGGTTGTTGAGGTTGGAGTGATCGGCTATAAGTTTCGGGGGCGCATTTTCGACTTGCTCGGGTTGGTTACACCGGAAGCTTTGAAACTATATCCGGTGCCAGCTGATAAACATTCTCCATGTGGTTTGTCGATTCCGCCGGAATACGCAAGGTTGTACAAGCCCGAGAGGTTGCTGTTTCTAGACTGCTTCGCTCGCAACGGTTTATTAAAGGACGAATATTTCAAAGAGCATTACCAATTGGAATGGTTCTGGCGCAACGATGCGTTTGACAGCGTTGGTGTGTATCTTTATAAAAAATCAGCCGGTCAAGATTTGGACAGATCGAAGTCAATGAAAAACCCTACTGAGCTTTCCCAGTAGGGTTAATGTAGTTCAAGATCGCGCCCGGGTGTGTTTCTCGAAGTGTTTTTCGATGTGTTTGCCTGAGTGTTTTTCGAACTTAGCGAAGTTCTTTCAGAAGACCGATGCCCAGACCAACTGCCGCTCCGGCGATTGCCGTTTGAGTGGTTCGTTTTCCGGTACCATAACCTCTATTAGCTGCAAGACCGATGCCGGTTCCAACAAGGGTTCCTTGCGCAACGTCTTTCATAATTGGGTGCCGTTTCATGGTTTGGCTAGACTGAATGAGACCGACACCAGCACCGGTGCCTGCACCAAGTGCGGCGCCACGCAAAACGCCTCGTCCCGTAAGTAATCCGGTCACCGCACCAACCCCTGCGCCTGCGCCTGCGCCGATTGTTGCGCTTTTCACTTTGGGATGTTCGTGGAAGAATTTCTTAGTGGCGCTGGTATGGATGGTGCCTTTCTGGGCGGTGCCACTCAACGTGTTGGTGTTCGACTGAGCCATTGACGGGGACGGAGCAACTGCTGACAGCGCCACAATTGCGCTTGCCATCATGGCAGTTGTAATTCGTTTTTTCATAACAGACATAGTTGTTGCCACTTTCATATTGCCTCCGACGGGCAGGTGGTCCCTGCCGAACCTGCTTCAGCGTTTGACGACATGGCAGTAGTTTCGTTCCTGAAAGGTCCCGCTTGACTAAAATGATAGGCTCTTAATCCACTCGGCGTGTGCGGCGTAATTGGCTTTGGGAGCGGTTCTTAATCGGTCGGAATAAATATGTTTAGTATGCCGATGGAACAATATTATAGGTAATCCGATATTATATGGGCGTGAGGTGCAGCTGATAATCAGTCGCGTCAGGAGTCTTGCTTCCTTCGGGAGCCGGCTGAGCGGATCACCTCTTGCTGCGTTTTAGTGCGCGCCTTATCGGTTTTCGTACGCTGGCAGCTTTAACACCCGGCAAAAATTTGTGCCTACATTCATATCGGAGACGGTGACATGACGACGACAAGCCTAAAGGAAACACCGCTGGCGAATGCGCACAAGGCGCTGAACGGCAGAATGGTCGACTTCGCCGGTTGGTTCATGCCGGTTCAATATAAGTCGATTGTCACTGAACACATGGCGACAAGAACCGCCGTTGGATTGTTCGACGTGTCGCACATGGGCGAGTTTATGGTGCAAGGTAAAGACGCCACTGCGTTTATGCAAAACC
Source organism: Candidatus Obscuribacter sp. (assembly GCA_021772095.1). Classification (GTDB taxonomy): domain Bacteria; phylum Cyanobacteriota; class Vampirovibrionia; order Obscuribacterales; family Obscuribacteraceae; genus JADYXR01. The sequence goes on along the minus strand of JADYXR010000128.1, from coordinate 148,525 downwards.
TGGTGCCCAACGACGTCGGTCGCCTCACCCCTGGAAAGGCGCTCTACACGCAGCTTGTGCGTGAGGATGGTGGCACAGTCGATGACCTGATTATTTATTGTTTGAAGAAAACCGGACCGATTCATTATCTTGCGATCGTCAACGCGTCCAATATAGATAAGGATTGGAAGTGGTTCCAGGAGCAAGCAAAAGGTTTTGATGTGCAGCTTGAAAATATGTCGGACAAAACCGGGTTGTTGGCTATTCAAGGACCGAAAGCGGTCGACTTGCTCGCCGATATTGCCGGTCCTCAGGTTCGCGATATGGGCTCGTTTACCCATGATGAAGCAAAGGTTGACGGAACAATTTTGACGTTTGCAAGAACTGGTTACACCGGTGAAGACGGTTTTGAAATCCTGGTTGGCGGTTCGAAAACCGAATGGCTCTGGAATTTCTTGCTGGAGAAAGGCACTAAATACGGTATCGAACCTTGTGGCTTGGGTGCGCGCGATACTTTGCGTTTGGAAGCCGGTTTGCCACTCTATGGGCACGAGTTGTCCGATGAAATCAGCCCGATCGAAGCCGGGTTGGAGTGGAGTGTGAAACTCAAGAAAGGCAATTTTGTCGGACGAGACGCACTTTTGAAACAGAAGGAGCAGGGCGTTGGCAAAAAGGTCATCTGCCTTAGAGCTGATGGAAAAGCGCTACCCCGGCAAGACTATGACGTTTATGACGGCGAGAAACTGGTCGGTAAAGTGAGCAGTGGAAGCCAGGGAATTTTTGTTGGTTACCCGATCGCATTTGCGCTTGTTGACGCCGGATCTTCAGAATTGGGCAAGGAATTGTCCATAGAAATCCGTGGAAAGAAAGTGCCGGCGCACGTTGTATCGCGTCCATTCTATAAGCGGGAAAAATAATTGGACAGCTACTCCCTGAGCTTTAAGCAATGGTTTTTTGCCTTCACAGCATTGATCATTGTAGTTTTTGTTGCCTGGGGGGAGTCTTTAAATGGCTATTTCATCGCCGACGATGTGTGGCATGTTCCGCTTGTGCACAGGGCCTTGCACGGTGAGCCGGAGCTGATCTGGCGTCAGTTTCTCGCGCCGTATTCGTTTCACGAGTGTCTTTATCGGATGTATCGTCCGCTTACCGATATTACCTTCGCGTTGGACTGTTTTTTGTGGAAAGGAAACGCGTGGGGTTATCACTTAACCAACGTAATCTGGCACGCCATCTCGACTTGTCTGGTGTTTTTGTTATCGAGATCCTTGTTGCGATATGTTCTTCTGCGCGATATTCCCAGGGAAGAATATAGTCCGATGGTCCTCTGGAAGATACCTCTTGTGGTATCACTGTTGTTCGCCGTTTATCCTGGTCATGCCGAACCGATTTGCTGGGCTTTGCCGCGCATCGACTCTATTGGTGCGGCTTTTACGTTTGGGGCATTGATCTGTTCACTTGAGTATTTTAATGACAAAGATCGGCGCTGGATGGTCGGCGCTACCGTGTCTATGATCTTTGGGTTGATGGTCAAGGAGATGTGTGCCGCGATACCGCTGGTGGTGATGGCCCTTTATTTAATCGCAGCCCCGCCAAGCGATTACAAGCGAGACTCAGTTCTGCTGGGGTTTCTGAGGCGGATTAAAGGCGGTCTGGTTTTGTGCTGGCCGATGTTCGCCGTGTTGGCAGTTTACATTGTGGTGCGTGGAATCGCACTTGGATCGCTAATTGGTGGTTACCAGGGCACCATCGGTGCCAGTCTAAACGGTTCCTTCTTGACGCGTTTGTTTAGCGTAGATGCGTATTGGAAGCTGCTTCATCCAATTAATGAAAGTGTCCTGGGACCGGACTGCTCCGCGGATTTGGTTATTCGTGTCATATATTTTTTGATAGCAGTTCTGGTTGTTTTGAATCAGAAAACTCCTTGCGCTAGATCCCGATTGCGAGCAGCGGGTAAATATCTGTTCCTGCTTTTGATCTTGGTCTTGCCGTGCTTGCAAATTTGGGGCGTCAGTAACGGCCTGATCGGCGCACGCCTGGCTTACACGTTGTCGGTGCCGTTCATTCTGACCGTCGTGGTTTTGATTTATCCGATCACCTCTGAAAAGTCCCGCATGGTAAGCGTTTTGCGGCGGTGTACGACTGGATTATTGTGGGCTGCCTTTGTACTATTTTTCGTGATCTCGATGCAGTATGCCCGGGCCTGGCGCGATGCCACCAATGAGATGAACCTGATTCGCTCGCAGATTGCAGAGCATGCGGCGTATTTACAAGATGGTAAGAAACTTGTCGTAGTGGGCTTGCCTACCGGGGTAAGCGGCTACTGCGCGTTCTACACCACCGATTTTCTGCCCGGCTTATTAATGCCACCATTATCAAAAACTGACTGCAATTCTCGTATTATCTGCATTGATGGGACGCCTACAAACGACCGCGTCGTCAATATTTCACTGCTCAAAGATTTGACCGAGCATGGCGACAAATACCAATTTATTTTGTGGAAGGAATACGAGAAAAAATTTGTCACCATCGCCTTTCCGTCACTTGAGACGCAGCGCCCGTTTGAAGAGCCTAAAATTACGCCGCTCGGGCAATTTGACTGCTATCAAAATGTGCGAAACGGGCTTGATTTCTTTGATAATAAACAGAGTGGAGGCGATATTGAAAGTTATTTACTCTCAGTCAGTGAGCCGATTGCACCACTTGATTTCGATTTGTTGGAATTGAAAATTTCGCTTGGCAAAAAGGGGCAGACGACTAAAATACTGGCACCGCCCGCGCAACCATTGCCCGTAGCCAAACCCTCTGATGACCTGTTGTCGCCTGACCGGCACGCGTATGCCCGCATTGCCCCCAGATATTTCGAGCCGCTCAGCGACAGTGAATTTGCCACCGAGTTTGAGCCTGACCCGCAGACACTGATGACCATGCCGACCAACAACTACCTCTCGGAAATGGCGCGTTCGCCCGCTTTGAATACTCGAGACGGTTCGGAGTTTATGACTCCAATCAGCGGTGACGATGTGGAGATGCCGGACTCAAGAAACCAGGTAAACGATCTTACACGCGGTCAATACGGCTTCTTGTCCTGGGTTGGGCAAGCTGATGCCGACGGTAACAACGCCCTGCCGATCCACTTCCCCGTGTTCTTTGACGAAGGAATTCAAACATATAGAATTCATCTTACTCAGTACAAAGCCTGGCTGTTCTCCGGTTCTTCAACAGCGTTTCGAATCGATTTGCCTGCTGCCGGCGGTTTAAAACTCGAGTCGGCGTTGTTCAAAGCATCAACTGATTACATTCCGGCGCTCGTGTTCAACGGGCAAGGTGAGCTGAATTCCAGCGGTTTGATCGAAATCAAAAACGATAAACTGCCGATGTCGTACGACGTATCAAAGATTCCGGGCGCGGTCGCAGCGTTTGTGGAAGTCTCCGAACCATATTTTGAGTTCCATTTTCAACCACATTCCTTTCGTCAAAGCACGCGCAGTAAGCACGTTTCTTTCACGAAGGATTTGAAAAAACTGACAGGTCGTTTTGTCCTGCCACCATCAGTGGTGAGTAATTCTGCTTATTATCAGATCCGAATTGCGGCAACTGATTCGTCAGGAAAAATTGTAGGTTCGTTCTCGGATCCGATAACTTTGTCGAATGTCAGATTGCCGTAGCAGTTCTGAATGTGACACGACAGTCAGGCGAGCGTGGTCTTGGCGGCGGCATGACGCTGTCTATGCCAATTAACTGTGACGCGAGCGGTGGGAACAGCCTGCAATTAGTACCAGGCGCAGCAAACAAACAGAACGGTCGCGGCAAAAACGCCACCCACAGCCATTGCATCCAACACCCGGGCTCTTCTTCTCATTGTATTTAACATAAAAACCTTCCTTTTGATTTGTGACTAATGTGATGTCAGAAATTCGTTTTGTGTTCCCGCCTCCGTTTGGAAGCGTATGGGTGATTACATAGGGCTTTTGGATCTTAGGTGGAAGTCAAGAGTGTGAGTTCGGAAATTCTGGGTTCAATATTGAGGTATCAAAGTAGGGTGATTGATGATCGCTCTTGCTAAGATCTGAGTTCACCGGCGCGGTTCATCCCGAGGACCGGTTTCTGCCACGCACCATAAGAGGAGCTAGGAATCATGACCCTTGCGTATCCGGCCCAATTGAAATACGTAAAGTCGCATGAATACGTGCGCACCGAGGGCGATATTGCCATCATTGGCATTACTGCTTTTGCCGCGGATCAATTGGGCGATGTCACATTCGTCGAGCTCCCGAAAGTCGGTGACAAATTCAAACTGGACCAAAAATTCGGCGTCATCGAGTCAGTCAAATCTGTTTCTGACTTGTTCATGCCGGTGTCAGGTGAGATCACCGCAATCAACGAAAGGCTCGAGGGTGAACCTGAGCTAGTCAACCATGACTGTTACGGCGAAGGTTGGATGATAAAAGTGAAACTGTCAGATCCCGCAGAGCTCGACGCAGCCTTGAGTGCGGACCAGTATAAAGAGTTCGTTGTAGAGTAAACCCGTTGAGCATCAGCTTAACGATAAAACGAACGAAGTATTAAATTCTCAAACCGCCCAACAGTTCCGGCATACAATGCCTGAGTTAGTTTGAGGTGTACAGTATGAAGAAGATAGTGATGGTTCTGGCGGTATTCTCGTCAGCAGTCTGGCTCTCATCCTCTTTGTTTCTGGCTTGCCTGAAGACGACGACGTCAGTTGCCGAGGCTCCGACTTCAATCATTGCGATGGAAGTCGACGGTAAACCGAAATTCCGTCCGGCTGAATTCAGCGCGGAAATTCGCCTCGACGAAACAGATCGCCAGGTCGATAAAGTCGACAGCAATGTGACAAAGAAGATGGACCAGGCCAAGCGAGACATGATGCAGATTTCGGCAAGTCGCCCGTCGGCTGCTGTTCGCTAGATATTGCGCTCGAGTTTTTAGGAAAGTTGAGATGTCATAAAATCGTCCTGTTTTTCTGACAGGACGGAGTTCGTTTTCTGACAAAACTTTCTGACAAACCAAATCCAATTCGAAATCAGTCAGATTTTCGGACCGTTTTTCTGACCAACCAACTTTGCCAATTCCGACGTTCTACTTCCCTGCGTTCGTCTTGAACAGCGGCTCTTTAGGCGAATCCGACTCGTCTTTTTCAACTTTAGGCGCGTCCGGTCCTTGTCCGTTGGCGCTCAAAATATCCTGCGCCAGGTGGAAGAACCGAGATCCGGAAGTGATTTTGCTCAGTTGTGACAACGCGGATTGATCTTCATTGTTAGCCTCGAGCTTCGTCATGGCATCGAGATAGAGTGCCTGATTTAGCAGATCGTTTGGATCAGATCCAAAGCCTGAGAAAAATTCCGGCACCGGATTTCTTTTGAGAATCGTGATCGCCGCTTTGTAATTGTGTTGGTTGATGCTTTGTTTGGCCATGTGCGTAATGTAGATACGCATGAGTCCGGTTGTGAAACCGGCGACGGCGACGAGCAATCCAAGCGCCAGGACGACATCGAACAACATCGGTTGTTTGAAGTTTCGCAGTATATGATCGTGATCTAAAACCGAATCCAGGCTTCTGTATGGTTGCGGAGGTGTGATACTACCTTCGGTGCCAAATGTTTCAGGTTTGCCGGCGAACGATGTTGCGTGTAGTTTCGGCTCATCGATCTTTTCAAGTTCTTCGGAACTCAATGTCAGGGCTTCTGAATCAGGTTCGGAACTCTCGACGTTCAAGAGGGACTCCGATTTGTCGGAATCTTTGCTTACGCCGGTCTCGATTTTGCCTGCTTCGTCGTTGTTGACCGGATTGGATTCTGGTTCCACCGTCCAACCCCCGCGATACTTTTAAGTAGAGGTGCTGGTCCCGGATGCCTCAACTGCTGGGCTATCCAGTAACTTCTACATTATCATGGCTCAAGCCGGTTGACAGGCGTTTGTCGGTCAGTCGTTTCAATAAAGTCTCGGAGCTTTTGTCGTTTATGGGCATCCGGCTCTGTTTTCAAGGCCTGAGCCAGAGTTTCCACGACGTCTTTCTTGTGACCTTTCTTAGCAAGTTCCGATAATGTCTCGTAAGCTTCCCTTTGAGTCGATACTTCCGGTGCTCTTGTCAGACCGACAACTTTCTTCAGGTCGCCCACGGTTTCAAAAATTGCCACTCCGCGAAGCGCGGCTTTTCGAACATCAGGCGATGGATCGGATAAGGCATCGCTAAGTCGGCCTTCAAAATCAGTTTTCTGACCTGTTCTTTTGAGTGTTTCGGCTGCGGTGATAAGCGACTCCAGCGCTTGCGAGCGCTTGTCCGGAGCGTGGTCTTGCGATGCTTGCAGAAGAAAGTCGACGCTGGCCTTGGAAGGCATGGTCCCAAGCGCTTTTAAGATTAGCCAATATGTCTTCGAGGCATTCTTATTGGTTTCTTGAACCGGATGCAATTGTCGCGGCTGTAGTTTTCGGTCTTCCAGATCAACGAGTTCGTTTGCCAGTCGGACCAGGCTCTCGGATGCTTCCGTTGCACCTAACTGAGTCAGTGTATTGATCACATCATCGAGAAGCAGATGCGTAGCCTTCAAGGCCGGGATTAAAATTTTGGCGTCGGATTGATCGCCGAGTTGCCCGATCATGATGATCGCGCTTTTTATATCCAGCGCCTTCAGTGGCTCGCTGAGCGAGTCCGAATCGATTTTTGCCAACTGCTCTTGGAGAAGTTTTCGGTAGCCGTCTGATTTTTTGTATGACAAAGCTTTGTCTATATCGGCTTGTGATGGCGGTTCGAGTAGCACATAGCTGTGGTGAGTTTCCAGCCATTCTGCCAATTGAATCGCGGCGAAGGCCACATTAGCCGACGGCATTTCATCAAGCAATCTTGCCAGAGCCGGCATGCAACGCGGCACTCCAGTCTCGATTACGATGTCGTTTGTGAACGTTTGCGAGGCAGAATTGAGAACATCTAGAACGATCTGGCAACCTGCAGCGATCGAGACCGGATCGTTTGTTTCGAAAAAGCTCTTCGGTTCGATTACCTTCGATACTGCAATCGCGGCGTAGTCTGACAAGGAGTGCTTTGAAAGCAGTGCTTTGGAAATTTCAGGGGATGGATTAGCTTTAGTTAGTTCGGCCAGCGCTGAAACGGCGTCGACGCGAATCCACGGATCTTCATCCGAAAGATACTTTAGCAAAGCGGCTTCACTAGCGGGTTGACCGAGTCGGCCAAGTGCGTTGGCGACGTGACAGAACGCTGTCCTCGCACCGCTGGCGGTGTCGTGCAAAGAGTGGATCAGTTTGTCGTTGATTTCAATTGCATTGAGCTGAGCTAGCACAAGAGCGGCATTGGCCCTGGTCTGCCACTCAGAGTGAAGAAGTGGCACGTGATCGAAAGTCAAGGTGTCATCTTCCACGTCAGGTGCAAGTGCCGCAATTGCGTTGTCGCGTTCGTCGATTTCCGCAAAAATTGTTTTAAGTTTTTCTTCCCACCAGAGTGGTGAAAGTTTCAGCGTCGCAGCCATCTGTTGACTGCTTCTGCCCTCAACCGCCATTCGAATGTCGGCACGCACATCCTTGAATTTGCGCTGGTTCTCGGGACTTGTGCCGACCAAACCGTGATACAGAAGAAAGTGTTCGAGTTCAAAATCGTCAGGTTTGATCTGTGTTTTCTCTGCAAAAATTGAGGTAAGTTTTTTAATGAACTTTGCAAATACTGGCATAATTACTATCTCGTTCCAGTGCGGCTGACGGAATCCACGATGTTTGGATTCAAGGAAACCTGCTTGATTACAGCTTTGTAGGATAGCAGACGAGCATAGAAAACTGCCGCCATATTGCTAAAATGTACACTTTAGTAGCGTTGAGATCCGCACCCGCAGGAGGCGACCGTGAATACTTTCTTGAGTTCTGACCAAGAAGCTCTTTTGTCCCGTTATAGAGCATTTGTCCAAGAGCATGTGCTACCAAACGCAGAAGCGCTTGACGATGGCAGTTACAACGTCCGCGAATTGTTCGCTGCCCTCGGTCAGGAAGGCCATCTGGGAAGCGCAGTCGCCAAGGAGTACGGTGGGCAGGACGGTCCGTTTATAAACCTGGTTCTACTCGCTGAAGCCATTTCTGAAGTTGAACCAGGCGTAGCTCTCACTCTTGCAGCCCACGCGCAGGTGATTGAGTTGGTTTCCAAGTTTGGAACTGACAAACAAAAGTCCAGATACCTTCCGTTGCTGGCTCGCGGCGAGTGCATTGGCGCCTTAGCCTTAAACGAAGAAAACGCAGGAAGTGATTATTCGGCTATGGAAACGAAAGCAGTTTCAAAAGGCGGAAAGATTTCTATCTCCGGAAGCAAGACCTGGGTTGTAAATGGAAGCGTCGCCAGTCTTGTATTGATCGCGGCGAAATTTGAAAAAGGCGAGGACAAGAGGCTTTCCCTCTGGCTTGCCGACGTTGAAAACAACAGGGGCATCAATGTCGGACCGAATCTCAAAAAGTTGGGACTGCGTTCTGCTGCTACCAACAATCTGACATTTACCGACTTAGAGCTCGAGCCGGATGCTTATCTGGGTTCGACCAATCCGGAAACAGCTGCTGACGACAAGATCGTTAATGAAGCCATTCAACAAGCGTTCGATGTCAGCAAAGTAGTCGTCTCTGCTGCTGCCATTGGGCTTCTTGCACATGCACTGTCATCCAGTGTGGAACGAGCCAGGACCCGCGAACAGTGGGGCAGCAATATCGGCAAACTGCAAGCAATTCAGTGGAAACTGGCTGACATGTCGACCGATTCTGCAGCTGCTCGTTTGTTGACATATAGAGCCGCTTGGAGCAAAGATGGCGCTTCTGACGAATTCCGCAAATGCGCGGCGATGTGCAAATTCTTCGCAGCCCGCGCCGCCCGAGTGCACTCATCTGAAGCCGTACAAATCTTCGGAGCGCTCGGTTTGTCACAAGACGAACCAATCGAGAAGATGTATCGCGATTCTAAGACCATGGAGATCGCTGAGGGTACGTCAGAGATCCAGAAGAACGTGGTGGCTCAACAGGTTGGAGCTTAGGGTATGTAATTTCGCTAAAGCTGGATTGTCAGAAAAACGGACATTTTTTCTGACAATCTGCTTAGCCGAAATTCGTTTGTACCTGACCTCGACTTTCTGACGCGCGAAACTGTCAGAACTGCAGCGTCGCTATGTCAGAAAATCAGCTCGCTTTTCTGACAAAACAGAACCCAGATTTGCTCAACGTCCGAAATTGCCTTAAGTTGATTAAGATACACCCGCGTGGAATATTCATCAGGGGCGGGATGGTTTGTTGGAGATGCAAAGTGTTGGCTAAGTTTTCAATGCGAAAAGCTGGAGTTGTCCTATCGGCTTTGTTGATGCTCGGAGGCGGGATTTTAATAGCCCCTCCGGCAGATGCACAAAGCACTGCTTACATTGATGGAACCCGGTTGTACGGAGCAAGGCGCTATCGTGAAGCGCTCGCCAAGTTTCAAGAAACACTGAAAGCGTATCCGTCTGACGGCAGCACTTACTATTACATGGGTGCTTGCTATCAACAGCTCAAAGATATCAACTCAGCAAAATCAGCCTATGCCGAGGCAATCAAATACGGTAAGAGTCAGCCTCCAGGCGTGAATGCATTGAAGGCGCTGCTTGCAATCGACGTTGAATACGCCAAGTCCGTAGTTCCGGGTTATAACTACAAACTGCAAATGATGTTGCCCAACCATGGTCGTTTTGGTGCCGATATGGCAGCCGCAGCAGCACAGAAAGGCGGCAGCGTACAAAACATTCCAGCCAGTACTCCATCGCGATCAACGGTCAGCAGTTATTCGCGGTCGACATCATCTTCGTCGAGCGGCGTTGATTCATCGTTGCCTCAGGAAGGCACATTCCATATCGTCGACAATCCGTTCAATAACAATATGACTTACGTCAGCGCCACCATTAATGGGCGTCCGGTCGATCATATGCTGTTCGATACTGGTGCGGAGATTGTGCTGTTCGGAAAGAATCATCTCCAGCAACTTAAAATCGCACCACCGACTGGACCGTCCACTTCCTACGTCAAAGGTGTCGGTGGAAACCAGCAGTCCTGGCGGATGAACGTCGATCTGAAAGTTGGAAATATCGAGCGCAAAAATTTCACCATCACTGTTCAAGAATCGATGGACGCTCCTCCATTGCTTGGGCAGACGTTCTTGAAAGACTATCAATGTCAGGTCGACAAACAGGGTCGTCAGATTAAGCTCACCCGCAGCGATGTCTATTCGCGTTCGATTGCCAGCGCCACTCCGTATGGGAACCTGAATAACGTGCCATTCACACGACAGGGAAGTCTGATGGTGGTGCAAGTTCAAATCAATGGGCGCACCATTCCAATGTGCATGGACACTGGCGCATCGAATACACAGTTTACGAAAGAGCAGCTCCAGAGTTGCAGCGTTGAAATTCCACATGATGCGACAACGAGCGCTGTCTCCGGGATCGGCGGAACGACAGCCACACAAGTATTCCCCGTGCGCCGACTGAAGATGGGTCCGATTGATAAATCTGATTTCCCAATTCAAGTTGTGGGCAAAGCTTCTATGGCTTATCCTCTGCTCGGGCAGGACTTCTTCGGTGATTGGAAGTACTCGCTGGATAGCGTCAATAACGTGATCAAATTTCACAGCCGTGGCAATTAACTTCTGATGACACTTTCAGTCGTTATCGTTGCGCAAGATGAGGAGCGCACCATCGGCAAGGTTATCGAAGCGATCAAACCAATTGCTGACGAAGTTTTGCTGATCGATTCCGGATCCACGGACAGAACGCTGGAAATTGCAACTGCGCTCGGCGCTGAATGCCGTCACCAGGACTGGCTTGGCTACGCCGCGCAGAAGAATTTAGCGCTCAGTTTGGCGAAATCTGACTGGGTTTTGAGTCTCGACGCCGATGAAATAGTGACACCGGATTTGGTGTCGGAAATTAAAGAAATTTTGGATAGTTCCGGTGGCACCGAATATGATGGCTACCGCATCCCTCGAGTTCTGTACATCGGAGATGTGCCCGTTCGGCATGGCGGCTTCTACCCCGATGCGCAGCTTAGATTGATCAAGCGCGGTAAAGGTCAATTTAATGACCGCCTCGTGCACGAAGCCATCAAGATGGATGGACCGGTCAAATTGATGAACCATGAAATGCGCCACTATGCGTACAAAGACGTAGCCGGCTTCTCGGCGGCGATGGAGAAGTATGCTCAACTGTCTGCAAAAGAATATGCGCGCAGAAAAAAATTCGGATGGAAGTGTCATCCCGTCAATGAAGTAGTCCACCCACTCTGGACGTTTTGCTATCGTTACTTCGCCCGAGGAGGGCTGTTGGACGGCGCTCTGGGATTGGAACTCGCCAGTATCTACAGTGATTATGTCCGCAAAAAAATTCGTTATCTGCGCGAAATCCAAAAGTCATCACTCGAAGCTACATAGAAAACTGTAAGGTTAAACGTGACGCAGGGAAATAAAGTCGAGACTAAATCAAGCCTGGCGAGCGCGCCAGCCGGTTCGCGCGAACTGTCTGTTGCCGGCGTCCTTGCCCTGTTGTCCATGTGGCTTGTTTTCGGTGTGGTGTGCTCGATTGTTTATCACGCCGCTTCAAATGCTATGCATGGTGGATGGAACTGGGAGATCACGAAACCGGGCGTTGATACCGCATCTGGTGATAGCAGCGATGGCGAAGCACTGACTACATTCAACAAAGTTGATTTAGCAGAACTGGATGACAGTCTCCATCTGCTTTCTGCAACGCAGGCAATGCTCAAAATGGACTATGGGCAGGCGTTGGCGGAGTTGGAACAAATAAGTCCGGCTTATCGGAAAACTGATTCCGGTTGCAGAGCTCTTGAAGTCGAGTGCAGGCTTTCACTAAAACAGTCGGACCAGGTTATCGAAATCGCATCAAACGTGATCGCCCAAAACCCGCAAGATTATGCTGGTTGGTTGTGGCGTGCGCAAGCCTACGAACAACTAAAACAGTACGAGAAAGCAATCGCCGATTATAAAAAGTCGCTGGCGGCTTTTCCTTATTCAAAGAAAACTATGTCGGCTCAAATGCCGCTTGCGTTTGTTGAAAAAGTCGAACAGGCGATGGCGGGATTGGTTCTCCGTCGCATGGGTGCTTGTTATGAACGGATGGGCAATTTCAAGGAAGCGACAGCACAATACACAGAGGCTATTAAAAAAACGGCTCCGCAATTAGCCGCTCGTGTGGCTCAACGTACGTCGGAACCGCTCGCTAAAACTCAAAAGACGCTTAAGGACCTTGACGCTGCGATCGCGTTGAGACCGGACAGCAATTACTACTTCATGAGAGCCCGCGCTTACAGAACTTTGGGCAAGAGCCAAGAAGCGCTTGCTGACTACAATCGAGTCAAACTTGCCGATGCACCATCGGAACTGTTTTTAGAACGCGCGTCAGTGGCCTCCGCACTAGCTGACTATAAATCAGCAGCACACGATCTGCGAAAAGCTCATGTCGACGATCCACTTTACGAGATGGCGCACATTCGCCAAAGAAAATACTCATACGCCGTAATGCCGATGACCAGTATGAAAAAGTCGAAAGTGCTGAACCGCTTAGACAAATTGATTCAACAAAATCCAGAAAACATGGATAACTATTTGCACCGCGGCGTTATTCAGATGGCGTTCCATCAGTACGATGAAGCCGCCCGTGACCTCGAACAATATCTCTCTGGAAAGGCAGGCATCAAGACCATCGTCGTTGCAAAGGCAAACATCTATCTGGCGATTTGTCGCGGTCTGAGAAAACGCAAAACTGAATACGATATTCTGCTTACTCAGTCTGCGGAAAATTTCAGCAACTTTAAATGGTGGCAAGCTATCATGCTTTACCTTGACGGAAAAGGCGTGTCGGACAAGGTTTTGCTCGACTCCGCCAAGCACGAAAAATTTCGCCTTGTGCAGGCCCACTATTATGTCGGACAGCGCTTGGCGATCGCGGGCTTTCCTGAAAAAGCAGCAGAGCAATTCAAGGCTGGTATCGCTGCCGGTGCAAAGGTGGACGAATACTATCTCTGCAAACTAGCTCTTATTCCCGATCCTGAAACCACCTCAGATCAAAAGTGAGCGCGTCGTGGGCTCAGCCGGATCTTGGTCATGATCTTTAAGAACCAAGTGCCACCAACCAACATCGTGCCATTTGCCCATTTTATAACCGACATTGTGAAAGATGCCGACAGGCCTAAATCCAAGCTTTTCATGCAGATTGACGCTTGCCTGGTTCGGCAAAGTGACACCAGCAAAGGCGTTGTAGAAGCCGCGCTCCCGCAGTTCCACCACCAGTCGCGTGTATAGTTTGGTTCCCAGCCCAGTGCGGCGTTTGGCACCATCTACATATACCGAAGTATCCACAGACCAGCGATAAGCTTCGCGATCGCGATGCGGTCCTGCGTATGCATAGGCGAAGATTCCATCGGCTTCTTCGTCGACTATCCACAAGTGCGTGGCGTTGCATTTTTCGATTCGTGCCTTCATCTCATCAACTGAAGGAGACGCGGATTCAAAGGAGATCACTGTGTCCGTGCAATACGGCGCGTAAATTTTTAAAATAGCTGCTGCGTCGTCAGCCGTAGCTTGGCGAATCATCTTGGTCTTGAATACCTCTGCGAACTAGACGAGGCTAAATACACAAAAGTGATTTTGTCAGAAAATCTGTCTTTTTTTCTGACAATCAGATCTGACGGACAAACCTGACAAAGTTGGCAGCGATGTCAGAAGAAAATCTCGACCGATCTGACCAAAGTACCGTGTCAGATTTTCGGACCGTTTTTCTGACGAAGAAAAAAGCTGACAAAGTGATGTCAGAAAGAAGACCCGCTTTCTGACGTTCCAATTGCCAGGCCCGAAACGTCAGAATTTCTGTCCGTTTTTCTGACCGTTCAACTTTCCCGAAAATTGATACCTATTCCGAAGACTCGCCCAGGAGTTCCGCTAGCAGCAATCTATACTTTTTCAGATTGTCATCGTATGACGCAGCCGCCCCGACGTCTCTGACAATCTGGTCCGATTTTTCGAAGAGCCAGGGCGCATGCACGCGCAAATTCTCCTCGTTCACCCAACGGCGCGCGAGGAGAATATCTTCGACGTTCATGCCGGTGGCTTCGTGATCGTTATGCACGAGGTCGGCTTGACCTTTCGATATGACTTTGTTGTCGAGCAAAACTTGCAAGAGTTCTTGTTCTCTCGCGTCGAAATTGCTTTGTTCAGCCGCGACCACTAAGAGACCACTATGTCGACTCGTTTTCCAAAACGTCCGGCCGCCGCTTTAATGAGATTTCTTAAAGCGGAGATGGTTCTTCCGTCTTTGCCGATCAGGCGTCCAGTGACCGCAGGGTCGCACTTGACGCTTACTCGACTTCTTCGGGGTCCGAAGCTTTTTCGTTCGAACATAAGCGAATCGGGTTCTTTGGCAAGAACCTTCAATATGTATTCAGCCAAGTCTTCTGGAGCTTGGGTCTGAACTAGCTTTGTTTGGAAGCGCCTTTGGCCGCCGCCGCCGGAGCTGCCGCCGCGGTACCCACCGCTGCTCCGCCCGCCGCCGTATCCGCCGCCGCTGCCGCCCTTTTTATCAGGGCCGCTACCGTATCGCTTGGTTGAGCTCCGTTTGTCATCCATCGTTCAACTGCTTCTCTATCTAGTCTAAGTTCTTTCGAACGGGGGTTATAGTACCCGACTTCTTCAATTGGCTTGCCATCACGACGCGTGCGCCCGTCTACAGCTACGATTCTGTAGTGGGGGGCTTTCTTGGCGCCTATGCGCTTAAGCCGTATCTTAACCACTGGTTGTCCCTCTTCAAGTCTTGCGAGTCAATAAGTATGTGAATGGTTATTTTAACAGGTGTATATGCATTTACCGCCAGATCTGCTGTTAATCATGCTTTGCATTAGTTAGCGATCGGCTCGGCAGTTTAAGGTTTTTTCTTCTTCTTGCGCAGTCTGCGACCGCGTCCGAAGCCGGCCGGACTTGCTCCGCCTGGCGTCGAAGAACCTTTCGGTCCGCCTGGCATTCCGGGCATACCGAACATACCGGGCATTCCGGATGGCATATTGCCGCCTTTACCCGGTCCAGGCAAACCTGGCATTCCACCCATGCCTGGCAGTTTCGGCATTCCGGGCATTCCGCCCATGCCGGGCATCCCGCCCATTCCAGGCATTCCGCCGCCACTCATCATCGGCTTCATGTAGCCCATCATGGCTTTCATTTGCTGAAACTCATTTAACAATTGTCCGATTTGAGCATCTTTGAGACCGGCCCCTTTAGCGATTCGTCGCCGCCGAGGAAAATCGATCAGCTCCGGATTTTTGCGTTCTTGCTTGGTCATCGAATTGATCGCGGTTTCGTACAGCGACATCATCTGCTCGCCGTGTTCTGCAACCGCTTTCTGTTGTGTTGAATTCAAGCCAAACATCCCGCCGACACCCATCATCTTCATGATGTCGCCAATCGAGCCCATCTTCTTCATCATCTTTTGCATGTCGATGAACATCTCGAGCGTGAAATCGCCCTTCATCATCTCCATGGCGACGCGCTCGGCGTCTTTCTCGTCAATTGATTGCTGCGCTTTTTCGACTAAGGACAGAACGTCTCCCATGTCGAGAATGCGACCAGCCATGCGGTCCGGATAGAAGGCTTCGAGATTGTCGAGTTTCTCACCGGTCGAAATAAACTTGATCGGCTTGCCGACGATTTCGCGCACTGAGAGCGCCGCTCCGCCTCTGGCGTCACCGTCGACTTTTGACAGGATCAGTCCGGTTACCGTTAACTGAGTGTTGAAGGTGTCGGCGACGTTGACGGCTTCCTGACCGGTCATCGAATCGACAACCAGCAGTTTCTCAATCGGCTCAAAGGCGCGATCGAGAATCATCAATTCAGCCATTAGAGCCGTATCGATCTGCAAGCGTCCAGCCGTATCCAGAATGACCGGATGCAAGCCTTCTTTCTTGGCGTGCTCGATTGCCGCTTCAGCAATTTCTTGAACGTCGGTTTGACCTTCGATTGCAAAAACCGGAATGTCGATTTGCGCGCCCAGCGTTTGCAACTGCTTGATAGCAGCTGGTCTTTGCACGTCGCATGCCACCATTAGCGGTTTCATGCCTTCGCCGCGAAGCTTATAAGCGAGCTTGCCGCAGGCGGTAGTTTTACCGGAACCCTGCAGTCCAAGAAGCATGATCACGGCAGGACTGCCGTCCAGGTTCAATGGCGCGTTCTCGCCACCAAGGATGGTGACCAGCTCATCGTGCACGACCTTGACGAACTGCTGCGTCGGCGTCACCGACTCGAGCACTTCGGCGCCCAGCGCTTGCTGTCTGACGCGGCTGATGAATAGTTTCACTACCTTTAAGCTGACGTCTGCTTCGAGCAGCGACTTGCGCACATCGTTGATCGCTTCTTCGATGTTTTCCGCCGTTAGTTTGGCGTCGCCGGTCAAATTCCGAAACGTAGAATGTAGTCTGTCTGTCAGTGTATCGAACATGTTTTCGATTTCCTCATTGCCGTTGTCTTGCCCTGGGGTAGCGCTAATACGCCGGTATAAGTTCTCTTATAACAGCTAATTTGTCCTGAATCTCATCCGGGAAGACGAGCCAGGTCGATTCGTAATTACCTTTTACAAGTGCTTCGATTGCCGGGGCAATCTTTGAGAGTTCCGAAGTGATACCACCATCGGTTTTCACAATGATATTTGTCTGCGGATGATCGTCATCGGGACGATAGTAGTCGTAAGGACGGAAACCGGTAGACTCGATTCCCAAGTAATACTCAGGGTCTAACGATTTTTCTTCAAGCAGACGACGGGCTTCTTTTTCAATGTCTTTGACCAATCCACTTTCTCTTGAAGGAATGCGAATCGCTTTGAATAATCGTCGATGTAAGAAACGTTTGGACAGGTCGGACAGCACAGGATCCGGATCCTCTGCCCATCTCTTAATATGATAGTTGAGCTGAATGTCATCGAGCTGCAAATAATCGCTCACTTTCAGTTCGTCACCAGAAACCCACTTCATGGTCGCTTCGTCGACAAAGCAAACCGGACGTGTGCTGTCATTGAGAATGGTCTTCACTCGTTTAATCAAACTGGCTAACAGTGCGCGTGCGGCAAGGTTTTTACGATGATAATAAACCTGCGCGTACATCGAATAACGAGCAAACAAATAATCTTCGACTGCGATTTGTCCTTTCTCGCCAACCACGATAATCCTGTCGTTCTCTTGATCTATCTCGAGTGAACGCAAAATTCGATGCAACGCGAACAAACCGTATTTGGTACCAGTCATATAACTGTCGCGCAGCAGATAATCGAAACGGTCGCAGTCCAACTGGCTCGACACCATGTGTGACACGTAATGCGGCGTGTAAGTTTTCTTCAAAACTTTGACAATCGTTTCAGCCAAATTCGGAATTGGTTTGAAATTATCCAGAACCCGTCTGACTTGCGTATCGCCGGCGATGATTTTGCAGGACCAATCTTCGTGGTCGTAGCCCAGAATTTTCTCCGTCACATGCGAGAACGGTCCATGCCCAATATCATGCAGCAAGGCAGACGCCAGAATCAGCGGTCGCAGTTCCTCCATGCCGTCAGTTTGTTCGGTCAGATGATCGACCAGGCTATTGGCTACGTGCATCACCCCGACCGAGTGTGTGAACCGCGAACCCTCAGCGCCTTGAAAAGTGAAATATGACACCCCGAGCTGATGGATGCGCCGCAAACGCTGAAACTCCTCAGTGTCGATCAAATCGATGATCAATTTCTCAGCAGGTTTCTTTCGGTCAAGAACGATGTCTTGATGAATCGGGTCAAGATAAGTGCGTTTGTCCGATCTGGAACTCATGGCTACCGCGCAGGGATGACGAAGTGGATAGAGGTCCGCGCAAACCGACCCTTGTCGACTTGCTTTTACAGACCCTTCCGCTCTGACAAAAGGTATCCTATTATACTGGCCCCCATGCCGACTGGTGTAAGTCCATTTCAGTGTTGTATCAGTTACCTCTAAAACCATTACGACTGGGCGATCTGGTCAGTATCGCCTTTCGGATGTTTCGCTGCCAGTGGCGCTACATGACAGCCCGCTTGTTTTGGCCGTCTCTTCTGGCAAGCCTGGCTACTTCCGGACTGGCAATCGGTCTTGCCCACACGCTTCAGAGTCTGAAAGCGGAAAATTTCCAGGCTATCTATCAAGATTGCGGCTGGCTCATGCTCGCTTTGATTTTATTATTGATTTCCCAGTGGCTCGTGGCGATACGCGCTACCGCCCTCTACCGCATCGTTTTTGACATCGATACCAATTTCCAAGAGGCGATGAAATACGCGACTCGCAGAAAGTGGGCGGTCTTTTCCATCTTCACATTCGGATCGTTCATCCCGATTTTTATCGGTTTCTTCATCACCGTGCTGTTCTTCTTATGTTTTGCAATCAGAGCTTTTGGTGGTCTGATGGGTCTTTTGGCGTTTCCGGTTGCTTTCGTGGGCGGTTTGTTCATCGTGGTGGCTACGGCGATCGCGCTTTTGATAACCATTTTGCTGTTCGGCGCCATCTCGACTGAGAACATAAAGTTGGACGCAATTTTTAAGCGCGCCTTTGAACTCGGCTTCAACTACCCGATGCGCGGCGGTTCGTTCGTGTGCTTGCTGACGGCATCGGTGTTTTTGCTGATGATTGCCACCAGTTGTTTCCTTCTGCCCTTTGAAATCTACGAAAGTTATCTGGTCACGCAAAACCCCAATCTTGACTTGCCGTTTTACTTGCGCGTGTTGGAGACCGTTTCCCAAACAATCAACAACATCGTTTCAATGTCGATCGCAATTACAGCGGCCGGTCTCTATTATCGCGACATCCGCTTCCGATTTGACGGAACCGATATCCTGGAACGGCTGCAGAAGCTCGTTCCAGAGGCCGCTAGTCCGCAATAAAAGTGGTTTGTATGTCCGTGCTCCATTGAGACGGTTGGTAAAAAATCTCCGATAACTTTGTCTTTTGGTATCACTTTTGGTTTCATTCACACTGAAAAAAAAGTTTTTGGGAGCTGCAGAAACAATAAATCATCGTAAGTCCCGTCCCTGAGAAGCGGCGCCGATTCTTCTAAGTTTTCTTATTTATTACTGATTCAGCGGTTGCCAGTCATTTAAAATTGTCGGACATCGTTAACTGAGGGCTGCGCATGCAAACGCATTTCATCAATGGCAAGTTCACCAGGGGTAGTGCCACTGAAAATATCGACGTCATCAATCCGGCAACAGAAGAAGTGATTGACAGCGTTCCGCGCGGCACTGAGAAAGACGCTCTGGCAGCGGTCGATGCGGCGAAAGCGGCGTTTAAAACTTGGAAGCGCGTGTCGGCGAATTCGCGCGCTGAGATGATGCATGAAGCGTCGCACAAGATGCGCGCCCATCGCGACGAAATCGTTAGTCTTCTCACTCTTGAACAGGGAAAACCGGTTCCGGAAAACGAGGAAGAGTTCGAATGGTTGATGAACACGTTCGAGTACTACGCCGAACTTGGTCGTCATGAACGCGGACGCGTACTGCCATCCGGTGAGTACAGCCAATTGAATCTGGTAATCAAGGAACCGTATGGCGTCGTCGCCTGTATCGTGCCATGGAATTATCCGCTGCTGTTGCTGGCTTGGAAAATGGCGCCGGCACTGGCTGCCGGGAATACGGTAATTATTAAACCAAGTGAACTGACGCCACTAACAACGATGCTGCTCGTCGAAAAGTGCTTCGATCATTTCCCCGAGGGTGTTATAAACGTAGTCAACGGACTGGGCAAAGAAGTGGCAGAGCCACTCGTTATTCATCGTGATGTGCAGGTAATCGCTTTCACCGGCAGCCTCGCCACCGGTCAGCGCATCGCATCGCTTGCAGCGCCGATGATGAAAAAGTTGCACCTGGAGTTGGGTGGCAAAGACGGTTTTGTCATCGCTGAAGACGCTGACCCTGAGCTTGCCGCGCGCGCACTGGCTTATGCGGCGTTGACCAATGCCGGACAGGTTTGCACGTCGACCGAAAGAATTTACTTGCCACGCAAACGTTTCACTGAATTCCGTGATGCCATCGTTTCGTTCGTAAAAGATTTGAAACTGGGCGCCGGCATCGACCCATCAACAGACGTCGGACCGATGATCGGAGCGACCTATCGCGATAAGGTGGACGAACATATCAAGGACGCCGTCAGCTGCGGCGCTAAAGTTCTAATCGGTGGCAAACGCCCGGAGAAGCTCGGCAAGGGCTACTTCTACGAGCCGACAGTGATAACTGGCGTCGATCATTCTATGCGAATTATGAGAGAGGAAACTTTCGGACCGGCGATGCCGCTTATGGAATACGACAATTTCGAACAGGCAATTGATTACGTCAACGATTGCGACTTCGGTCTTGGTGCCTGCCTTTTGACCCAGGACCCGATGAAAGCCAAAATCTTCCTGGAAGAAGTTAAAGCTGGAACGATCTGGATAAACGATCCGTTGACCGACAACTATGCTGGACCGTTCGGCGGAATGAAACTAAGTGGCGGCGCCCGGGAACTGGGTTCTGAAGGGCTGGAAGAGTTTCGCGAGACAAAACATGTCCATTGGGAATTTAACAGCGCGGCTAAATCCTGGTGGTATCCGTACGGACCAAACGGAAAATAATGTGAGCCGAATTTTGCAACAATGGTGATGGCATGACGCCGGCAAGATCGATCGAGAGGGCGTGGAGACTGGCTATCCTCGTGTGCCTTCCGTTTGTTCTGTCAGCCTGCGGGCAGTCCCAGGCCGATAGCCAACGCGATTCGTTGTTGCGAAAATCAGCGGAAGCCAACAAAAGTTTCACCAGTCTTTTCCGCGGTTCCCGCACCGAGGAATCGTCAAGGCGCCGGATGAAAACGATTGCGGCCCTGTGCTTCCGAATCGAGCGGGACGTTGCGTTTGAACCGATGGATGTGATCTGGACGGACGCTCTGGATGAGGCCCGGAGAGTTTATAAAACTGATTCGAAGGAATTGATTGATTTAGTTAATGCAGCTGCGGCATTTTATGAAAAAAATGGAAAATCGCAGCGATCTGAAGGAATCTATAAACAGCACATAGAAGAGCTTAGCAAAACCATTAAGAATGGATTAAACCCTGCTGCTGGGGAACCGCGGGCGGTGGCTGCTCTGAATGAAGACATACAGCGATTGGCGGCATTATTGGAGTCGCATGGGAAAACGAATGAAGCGCTCGAGTATAGAAAGCAAGTCATAGAGTTAAGCGATAAGGCAGGCGGCAAGCCGCTTACCGCGCTTGAACGTTTTAACCTGGCGAATTCGTACCGGGTGAATCGTATGTTCGATGCCGCGCGTTTTGAATTCAATAACGCAATCGGCATGACTTCTGATCCGGCTATCCACTACAGGTGCCACGTTGGGCTGGGTCGTCTGGAAGCTGACTCCAAGAATTTTACAGCTGCGATTCGTTACTTCAGGCAAGCGCTGGACGAACTGCAGCGTGTGCCTGCAATTGCGCCGGACTGGCCGAATATTCAATTGGAGCTGGCTAGAGCAAACCGCAGTGCCGGCAATTTAAAAGAGGCGACTGAGGGTAACAAGAAGATAATTGATTTTTTCGAGAAGCAGCCGGCGGTGTCCACTCAGGTGTATTGCGCCTCCCTGGCTGAGCTTGTGCAAATCTATATCGCGCAGAAGAAATACGACGACGCCAAGTTGGCGATTGAAAAATGTGTAAACGCCACACAACGCGATCGGCAAATACCGAAGGACTTTGCGATTTCGGCATTACGGAAGGGCGGTGACGCTTTCGCTGCCCGGGGCAAAACCGTTGACGCCCAGGTCTATTACAAGCGCATGGTAGCAGTCTCTTCGGAGTCGCCCAACCCGATGCTGCGCTTTGAAGTGCTGCTTGCATATGGAAGGTTTCTCGAGAATAAAAACAGCAAGGCTGCTGTTGTTGCATACGAATCTGCCATTAAAGAATTGGAACGAGCCGGTCGTGTCGACGAGCCTACGGACCGTTCACCCTACCTTCGTATAGCCGTTGCTCAGCGCGCGGTTGGCAATTACAAGCGTGCCATCGAATTGCTCGACAAAGCATTTAAATGCGGTCTCAATTATCGCGCTACGTTTAGCGACGCCGATACCAAATCTGGCACCAGAGCGTATAGGGATGCTAATACATTTTTGCGCCGCGTGCTGCAGCGGACCGCGGAAACGTATTCGTACGGCGGCAAGTTTAAGGAGTCCGATCAATTCTTTCGCAAGGCGGAGGAACTCGAAAATGTGCGCTCGGTAAATCCGCGCGAACTTCAGTTTCTTTATGAATCGTGGAGTCTGAATAGCTGGTTGTCCGGTGATTCAGCCAGAGAAGCCGATCTTTTGGCGAAAGCCGCTCAACAACGGAAGATATTGTTTGTCAATCCCAGAGAACGTCTCTTAGAAAGCATCAAGCAACTTGGCGCGATTTATGGAAAAACTGCTCTAACCGATCTGAGGCCGACCAGTGGAGATTCCATCACTGTCCTCGATCACATGCAAGAGATATTGGGACCGACTGATCTGCACTACGTGTCGGCTGTCAAACACATAGCCAATTTATTTTCAGCGGCGGAATTGAAAGCTGAAGCTCAATCGTTTAACGAACGCGCCGACAAAGCGAAGTTACTGGCTCTGAAAAACGTCTCCCACAGTCCGTTTTAATTCATGCGCATATTTCACAAAGGGCTATTTTTAATCGCGATTCCCCTGGCTTTTCAGCTAGTGTTTTTCGTCGCCTTAATTGTCGCTCTGGAATTCGCCGAGTCTACAGTCGATTCTCAAATCGCGCTGGCCGAGCGGCGCTTGCTCGCCTACAAAGCGTTCAGCGAGTGCCACGCGGTGGTGACAATCGTGACTGCAGATTCCATGGATCCGGATCCCGGTGTGTTCAAAGAGCTTAAAGCTAAAGAATTCAAGGCTAACGAACTGATTGCGCAGATGCAATCCGATAAGACTCTGACAGAAAAAGATGCCGCCGCCATCAATGAAATGAAGTCTGAGGTCGCAAAGTATTTCACATTGATGAACGGCGCTGTCAAACTCAACAATCGGAAAATTCGATTGACCCTTGAAGAAAAGCTTGGCTTTTATGCGCTTCTCGATATCCGTATCAAAAAAGTGAGCAGCACTGTCGAGCCCATGTTCCAGAGTCAAACGCGAGCTGACAATCACTTTATCAAAGAACGCGGAGCGCTGCTCGACAGTTTGAAAACGTGGACGATCGCCGGATTATTAGCAAGCATCCTCCTTTCCGCTGGTGCCACCTTCGCATTCAGTCGAGGATTTGTTAAACGAATTAAGCATCTCAAAGAGAACAGTTTAAAACTATCGCATGGAGAGGCGCTTCTGCCCTCGCTCAAAGGCACCGATGAAATTGCCGAACTGGATAAAGTCTTTCACGGTGTTGCCACCGCATTTAGAGACTCTTACCAACGCGAATTGGCGATGTTCGATAGCGCCGCCGACTTGATATTTTGTTTAAATCACTCGGGCGAAATTGAGCGCGTCAACCAGGTTCTGACCGACTCACTCGGTCATGACGCGGAGTCTGCAATTGGCGCCGATATTCGTTCTTTCGTTTTAGAGGACGACAGGGAAAGCATCAACAATTTTCTTGAGAAAGTGAAGAGCAATAAAGGTCAGCGTTTAGAAACAGAAGTTCGCATGATCTCCTCTGACGCTGATCCTTTTGATTATCAGTGGTCAGCGCGCTGGGAGCCGTCCCGAAAAACGTTCTACTGTGTGGCTCACGATGTAACTGAACGGAAACGCTTGGAGCAGGCGAAGCAGGACTTCGTCGCCATGCTCAGTCACGATCTGCGCTCTCCGCTTGCGGCGCTCGCTATCACTATCGAGATGGTGGTCGAGGGCGCGGTGCAAAAGATGCCCGACAAATGCGTCAATGTTTTTGCGATGGCTCAGAAGAGCGTCGAACGGCTGGTTAACTTGATCAATGAACTGCTGGACCTGGAAAAATTAGAAGCCGGGGAAATGGAAATCACACCGTCGGTGGTGCCGGTCAATCGGGTGTTTCAAACCGCCATGGACTCTCTTCGCATGTCCGCGGCTGAGCAAGGCGTAGAACTGGAAGCCATCGATCACGAACTCAGCGTCCGCGCCGATGAGGAGCGTATCGTTCGCGTGCTAATAAACTTGTTGTCGAATGCGATCAAGTATTCTCGCAGCGGCGACAAAGTAACTTTAATGGCCGATCGGATTCAGAACGACGGCATCGAGATCTCGGTGATCGACCAGGGACCGGGCATTCCGCCGGACAAACTCGACAACATTTTCGAACGATATAAACAAGTTCAAGACGCCGAGAAAATTCACAAGCAAGGAAGTGGACTTGGACTTTCGATCTGCAAGGCAATTGTTGAAGCGCACGGTGGCACAATTGGCGTAGTAAGCAGGCTGGGAGCGGGTTCCACTTTCTGGTTCAAACTGCCGGAGGTCGACTGATCTCATGAGCATTTTTCAAAAGTGGCTGGCAATACTTTCGATTCCATTGGCATTCGAAATTGTTTTCGTAATTGTTTTGCTAATTCTGGTCAACCAGGAAGACGCTGAAGTCATGCAACAAATCCGATCTCAGATAGTCAAAACAACGGTGGAGAGGGTCGTTAGCGCCGGCGATGAATGCGCGTTTCTGCTTGTCGAGTATGGTTTCACTAAAGAACCTGACACGATTGACGAATTCATTCTGGTGCGAAATAACACGCTTGAGTGGATCAATGGTTTGGAATCGACTATCGATAAAAGCGAAACCAACCAGGTCGACGCCTTGCGTCGCCTGCGAGAGGCCTGGCTTGATTTCGGCAACATCCTGGACAATGTGAAGAATTGGACGAGCAAGCGCACGTCTCCCGAGATGCAGGTTTTGTCGTTGATGTCGATCAAAGAAAAAATCGGTGACGGTAACGCGGCGATCCATGATTTATATTCTTATCGCAAAGCGCTTGACGAAGAAATATCACAGCGGCATCGCGACACTCGACTGCTTCTCCATATCTGGCTTGCCGTCGGCGTTCTGGCAAACATAGTTTTTGTAATCTACATGATTGTCTTTTGTCGTGATATCACGCGGCGAGTGAACGCGTTGAAGGAAAACAGTTTGCGCCTCGCCAATGGTCAGGAGTTAAACGAGGCGAAGGGCGGCACTGACGAGATTGCCGAGTTTGATGCTGTATTTTACGACGTGGCAACGGCACTGCAAGACTCATTCGATCGCGAGCGTGCCAACTTCGACGGGGCTGCTGACGCGATTTGCGCTCTCGATAGCACTGGCTCGATAACCCGTGCCAATGAAGCTTTTCAAGGCATGCTCGGGTTCCCAACCAGCGATATTTTGCAATCCGATTTTGCTGAATTTATTGTTTCTGATGACCATGACCACTTGAAGAAGGTTATGGAAAACGTTTCACAAGTTCGCGGTCAACGGCAGGAAGTGGAAGTCGGGATGCTGGCTGCAAGCGGCAAACGGCGCGACTTTGTGTGGTCGATCGTTTGGGAACACGAGCATCAGCTTTTCATGTGCGTCGGGCAAGACATAACCGCTTACAAACGACTCGAACATGCCAAGCAAGAATTTGTCGCTATGCTCAGCCATGATCTGAGAAGTCCGCTAAGTTCCATAGGTACAACGTTTGAGCTGGTCGAGAATGGCGCGTATGGACCAATTAATGAGAGAATGTCGGCAATGGTTGCCCGCGCTTTGCAAAGTGTCAGAAGACTGATTTCATTGATTGGCGAGCTTTTGGATCTGGAGAAAATTGAAGCTGGCGAGATGGAATTAAACCTGGCAATCACGCCTGTGGCAACGATTATGGACCAGGCGATTAACGCCGTCAGCGCCAGCGCCGAGAACAACAAATTGGTTTTGAAATCGATGCAGACCGATCTGACTATGAACGCCGACGAGGATCGAATTGTCCGTGTTCTAATCAACCTACTTTCCAACGCGATCAAGTATTCCCCGCCAGGTGGGCTGATCTCCGTTGATGTTCGGGAAGGAGATGAAGGTGTCGTTGTTAGCGTTACCGATCAAGGACAGGGCATATCAGAAGATCATCTCGAAAAAATCTTCGAGCGTTATAAACAAGTGAGCCGATACGACCACTCCGTAAAGCGCGGAAGCGGTCTGGGACTGTCAATTTGCAAGGCTATCGTCGAAGCTCATGGTGGCGTCATCGGTGTGAAAAGTGAAATCGGCAAAGGTTCAACGTTCTGGTTTCGAGTTCCCTGAAATTTTTATGGGCACCAAACCCGGTGAATGAAACCGGAGGTTCGACTGCAGTGGTCGAATGATAATGGAACGCCCAAAGGTGCTCCAGGTGTGCCTTTAAGGTGATTTGATTGAATCGAAAAATCGTCACGGGTGGGCACTAAATTATTAACTCGGCCGGGCGTGCTTATGAAAACGGCTGAACAACAGCGTTTCAGAGTGGTGGCAATATTGACAGGTTTATTAATTTCTACTAAACTGGTACGTAAGCATACAAATCCGGCTCCAGGAACCGTTCCTGGCAGCTGTTGCGTTTTGATGTTCAGGTGATCAACATATGAAAAATATCGAAATTCTATTTACGATTCTATTAATCGTAGGCGGTATCAATTGGGGACTGGTGGGTCTCTTCAACTACAACCTGGTAACCACGCTACTTGGCGATGGCACCATGTCGAAAGTCGTTTACGGCTTAGTAGGAGTGAGTGCGCTCTATCAAGTTGTCCAATACCTCAAATGCCGCATGGCGACAAAGGCGGCATAAACTCACACTGTGTGCCAGGTGATCGATTAACCTTCCAAATCTAATTAATCACTAAAGCAAATTCAGGTGAACAAAGCGATGGACTGCGCGCCGGCGCAGTCTCCTAATCCAAATTCATTTATCACGAAACCATTTCGCCGTTTAAAAACGGAATTTAAAATGGTGGCAGAATTGTCCCTGGCTGGATGGTTTCACTAAGAGCGTTCTTGTCGCGGAGTTGCAGCAATGCTGCGCTGCGCGATTGCATTGGGAACGTTTCCTGCATATTCCATAGTGTTTTCTTGATGCCGCCAGTGGTATCAATGATCAATTCCCACACCAGGTCAACCTTGTGCGCGGCGAACGTTTGCCAGTATTTTTCTACCTGGTAGAGAGGCAGCGAGAACGGCACGTCCTCCCAATACGAGTTGAGCAAATAGATCAGTGTATTTGACTGAATTGGATTTCCTTCCTCGTCCAAATCATCCACGCAGGCACCGTCAAATAGCACGCCGAACGTGTTGCAGCCACCAAAACTCCAGTCTGCTTCGGTCATCTCGGCGCCACTGGTGTTGACCCACATGATTGCTTTTTTTGACGAATCGGTATGTTCCGATCGATTGGCCCCGAACTTTCGTTTTTGCAAAATCGGATTGTTTTTTCGGATGGCAATTAGTTTTTGCGTGAACTTCATAAACTCCTCGTCAGCATCCGAGAAGTCCCAATGATTCCAGCTCAGCTCATTGTCCTGGCAATACGCGTTGTTGTTGCCGTGCTGCGTTCGGCCTGACTCGTCGCCGCCGCAAATCATCGGTACGCCCCACGAAAGGAGCATCCTGGAAAGCAGATTTTTCTTTTGCTTGACTCGAAGCGCGATGATTTCCGGATCGTCGGTCTCCCCTTCAACTCCGCAATTCCAGCTCTCGTTGTTGTTTTCGCCATCGTTGTTATTGTCGCCGTTGGCTTCGTTATGTTTGTCGTTGTAGCTCACCAGATCCTGAAGCGTGAAGCCATCGTGGGCGGTGAGGAAGTTGATACTGGCTGACGGACTGCGTCCGCTCCACTCATAGAGGTCGCTGCTGCCCCCGATGCGGGTTGCTAATTCGCCGGCTTTGCCGGCGTCGCCTCGCCAGAATGAACGCACGTTGTCGCGGTATTTGCCGTTCCATTCAGCCCAGAGGACCGGGAAGTTGCCGACCTGGTAGCCGCCTTGACCGATATCCCAGGGCTCGGCGATCAGTTTTACTTGCGAAATAATTGGATCTTGTTGGATCACGTCGAAGAACGCCGAGAGTTTATCCACGTCGAAAAGCTCTCGGGCTAAGGCGCTGGCCAGATCGGATCTGAATCCGTCGACGTGCATTTCGATCACCCAGTAGCGCAGGCTGTCCATCAGCAATTGCAAAACGCGTGGATGCATCATGTTCAAAGTGTTGCCGCAGCCGGTGTAATCCATGTAATAGCGGGCGTCTTTAATGGTCGTGCGGTAATAGCAGAAGTTGTCTACGCCTTTGAAACTGAGGGTTGGACCGAGGTGATTTCCTTCAGCCGTGTGGTTGTAGACCACGTCGAGAATCACTTCGATGCCGGCGCGGTGCAATGCCCGCACCATGCATTTAAATTCCTTTACGGCTTCGGTGACATCCTCGGAGCGGGAGTAGCAGAGGTCCGGAGCGAAATAACCGAGCGTGTTATAGCCCCAGTAATTTTTCAAGCCGCGTTCTATCAAGAAGCCATCGTTGACGTGGTAGTGCACCGGCAGTAGTTCCACTGCTGTGATACCAAGTCGTTTAAAATGTCTGATCATGGTGTCGGTGCAAAGTCCCAAGTACGTCCCACGAAGCGGCTCGGGAACACCCTTGTTGGTTGCGGTCAGCCCTTTAACGTGAGCTTCGTAAATGATGGTTTTATGCCACGGAGTTTTTGGTGCGACATCGCCGCCCCAATTAAATTCTTCGTCGATCACGGCGCACAGCGGTGCGTATGCCGCACTATCTCTGGTATCAAAGCTGAGGTCCAATTTAGGGTCGCCCATCTTGTAACCGAACAGGCTGTCGTCCCATGTCAGATCTCGCGCGATGCACTTAGCGTAAGGGTCGGCGAGCAATTTGTTAGGGTTGAAACGCATGCCTTTTTTCGGTTCATATGGTCCATGAACGCGGTAGCCATAGAGTTGACCAGGTTGCAATCCTTTTAGGTATCCATGAAAAATCTGGTGCGTGTATTCGGGCAATTCAATTCTGACCGATTCAGCTTTGGCGTCAATCGAGTCAAACAAACAGAGCTCAACCTTGGTGGCATTCTCGGAGAAGATTGCGAAATTCACTCCCTTGCCGTCCCATGTGGCGCCAAGCGGATAGGGTGTTCCTTGCAGAATTTTGTACGTGGTGGCTATCTGTTGAGTTTCTGTTTTGCTCATGTCGAAATTCCCAGTGGTTTATGAGGCTGCCTGGTCAGAATGCTGGTGCAGGTGCGTATGGGCTGATGAACGTTTCTATCGACTAACTGGTTAAAAGCGCGATTGGAAATTTCTCCAGAATTTTTGTGATTCGAGGTCTGCGTTCACCGAACTCCATAGTTTGTCCGGTAAACACATTTGTGTATTTGCGGCGCTGAAATTCCTTGGGCAAGTTTAGCTTGGTGGACTGCCAGACTGCCGAATCGTCCGGTCCGTCGTACAAAGCCCTTTGATCGGGGGAGATGATTTTTGTCACCAATACTGGTGCCACGACCAACAAGACCTTGCCTTTATATTCACGAATAAAGGCTATGAAGTTGTCGCTGCCTTCACCGGAAATGCCGACTGGAATGTATTTGCCGACCGTAAACACTTTCGGATACAGTCTTCGCAGATGCAGTATCGTCGCCGTGACGAACAGTTTTAATCGACCGTCGCTGTAGTTGCGCAGCATGTCTTTTATGAAATCGGCAAACTCGCCTTCTGATTTTGTTCTGGAATGTGCTTTGGCGATGCATGTTGTATCGGCTTCGGCATCAGAATTTTTTGAATTCTCCTTAGCGGACGCTGCCGAAGCGGAGCTTGCTTCTGCGCTTGAATCGATGGCTTTGCTCAGTCCGTCATGTGAAAACGTAGGCACCGTCTCATTTTTCGTTGGGTCGCTTGCGGTGTTGTCTCTGTTTGGATTCACGCTGGCTCTGGCGATCGTATCCAGAGTCGGCGGTTGCGGTT
Source organism: Candidatus Obscuribacter sp. (assembly GCA_021772095.1). Lineage (GTDB taxonomy): Bacteria > Cyanobacteriota > Vampirovibrionia > Obscuribacterales > Obscuribacteraceae > JADYXR01. Next base: position 118,564 of record JADYXR010000128.1, on the reverse strand, counting down.
TTGGATCCGCCGATGCTTCAGTGCCGAACGATCTGACGAAAGGCAGCATCTTATCGAGCATCTCGTTGCGTTTTTCGAAATCAACCGGTCGACGATTGTCGGGATCGACCAGGCTGAAATCATAAAGTTCATTGCCCTGATAGATATCGGGAACGCCAGGGCAAGTGAGCTTAAACATAGTCTGGCTGAGTGACTTGACCAGTCCCATTCTGGAGACATGCTCGTGGAATTCGAGGAAATCGATGAAGAATGGATCGTTTCCACCTTCGGCGTTGGCAGGTTTTAGAAGCGCGTGAATAAAGGATTTTATTCCTTCTTCATAAGATGAATCCTGGTTGATCCAGCTGGTGTGGTCTTTGGCCTCCCGCGCCGCTTTCAGCATGTAAGCTTCGATTCGGCTCGCGAACTCAGACATCTCGCTTGCGCCCTGAAGTTTTAAAGGGTAGGTGCCGAGCAGCGTTTGATAGAGCAAGTACTCGTCATTTCTCGATGGAATGCGCTTGTCGAGATTGAATTTTAGTCGTCCGTTGTTGTAATCCATCCATCGCAGGATTCTTTCTTGCCAGTTATCCGGAATCTCTGAAATCACGCTCAGCCGCGCTCTGACGTCTTCGGAACGTTTGGTGTCATGAGTGGATGAAGCGAGCATGCTGAACGGATACGTCTTCTGACGCGCTTCATTGTGCGAGTGGAAATCGGCGATTGATAATCCGAAGTGATTCGGCTCTCCGCCAACTTCGTTGAGTCCGACGAAACGGTTGTACTTGTAGAACAGCGTGTCTTCGAGACTCTTAGCCATAACCGGACCGGTAAATTGTTGGAACTTCATGGCGAAATTCAAAACATTTTTCTGGAACTCTTCTTGACCTGTATAATCTTCCATATCATCAGCCAGTCTCAGCGTCAAAACATTATGGATGAAATCGAAGATGCCGGGGTGGACGGCGCGATTAGCGCGTTTTGCCAATCTCACGGCGCGGCTGATGTAATCGCGCGCGACACTGCTGACGGTGCCTTCTTTTACATACGTGCGATAGACGGGGAAGAATGCCACCACTTCGGAAAGTGTGTGCCGCAATGAGTTGAGTGTGAAATCGCGGTACATCCAGTTCGACTCTGCGATCTGGCTGAGATGATGAGCAAGCACGTTCAACTCTGACGCCAGTGATGTCTGCATGATTAAGTGTTTGCAGCGATACGCCAGTTCTCTATAGGTTTCGTTTTCATTGCTGATCATGGTGTAGAAGTCGGTAAAAACGCGAGCGTTTCTTTCGTCGATCAACACACCGTTGGCAGCGTTGAGGAAGTCGTAGCCGGTGGTTCCGTGAATCAACCAATCTTCTTCCATACGCTCGAAGGGCGCCAGGATTTTTTCGCCCAATAGATAAATCGGAAATTCACTTTGACGTCTGAAGTTTTTCTGACCGGCGACAAAATACTCGCCTGTCGGATCCAGCCTGTGGCCGGCTTCTTCCTGTAGTCTTCGGAAGTATCCCGATGGATCGAACAAGCCGTCCGGGTGATCGATTCTAAGACCGGTGACGACTCCATCGCGCACCAGTTTAAAAACGAAAGCGTGCATGTCGGCGAAAGCCCGCGGATCTTCGACGCGAACTCCGGCCAATTCATTGATATCGAAGAATCTTCGGTAGTTGATTTCGTGCGCAGCCACTCGCCAGAAAGCCAGTCGATAAGCCTGTTTCTCGAGTAGCTCGTTCATCCGGTGGCAAGCGCCCCGGTCGTCTTCGCTGCAGTCGAATTCTTTCAAGTTTTGTTCGACAAACTCCTGGATGTGAGCATTTGATTTGCACAGGTCAGCCAATCGATAGCTGGAAACTTGAATCTCACGGTAGCGCCTGGCCCGCTCCTCGCCGGTCAGTCCCATGCCGTCTGGTATCGCCGATAGTGCGTCGACGATGCTGAGATATCTCATCACGTCGATATCTTTGTTGCCCAATCTTTCGTTGAGAACATCCAATCGCCGCCCGAGGATAAGCGGCTATGATGCTGGATTCAGCGGGAATTCGTTTTCGTAATAGTTGATCCGGAATTTGCCGGTCGTGGAGTCGAAGGATATTTTCAGCTGACCGGAGGTAAGCACTTTTCCGTACGGTTCTCCCAGCACAGGAAGAAGCACTTTGCCATGCAACTCATCTTTAATCGGATTCCAATCGATGTCGAAATACTGTCCGTAATCAGAGGCGGCGCCGTGCTCGAGGACATTCATCCACCAATCATTGTGCTTGCCGATGCCCATGTGGTTAGGCACCAGATCGATGACCAGACCCATGTCGCGCTTGCGGAGCTCTTGTCCGAGTTCTTCCAGGTCCTCCTGGGTTCCCAATTCCGGATTGAGGTGGCTGTGATTGATTACGTCATAACCATGCATGCTGCCGGGTCGAGAGTGCGCCAGGGGCGAGGTGTAGAAGTGGCTTATGCCGAGCTTCTCCAGGTAATCTGTCAGATTACGCACGTCAGAAAGCTTGAAGCCTTTGTGCAACTGCAAACGGTACGTCGATGATGGTATGGTCAAAAGGCTCTTCGCTGAATCGTCTTGAGCGAATGAAACATCCACCTGGTCGAAGAAACAACCGCGTTCGGTTTGCACTTCATCCAGCACGAGTTGCGTCGTCGTCGACTCTGAGATCTCTTCAAAGTCAGGCGTCATCTTGATTTTCCACTGCGGATATTCTTGATTGTCATAAACAATCAAGGGACGATCCGAGGTGCCCAAGTCTTCAATTCGGAATAGAATCATCGCTGCTGAAGATTTAGATAAGAGCGAAATCAGGGCTGATACCAATTGTGGTGTGAGGACCGGAATGGAGGACGGATCGGTTGAAATTCCTTCAGGCAGCATTCCTCGGCTATCCAGCAAGCGAAGGATCTCGACCCTGTGAGCTACTCGCCTGTCGATAAGTTGGTTGCGCTTCTCTTTTTCTTCAGCCGATTTGGCTACGGACCTTGCGCTCAAGTCGGTTCCATGCCAGAAGGCTGCCATTGGAGAAAGGCTGGCCGGCGCCATCTCGAGAAGACGTTTGTCGGTGGAGTCAGGCGGAGCATTGGAATTAAACAGATGCTCCATAGTTTCAAAATCGCTGCTAAAGAGATCCTGGCGGGAGATGATATTCCAGTTCTTAAGTAGTTCATGAATAAAAGAACTGGATGAGCTGCTGGAATCGAGCTCCAAAAACAGGTCTGCGTCCATCACAACCATGGATGCATTTCGATGACTTTCCAGTGCGATTACGGCAAGAATTTCATCGATTGGTTGATCTAATTGCGCCGAGGTTTCGACACTTTTCGTTTCAGCCGATACAAGAGGCGATAGCCAGTGATGCGCGCCTGCCAGTCGAATCGCGCCGGTATAACGCATATTTACTGCCAGTAATTCGGCCAGTGGCGCGTAAGCGTCGCGCCTGATCTCGTCGATCCGGAAAGGCGGACTATCAGTCACATGTCCGTCCGGCAGATACGGGCGAGGCGGCTCGACCAGGTGGAGCGACTGAGCAAGATATTTTTGGTTCTGCCAGAGTTCTGCGCCGTGCGGTGATACCATGGGCGATACTTCGATCAAAAGACCTAGCGGTAATCGCGAGGCCATGCAGAGGTGTCCTACCGTCTCAAGCTGGATTTCAGCCTGCCATTGCAGATACTCGAAGAATTCAACTCGTTCGTTATTAGAGTCCGCGAAATCCCTGACTGATTCGGAATCGACGTCCTGATATTTTTCCGGCCAGGCATGCCATGATTCGTAGTGGTTGCCGTCTTTCGCGAGCCGCTCTGCAAGCGCCTGATGAATGGCGAAGTCCTTCAGGCTTTTCCCACGCGCTTGTTGATACTCTCGAAAAGCCTGGGCTCGAATCGTGACTTTGTTTAGATGTTGACTACGAAACTGTTGGTACAAGCGATCCAGAATGTGCAGTTTCTCCGAGGCAACTTGCTTAAGATCCAGTTTTTTAGACTTTCTGAAGGACTGCAGTCGTTCTTGAAACTCCGGTGAGTGCACATGCCGTCTGGTATTTTCAGACTCCTGGAAACATTCGGTTGCTTCTACATCTATATATAAATAGTTGAGGAAATTCCGGTGCGACGGCAAGCTACGATTGAACAGTGAACTGCCGGTTGGATCTTGTCCGTGCAATGGACTGACGCCGACGACGCCGCCGCCTTGCGCTGCGCAAAACGATACCACTGTTTTCAAATCAGTGAAATCGCCGACACCCCAGTTTCGCCGGCTGGAGAAACCGGTCAAGTGGATCATCGGTCCCCATAAGCGCGGGCTGCCGGACATCGATGCAGGCAGGAAACATTTGTCGGGTGCGATGATTACGGGAAATTCGGCTTGCACGTTATACGCGCCGACTTCTCGCTTTGTGGAGAGTGTCACTTTTAGCCGGTGGTAGCCATATCCGATCACATCGGGTAATTCGATTTTGAACTTTGTGTCCTTCTGCTGGGCACTATGGGCGATACCAGAGTAAACTTCACCGTGCTCTGAATAAAACGACCAGGACAACACGACGACTTCGGTTTTAGATTCGAACTGTATCTCCACCGCCAGGCGATTGACTTCTGCTGACAGCCCACGCTTGAGGACAACAACCGGCGGAACGAAAAGCGCTAAGTCTTTTTCCTTCGTTTCAACACGTGAAAATCCAACATGGTCGCTTCTTTCATCGTCATCTTCGTCAATAATTTTTGACCGCAGTGCACCTGCGATTTTTGCCAGCGTTTCTTCTGATGGTCGGTGTAGCCGCCCATCCCGGTCCTTCCATGTTTCTTTGACGCCGAATTTTTGAGCGAGTGGAGTAACCGAGATTCCCGCGTTAGTTTTCATTAGGTACCTGTGGATGCGATCTGTAGGCATTGCCTGGGTCGCTAATTATACCCTCTTGTATATACTGTGTCGTATCCGCCCAACGCCCGGGTGGGGGTCACCCTAAACGTTTACAGGTTGCCGTTCTCTGGCGTCGTGTGGTTGAGATTGGGGCAGTTAGACTATCAAAATTTTTAAACAATGCCAGCATCTGAAGCCGCGCACTTTCGATGCCGTAACTTAACTCCGGGAAACTAACTTGAACCAAGCTTATATCCGACCGGCTTTTGGAACTACCGGCGAGGTGTTTGCGTTTCAATTTTCCGTTATCTAATATTGCTCGTCTTTCTGCGAAAGTAACCACACCACCGTCCATGGTGGCACTGTTCCCAGTGCGATATCGGCAGTTGCGTTTTGTGGAATCTGGAACAAAACGTTCTCTTCGTAAAACTCAGATGCTTTGTAAACCGGGCTGGTAGCGCCTGTGTCGCTCGGGTTGGCGAGCAGTTTTAACTCCTGTCCGTTGGCGACCGACCATCTGCAATCCAACAATCCTTCTTCTGTGATCGTCCACGATTTTTCTGCCACATCGATTTGATCGAGCAACGGAACGATCGACAACTTTCTCAGTGCGATCAGACGTTTGTAGAACTCAAACCACTCTTCGTGCTGCGACTCACGCAGCTCTTCCCAGTTTAGTTTGCATTTGTAAAACGTCTCAAGGCTGCATGGATCAGGAATTAATTTGCGTCGGTTAGGATCTTTGAAATCTGCGAATTTGCCGAACTCTCTCATCCGACCTTCGCGAACACTGGTGGCCAGGTCACCTTTGAAGTCGGCGAACCAGACAAACGGCGTATCCGCCCCCCATTCTTCGCCCATGAATAGCATCGGCGGTGATGGCGCCAGCAAAAGTATTGCTACCATCGCGCTTACCGCATCAAGGTCCGCAATCTTTGTAATCCGCTCACCGAGCGCCCGATTACCGATCTGATCGTGGTTTTGAATGAATGAAATGAATCCACCCGACGGGGTAGATTTGCTCGGCGTGCCTCGAAGTTTGCCATCTCGAAACGCCGATTTTTCTCCCTGGTAGGCGAAGCCTTCGACCAGTGTTCTGCCAAGATGCTCAATGGCACTCGCTTGTGAAAATTCATCAGAATAATCTTCGTAGTAGCCGCTATTTTCTCCGGTGGCTAGCACATGCATGGCGTGGTGAATGTCGTCGTTCCACTGCGCGTTGAAGCGGTCCGTATACTCGCCCTGTCCGCCGTCAAGCAGCTCTGCGCGGTTGTCTCCGTTCTCGAGAATTAGATGGATTTCTCGCTCGCCCTTGAATCTGGTGCGTACTGATTCAGCAATTTCGTTGAGGATGTGTACTTTGCTGTCATCAGATATGGTATCAACTGCATCGAAGCGTAAACCGTCGAAACGGAACTCCTCGAGCCAATAAAGCACATTGTTGACGACAAAGTCTCTGACCACTTCCGAGCGTTTGTCGTCGTAGTTGATACCGTTGCCCCACGGTGTGTGATGTTTTGCGCTGAAGAAGGTTTTAGCATAGACGTGCAGATAGTTACCATCTGGACCAAAGTGGTTGTATACAACGTCGAGATAGACCATCATGCCGCGCTTGTGACATTCGTTTATCAAATACTTCAGATTTTCCGGTCTTCCGTATGCGCTTTCTGGTGCGTAAGACAAAACGCCGTCATATCCCCAGCCGAAGTTGCCCGGGAAATCTGACAGGGGCAGCAACTCAATTGCTGTGACGCCGAGTTCGGTCAGATAATCGAGTTTTTGTTGAATACCTTCGTAAGTGCCGTCGGGGGAAAAAGTGCCGACGTGCAATTCGTAGATGATCGCTTCGTTCCACGGTCTGCCGCGCCAATCTTCATCTTCCCAGCGAAACTGACTGGGATCGATGAGTTCGCTTGGTCCATGAACATCTTCCGGTTGAAAACGCGATGCCGGATCGGGAACGCGCATCTCGCCGTCGATGACGAAGTGATATCGCTGTCCAGCCCGCGCATTGTTAGCGGTCAGTTTGTACCAACCATTGCCGTCATCAGTCATTGGAATGATTGACTCGCCCTCGTTCAGGTACAGACAAAGGTCGACCGACTTTGCGCTTGGAGCAAATAGACGAAATTCATACCCGCCATTCTCGAGCAAGCGAGGTCCGAACGGCATCTCGTGAACGTGCTGGCTGGTCTCTAGATTCGCTTCGTGTTGTCGCAATTTCCTGTCCTCAATTATCGATTGGTACTACGCAAAGTTTTTCCGGTGAATTTTCGTCGCTAGAGTCGAAAGGTAATAAGGGTTTCTCTCAGGATTTTAGATGGTTAAACAGCTGCAGACCGTTTATTCTCGACTGCGCCGAAGACCGGCAATACAAGCGAGATTAGCGCAAACAAAATCGTCGCACCAAACACGCCGCGCGAAACGTCGTGCAGTTTTTTGAACTCAGCTGCTTTCACTTCATCGGTTTTGATCAAAGGACGAAGCTCATCCATTGGTGGCACAATCGCAAACGCGAAAATGAAAGCGGTGACTGCGCAAATCAGGCTGGCAGCCAATCGAGAAAACGTGGTTTTGGTTTTTTCCACCAGACCTTTTTTGATTGCAGCGAAGTTTAACGCTTCAGCGGCGAGCAGCATTACGCTTGCACCTGCCACCACTTTTGCAAATTGAATAAATGCCGGCGCGTTGATTCCTGCCGCCTCACTTTGTGGAACGCCTGATGCGACCGCCGATTTGACGAGAACGATAGCCACGAATACAACGGTCGCGGATCCTCCGAACAAAATAGACAGTGATATCAATCGCAGAATTTCGCTTGTTTTTTGCATGATGTTTCCCGTAGTTCTGATGGCAAAGTGAATTTCGAATTGCCGGTTCGGTTCGATAAAGGACTTTCCTTTGTAAAGGTTCGTCAAGCGGCCCGACGTTTCGCGTCTTGCATCACTTGAGCTTCGCCTTCGTTGTTTGCCTCACGAAAGACTCAGCGAGACAACCTGTAAAGCCGATAAGCTCGGGTCTCAGGCGCCCCTGTTCATTCTTGACGTGCGTGATGGCATCCGTCCTTCAGCGATCATTTTAACTCCTTGACATGGGCGGAATTGTCAGCCCGCCAAGCCTCTTTTGAAGTTTCGTTCCGTACTCAAATTTGATACGCTGTTTATGAACTCCTCTTTCGGAAAAGTGACAGTGATCAATTACTTGGCTTTTTTCGCGGCAATCGTCGTTGCAATTTTTGTGGCTCTTCCCTGTTTCGCCGCAGGCAAGGCATCTTCTGAGGGCGCAATGGGACTGGGTTTCACCATGCTGTACACCTACATTCCATGGCTGGTCGGTTTCGCTCTTGATACGGCAATCTCGAAAATGGCCGTCAAGTTGTTGCGGAGTTTAATGACGTCGACACTATCGATGGTGCTCGGATATCCGACCATTTTGTTAGCATTCACTGCGCTGGTCGTGCCCGGCGGTTCCGATTCGATGCTGGCTTGGAGTTTGGCTTCAGCGGTTCTGGTACTGGGATTGGGAACCGTGAAAATTGTTTCTTACTGGGTCGTCAATGAATCCTTTCCCAGCAAGAAAATCGCTTTGTTACTTTACTTCAACGCCATAGTGATGGTCGGCGCCGCGTACGCGACAATCATAATGATGAAGAAAAGCTGACGGTTTAAAACCCTCTGCTCAAGTGAGGTTTGCACCACAATCGCATCTCGGCTAACTCAAAAATTACGACGTTCTCTTGCGGTTTCTTCTCAAAATAAGCGATCGCACGAAATGATAATTTCGCGCCCGGTGCATTGTGGTCGACATATAGTTGTTGAGTATCGCCGACCACAACCTTGAAGACCTTGGTGTCGTAGACGTGCGACAAACGGTTTACGTCCTTGAGCACAATATAAGGTTGATCCAGTTCACCCGAAGAGACAAGATCGAGATCGCATTCAAGAGATTGTCCGGTTTCGAAAACCCAACTGGCATAGTGATACCACGCCTTTTGTTCGGAACGATAAATCACCCAGCCAACGGCTAGTCCGATTGCTGTGATTCCCGCCAGCGGCAGCGGAAATCCAAACATTGTCGTTATACCGAAACCGACAGCTGCGACTGGAAAAAACAGCGCGTAAGTGATCAGGTTTGCACTCGCGTTGATCTTGTTAAAATCTTGATGCAGCGCCGTCTTCTTCCATTCCGGGTCGTTTTTCTTCGACTTTTTAGAGCTTGATTTCGGTTTTGAAATTTCCAGGTTATCCTGCGAATTTTCAAAATCGTCATGCGATACTTTTAAATCGTTCTCCCGGTCGGACGCACTGCTGATCAAACGTGGCGCTTGATTGTTGGCGACGATCTCGTCGGGTGGCACGCGGACACGCTCGAGCGAAACATTCCTTTCCTTCATGCATTCAGCGCAAATAAAGTCATCCACCACTGGTTTGAGACAGTAAGCGCAATTATTTGTTTGCTGAGTAGAATTGTCCGGCATGACCTTTACAATGTTTCTTTCTAATATTTGACCCCTTGTAGTGAAATCGAAACATTGAAATTCTGATACTCTCAGAACGCTGGTATTCCGGTTGTCAGGTCTCGGAAGCAACTGGTGCGGGCGTGTGCCCCTGACCGTCGAACAATTGGAGGTTCAAACGATGCGCGCATCATTGAAGTTGAGCGTGATTCTCTCACTTGCAAGCGGCGTGCTTTTGACGTCGACGATTGCCGAGCACAACGCAACTGGAGCAATCGCTGCCAAGCCGAACACCGCACCTCGCATTAGAAAGGCTCCTTCGAATCAAGCGTTGATCAATTCCGCCAACGCATTTATCGACTTGATGGTGGCAAATAAATTTGCGCAAACGGGTGCGCTCCTCGATCCAACCATAAAAAAAGTTTTGCCTGCACCTAAACTGCAATTAGCGTGGCAAGGATTGACCATGCAATACGGTGCTTATAAGGAACGCAAGGCACCACGCGTGGAGCAAACCGGACCGCACACCTCTGTGTTTGTGCCAGTGGTTTTTGGAAAAGAAACGGTCGATGTGCGTCTTGTGTTCAGCGGATCGACGAAGGTCAACGGCTTTTTCGTCGAGGAACACAAAGGTGATTTTAAGGAGGCACCATATGCCGATGCAAAATCTTTTACAGATGAGAAAGTAAAAGTCGGCACTGGAAAGTGGCAGCTTGAGGGGCTTTTGACGCTTCCAGTCGGCGATGGACCGTTTCCAGCCGTGGTTCTTGTTCACGGTTCCGGACCTCACGATATGGACGAATCGATTGGACCGAACAAACCGTTTCGAGATCTTGCTCACGGTTTGGCTGCTAAAGGAGTCGCTGTCATCCGTTATGAGAAGCGGACAAAGCAACACGGTAAATTGTTCAATGGACCTGATCTTCTCAAGCTCACAGTCAAAGAAGAAACCATTGATGATGCAGTCGAGGCGGCCAAAGTTCTTCGCGCCAATTCGAAAATAGACAAATCGAAAATCGTAATTCTTGGTCACAGTCTCGGTGGCATGGCGATTCCGCGGATTGCCAAAGCTGATGCGAATGTACGGGGATTTATTGTTATGGCCGGCAGTAATGAACCGATTGAAACAGCGATTGTCAGACAAGCTGATTACCTGGCTACTGCTGGTAATTTGAAAACACAGGCTTCGAAACAACTGGCACTGCTGAAAGCGGAAGCGGCCAAAGTGAAAGCGCTGAAGCAGTCCGATGCCAATTTACCGAAAGTGATTCTCGGCGCTGCGCCTGCATATTGGCTGGATTTGAGAAACCATAATCCGCTTGAAGAAATCAAAACTGTGGATCGTCCGATTTTGTTCTTGCAGGGTGGGCGAGATTATCAGGTCACCGCCGATGGTGACTTCGAACGTTGGAAGTCCGCGGTTAAATCTGCCGGGCATGAGTCGCAGAGCACGTTTAAACTGTACCCGGAACTCAATCACATGCTGGCGGTAAGCTCGGGCAAAATGGCTACGCCGAATGAATATTTGAAACGAGCCACCAACGTTGATGCCATAGTGATTGACGACATCAGTTCGTGGGTTAAGGGCCTGCAGTAGTGTGGATGCTTCGGGCCTCAATCAGCGTCTTCAGAAACGATAGCCGCCGCCGACCTGAGCTTCACTCGATAGTTGGATCGTTCGAGCGCGGACTTGCTGATTAAAGCAACGGCTCCGAATTAACGGAGCCGTTCTGTTTGAGGCTGTTTCAATCAGCTGACTGGATTGTTTTCCCGTCAGCCTTTCGACCAGACTTTGTCAGTTGGTTACCTGAATGCTGCCGACTGGCGCTTCGAAGAATGCTTCGGGGGCACCAGTGCCGGTGGCATGGAGAAACTGCACCTTGCGGTGAGTGTCGGTGTCAACCAGGGAGAGATAAACGTCATATTTCCCTGGCGCCAGCTGCGCCGGCGTTTTCAACTCTTCCTGCCAGGCGATTGGCTTGCCTGAGGCCCATTGGTGTGTCGGCGTTTCAGGGGTGTGCAGCAGGCGCGCGATTGGTTTGCCGCTGGCGTTGCGAAGTTCCAGTTGAACTTTGAAACTTGAGGCAACGTCCTTATCCAGTTGTCTTGACGGCTTCATCGCTGAAGCAGCACCCAGGTTTAAAAACATAAATGATGCTTTTAATGGAGACCCTGCCTTCAAGTCTTTTGGAATGGAGACTTCTTTTGAAACCAGCTGATAGCCCATGGCCTGGTGCAATGCTGCAAGCCCGGACTTAACAGATTCATCTGTTGAGCTAACTAGTTCGATTGGGATTTCGCAGAAGCTGATACCATCTTCGCCGACATTCTTGGCCAGCTTGATCAGCTCCTTTGCTTGAAACTCAGGACGCAGGCGATAACCTGTCAAAGTGTCAGGATGGAATTTCAACAGAACGCGATAGTCATCGAATCCATGTTTGCCGTCGGCAACGTTTTGTCTGGTTAAATAAATGCGCTGGCCATAACGATAGACCAGGTAATCTGAAATTTCATCGAGGCTATCTTGTCCTTTACGATTCGGCGTTGGTGGGCTGATATCGAAGTTTAAACGAGTGGTCGTGAATGCTTTCGGGAACAAGTCAGCGACGTACTTCCAGTGTTCGATCAGTTGGCGGTGCGTCATGCCGAATTGTTTCTCGAGAATGCGTTGAACTTCTTTGCGAGCCTCTTTGCCTGGTCCTTTGTCTTCCGGTTCATCAGCCGTTTTAGCGGAAGATGTAGCGGTTTTGTCAGCGCTCGTCGAGTCGGTCGTTGTTGTCGCCGTTGTGCTGTCGGCTGGTTTCTCGGTTGTTGTGGTTGTTAAACTTTCATCAGGTTTGTCGGTGGCTGCGTCGGCTGCTTTGTCCGCTGTCTTTGCGGCGTCAGCACCGTCGGCTGTTTTGTCGGCTGAGGCATCTGACGCTTTTTCATCGGCAGGCTTGTCACTACCTGTGGTGTCGGCATCTTTTGCTTTCTCAGGCTTGGTGATGATGTCGGCGCCGGTGGTCCGTTTTACAGACGCGACGAAATCCGGAAGAACATTAGTGCCTGCCAACACGCCACCGCCTGTGATGCCGACACTGTGGATGTTTGGATTCTTGTCGTATTGTTCGCCAAGCTCGTTGATCAAGTTTGACCATTTTGCCAGATAGGCCGGATCCCAGAAGATTGGCATCTGATGCTCGTTGCCATCGGTGCCGGTGTAGATGATCGAACGCGCTGCCGGATCTTGAAACACCCAATCAGGTGTGTCGGATTTTGCGCTGTTATCGACACCGCACGTGGAGACTCGCAAGATCATCGTTTTGTTTTGTTCTTTGCACAAGGCAAGAAGGTCGTCGATTGGTTTGAAATTAATTTCTCCCTCGACCGGCTCCAGAAGCCGCCAGGGCACGACCACGGAAATCCCGCTCACCGTTTGGTTTTTCAGAAGATTGCCAACCAGATCTTTGTCTTGAATTTTTTCCAATGGCACCATTGCAAAGTAGCCCAATTCTTTGTTTTCAACGGGTTTGGCACCCTCGACGGCTACTGTTTTAAACCCTTTCTTCTTGATCACACGATCCTGGGACTTATTCAAATAAGTCTTCTCGGGAACTGGATTGAGATACTTCATCAGCTCAACGGCTTTGTTTTTCGCTTCCACCGGCTCGGAGAGGCCGATCGAAGAAGCCATACAAACCACCAGTGCAACTGGTACTAGTCTCCAACCATTAATCATCATTCGTCCGCTTTCCTCGTGCGTCATCCGCTAGACGCTTAGCAACTGTTTTGAAACCTATGATTTTACTAGGAATGGAAATTGCTTGGCTAAAAAATGTTAGGATTTCCATCCTGTACTAGCCAGTTATAACGTTTCGAAGCATTTACAGTGAGTCGGAGTCATCGCTTTTGACGCTCACTTTTCTCGGCCATAGCGCCGTTCATTACAACGTGTCAAACGTCGACATCTACGTCGACCCTTATCTCTGCGAGCCCGTAGACCTAAATAAGCTTCCAAGAGCTCACGTTGTTTTCTTCAGTCACGGTCACTTCGACTCCGGAATTTTGCTAGCGCCGAAACTTTACGAACGTTGGAAGTGTCAGTTTGTCGGACCGAAAAAACTGATCGCCTGGATGCGTCGAAAATTCAAAAAGCAGATCAGAGCCGAAGATATGATCGCGTTGGACCACGGACAATCGCTCTACTTCGGTGATGTGAAGGTGACTGCTGTAACGGCTCACCATCCGCTTAACCGATTGGGCAAAACGATTATGGCGATGTTTGCCAGAAGTCGAGCGCCTGCCAAGCCGGTCAACGGATATCACTTTGCCGGTTACTATCATTCCGGTGCAACAATATATTCATCAGCTATACCTGAAGCGGTTAAGCACCTCGAAATTCACACAGCCTGCGTTCCGATTGGTGGCAAATACGCCACCGCTTCGCCGGAAGAGGCGCTGAAATTGGCGGAGGAGATCGGCGCCGATCGTCTGGTACCAATGCATTGGCAACCGCTGCTCGATCAGGTATTTTTTCGTTATCAGCCTTCCGATCTGCAACGCTTAGCCAAAAGCGAGAGAAGTAAAGTATCGATTCACGCTCTGGCGATCGGTGAAACGCTGAACCAGCTGTAATGTTTGGCGTGGATGTCAGATTTTGTGGTGGCAAGTTGGTCAGAAAAAATGTTCGTTTTTCTGACAAGATTGCTGACGCTAATTTTGAACCAGACCGGTCGACTACATCTCCACATCAGGCGCCAGGAAAGGTTGACTGAATCTTTTCTGGGTAGAACAAGCTTATGCAACCGACGTAATCTTGCGCCAGAAGTGAGTACGTCGAGTTTAATGGCGGAGTTTGAAGCACGAAGACTGTGTTGTCGTAGGAAGTTTGCAAAACAAGGGTCAAGACGAAAGAAGAGTGCAATCGCTGCCGCAGCAAGCGGCGCCTCCTTCGATCGACCAGATCAAACAACTGCAAGCGGAAGCCGCTCGTAATGGGTTTGTTCTTCAACTGCCCTTTGGTGAGGCTCCTGACGAGTACGTTTTCAAGGTTCTGCACGACAAGAATTCCAACGCTTTTAAATATCGACTGGAACGTTTATCGACTGCAGCAGTTGAGTGGGAAGGCGTCGATATCGACGCGCAAAAAATCTACGCGACCATCGTTCGGCGCGCGCTGGCTAACTCCGAGCAGAATCGCACACTCAAAACGAAGCATCATAAACCCACTCTGGAAGGCGATCTTTTAGACATGCCGATGCCGACACTCGTGCAGTCTATACAAATGAATAAGGGAACTGGACGGCTCGAGATTGAGACGCCAAGCGGCAACGCCTTTTTGTTTTTCGTTCAAGGTGAGCCTGTACACTGCGTCTTCAGCGACAGTATCGGCGACGATGCTTTCCTCGAGCTGGTGAATGTAAACGCCGGCAGTTTCAGATTTTTCAAAGAACCAAAGACCTCTGAAAAAACTATATTCAAAGGTGTGCAAATTTTGTTGATGGAAGGAGCGGCTCTGACAGATCATGAGACGTTCTTGAAAAACATCGGAGTCGGGCTTGAAACTTACCTGATCCGCAATCACTCGACTATGTCCGAGACGCTCTTCGAACAGATGGTCAAAGGCGGCTGCGGTGCTCCGATGCAAATGCAAAAGCGTTTCTATCAAGAAGTTGATAATCAAAGTACCGTGCTTGAGATTTTGCGTCGAGTGCCGCTGCCCAAACCGCAGTGGGTACCTATCGTTTTTAATTTAGTCAGTTGTGGTTTGTGTTCTTATCGAGACAAGGTGCCGGATCTGGCTGCATCCTCTCGCGATGCGACCATTGACTGGAGTCAGGTCAAGCGCGTGGAAAGCGTGATGCGCAGACCGGATACGGGTGTTTATACATATCCGGCGTTTCTGTTGTTTCTCGAAAAGGAATTCTTTCGCTATGAAAGATTTAAACGCGAATTCGCAGTTGTCACGCTCGATATCAAGGTGCGGCGTAAAGAAAAAATCGAACCGGTGCCGATCCAGGCGTTGCAAGAAGTGGTCGATCGAGTCAATCGTTTGATTCGACGAACCGATACTCTATTTCATTACGAGACACTCGGGTTTGCAATTTTGATGCCGGAAACGGGATTGGAGTCGGCGAGAATTTTTGCGTTGCGTTTGGCTGAGATTTTAATGTCGAAACATTTAGCTCAGGAGAAAGATTCGTTTCCGATCGTCGCGTCAGTTGGTTTTGCCGCCATACCTGACAGCTGCGAATCGTTGGGAGCCTTGATGGCGTTGTCTCGGGCGCCTTCGCGTTGAGAATTGTCAGAGTTGTTTTGTCAGAATTTCGGACATTTTTTCTGACCAATCAAAATTTCAAAACTTCTGACGAAATCACCGATATTTTTTTGGGAAACCCATCATTACTAGCAAAGGGGCGAATAATGTTTTAAATTTTTGAGAATTGTTCCGTTTAATGCGGGGCTTTCGTGCAAACTGGGCACAATATGATCGCTTTTAAAAACTGAATATGAAACTTTTAATACCATTAGTACTACAATTAAACGCAATTCAAACCGTCGCGCAGTACAAGCTGCCTGCGTAACGGCAAATCAGAATGCCATCACCCGTGGCATTCGACTCGCAGTATAATTTCAGCGTCTCCACCTCATCAAAGGGGAGCAGAGGGAGTTTCAAAGATATGGGTAAATCAGTAGGCATTGACTTGGGGACCACAAACTCCGTTGTCGCGGTTATGGAAGGCGGTGTACCTACCGTGGTTTCCAATGCCGAAGGTGGCAGAACGACTCCCTCGGTGGTGGCATTCACCAAATCGGGAGAGCGTCTTGTCGGACAGTTGGCACGTCGCCAGGCTGTTTTGAATCCTGAGAACACGGTGTACTCAATCAAGCGCTTCATGGGTCGTCGCTTCAATGAAGTCGACTCGGAAAAGAAGCTTGTTTCGTACAAAGTGAAAGAAGGGGCCGACGGCGGTTGCAAAGTCGCGATTCAAGGGAAGGATTATTCGCCGGAAGAAATTTCCGCGATGATCCTGCGCAAACTCAAAGAAGACGCTGAGAAGTATCTCGGTGAAAAAGTTACGAGCGCGGTCATTACATGTCCGGCTTATTTCAACGATTCACAGAGACAGTCGACCAAGAATGCCGGCACCATTGCCGGTCTCGAAGTTCTCAGAATCATTAATGAGCCGACAGCGGCAGCGCTCGCGTACGGTCTTGATAAGAAAGAGAATGAAGTAATCCTCGTATTCGACCTTGGCGGCGGCACGTTCGACGTGTCTATCCTCGAAGTGGGCGAAGGCGTGTTTGAGGTCAAATCGACTTCAGGCGATACGCACCTGGGAGGAGATGACTTCGACGCTTGTGTCGTGGGTTGGGTAGCCGACGAGTTTATGAACCTCGAAGGTATCGACCTCAGAAAAGACAGACAAGCACTACAGCGGCTTACAGAAGCTTCGGAAAAAGCGAAGATCGAACTGTCAGCGGTGACCGAGACAAACATCTCGTTGCCGTTCATCACAGCCGATGCTTCAGGTCCAAAGCACCTTGAGATGAAGCTGACGAGAGCTCGTTTCAACGAGTTGACCCGTCATCTGGTTGAGCGATGCCGCCATCCTATGGAACAGGCATTGAAAGATGCCAAATTGAATTTTGAAGGACTCGATGAGGTTGTACTCGTCGGTGGTTCTACTCGGATCCCAGCAGTCCAAGAACTTGTTGCAAGTTTGACCGGTGGCAAAGAACCCAACCAAACCGTCAACCCTGACGAAGTAGTTGCGGTCGGAGCTGCTATTCAAGCCGGCGTTCTGGGTGGTGAAGTTAAGGGCGTTGTGCTCCTCGACGTCACTCCGCTATCCCTTGGTATCGAAACCATGGGCGGCGTTATGACCAAGCTGGTCGATCGCAACACTACGATTCCAACCAGAAAGACAGAAGTCTTCTCGACCGCCGAAGATAATCAAACGGCAGTCGACATCTATGTCTTCCAGGGCGAACGTCCGATGGCTCGTGACAACAAGCTGCTCGGAAACTTCCGCCTCGACGGAATCGCAGCGGCTCCTCGTGGGCAACCAAAGATCGAAGTGACCTTCGACATCGATGCCAACGGTATCTTGAACGTGACAGCACGTGACCAGGCGACCGGCAAAGAGCAGAAGATCACGATTACTGCTTCAACCAACATGAGCAAGGACGACATCGAGCGCGCCATCCGCGAAGCGGAAGCTCATGCCGCGGACGACAGAAACCGCAAGGAGTCTGCCGATGTACGGAACGAAGGCGATAGCATCTGCTACGCAGTCGAACGTCAGATCCGCGATCTCGGCGAAGCTGTCAGCCCTGGAGAAAAATCCAGAGCCGAAATGCTGGTTGACGATTTGAGGCAGAAACTCAAAGACGATGCAGACCTCGACACACTGAAATCGATCATGAACGAACTCAGAGGTGCCCTGGTTCTCTTGCAACAAGCAGCCCGCGCCAAAGGCCTGAAGACGGAAGCAGATGCCGTCAACGAATCATGGGCTGAAGGTGAAGGCGGCGCCGCCGCAGGCGGACAGTATGAAGAGGGTTACGACAACGCCGGCTACGACTATAGTGCCGGTGGTGGCGAAGATGGTGGTGGATACACTGCCTCCGAACAAGATGTCGTCGACGCGGAATTCCGCGAAGAATAGACCCTTCTAAAGTCAGAAGTTGAATGCGAGCCCGTCGGAACATGACGGGCTCGTTTTTCGTCAATGGGGCAACCGGCTGAAGGCAGATGTTGTGACGTCATAAATTCGGACAGTTTTTCTGACTTTTTCGATCTGTCATATTTTGCGTGGCTTTCAGTCATGAATCTGACACAGCCGAATTCGGGGTTAACCCGATGTTGGAACAGAAAAGTGATGATATCCTGGAATTAGAGTTATAACTAAATTAGTGCAAACGCAAAGACTCAATTGTGGAGAGCGATTCTCGAGTATGCGACAAGACTTCAATCTGACCGCTGTCGTTTTTTCTAGATATAAACCGCTTATGGCGACCATGGCAGCAGTGGGGTTACTCACGATTGCGCCCGCTTCAGCGGCTAATCCGGCTGCGCCTTCGCCGGCGGGCGGCGCCGCTTCGTTGGATCCGTTTCGCGATTTGAAAGGTCTTGAAAGACGATTCTTCTTTCATGAATATGACCACGAGCCTCTGGAGAAAAGGCTGGAGCGAATCGAACTGCTCGTGTTCGGCGCTGCGCAGGATGGCAAAAACACTGATCGGCTGGGTCGCATCAGATCCGCTGTCGTTGCAAGAGATAAAGAAGCGGCTCACAACCTGGCTCAGAAGAACAACGCGGCAAAACCGCAAGAATCTAGTCCCAAGCCGAAAGCCACATCGCCTACTTCGAGCTCGCAGTATCCAATTTTGCAGACGCTCGAATGGCGTGCCTTGCAAAAAACGTATTCAGAAGAGTCGCTCGATCAGCGTTTGGATAGACTCGAGACGTCACTTCTCGGTCAGCCCAGTCGCGCAATGTCATATTCCGATCGAATCGATCGTCTGAAGAAAATGATTGGTGTCGAATCAATAGCGGCACCAAAGATTTCTCCGATCCCTCAAGGACCGACTCCTAGAGCGCTTGGACGCAGGCAGATCTCTCCGTTCCATTCGCCATATCTGACACCATTGCCACGCGATGATGGCGATGAGGATACGACTTTCGAAGAAGATTTCCAACAACAGATGAACACCGATCTGCGCACGATGATAGAAATGATGCAGCGCATGAACCGCGCTCCAGGGCTACGATCGCCGGGTATGCAGCTGCCGAACGGTGGTCGTGGACTGATTCTTCCTGTGCCCAACGGCGAAGGCTGGTCACCATATATAGTGCCGAACGCTCCGGCTCAACCGAAAAAACCAAAAGTGCCACCATACGCAGATCCGAATAGTATTTAGACGAACGTTGGTTTAAATGAATGTCGTTTCAACAACGGGTAAACCTGCGCGATCGCTGGTTTTGCTACGACCATCAATGTCCGCGCTTCGCGTCAAGCAAATGTGCCCACGCCAGTATCGGTTTGTTGGACATGATGCGAATTTACACGACCTTTGGTTCTGCGCGAATGTGGGCGAACCTTTGTTCACGAGGTTGAGGAGCGTCTTTGACAGCGGTTCCAACTACTGTTGGATACGAATGTTTTCCATCTTGTCGCCTTTCTGAATTCGATTGACGACATCCATTCCGCTAATCACGCCACCAAATATGGTGTACTTGTAATCAAGGTTCGCTTTCGGTGCAAGAGTGATGTAGAACTGGCAACTGGCAGAGTTGGGATTCTTCGGAAATCTCGCCATGGCAACCACTCCGGCCATATTATGTTTCACTTGCGGCGATGTTTCCAGCATCAACATGCGAGGCTGATTGGTTTTTGGATCGACGTACATTCCTGATCCATTTCCATTCGGACATCCGCCTTGAATAACGAAACCCGGTTCCACTCGGTGCCAGAGCAGACCGTTGTAGAAGCCTTGAGTGACCATCTCTTGAAACGCTTCTACTGTTTTCGGCGCGTGTTGTTTGAACAAACGGATTGTAATTTGTCCGCGGTTAGTGTCGATCACTGCGATGGGATCTGGTGTCGAAGGCTGTCCAGCCGCGCTTTGCGCCATCGGTTGTTGACCGGGTGGATAGAAAGGCATGCCTTTATGCCCGCCTGGCGTTCCCGGCGGTGCGCTTGCGAAGCCGCTGTATTTCGATGGAGCATTCGAGCCTGCCGGCGGCGTTGGAGGCTGATTGCCGGCGCTTACTCCGGAACCGATTCCCGGAGTCGACGAGTCTGAAGGCGTTGGCGTAGAAGAAGTGGTGCTGCCGGTATGTGGTGTCAATGTCACATCCGGTGGAATCAAATCCTGCGGAAGACTGTCTGCCAGCGCGGATGTACTCACCGAAGCAAAACATGCCAGCGATAACAAATGCGCTAACAAAACGGATTTTGAACGAAATTTGGGATAACCCACCGATTAACTCCAACTTGTAAGAGCAAGCCACACTAGCATTTTAGACAAACTTTGATAATCTTGCACCGATTCGGATTCTGAATTCATTATCGCCTGTTCAACTTCATTGTGTGTCGGTCAAAACGGAAACAGTGCCGTGCAATTTGAGATAGGACGCGGGAACGTTTGGATCCACGCCGTTTGCAAATGCCTTTTCCACAATCTGTTTTTTATCAGCTCCAAATGCGAGCATAACAATGGTCTGGCTGGCAAGGATTGTCGAGATGCCCATGGTAACTGCAGTTATAGGAGTAGCTTCTAAACTTCCAAATGTTTTTGACAACGCTTTTCTTGAAGTGTCCTGCAACCAGATGCATTGTGTGAAACTCAACTGCGGCGTCCCTGGCTCGTTGAACGCGATATGACCGTTTAATCCAATGCCCAGAATGGTTAAGTTCAGCCCACCATGCTCTTTGATAATCGAATCATAATTGTCCGTCGTCGCCGGATTGTGTTGATTCGCTTTTGGGACGCCAACCTTGTCATATAAATTGGATTCCAGATAAGTTTGAAACGAATGCTCGGGAGGCGAATCCAAATATTCATCGAGCGCAAAACAATGTACGTGCGACCAGTCGAGATCGTTTTGTTCACTGAGTTTGACCAGGTGTTGGTACATCAAAAGCGGTGTGTTTCCAGTCGGCAGCCCCAGATTGACGCTCTTATTTTTGCGAATCAAGTTACTAATTTGTTCGGCAGCCTGGGCGCTCAATTCATCTTTCTTGTCAGTCACTTTTTTTCCTGGAGCGAATGTCGGAACACAATCGGATGAAACTCTGTCGAAGGTCGAAGAGGCAGCGAGCTGCTCGACTTATGTCATACCCGGACGAATTCGCAGCCCTGTTATATTATGAACATATCGACCGTGCTGATTTACCTACAATCTATTTATAGGATGATGCGACTGATACAGTGCGGGTTCCCGAAGCAAGGAAAATGTAGAGTTTGACCGGCCATTATTCGAGTAAGCGACTGATAAAGGGGGCGTTCGTTTTCGCCATCGCCCTGACTCAGCTGTTGCCGCCCGATGCTGCTGGACAAAGTCGCCAATTGCCGAAGGCGGGATTTCAACGATTCTCGGGAAATTTGCCTGGATCTGCTTCGCCTGGTGCAGGCATAGGCTCCATCAGTGGAACGGGGTTGACCAGCCCTGGTGTCCATCTCACCTCGGGGATGGAGCGCACCGCCCGCAATGCCCGCGAACCTTACAATCCCGGCGAACCCAAGCTCAACATGGCTCTAGTGCGCTGGCCGCGCAACAAGATGCCTCTGAAGATATGGATAAGTCCTGGTCTGCAACTACCGCAACTGCCTTTTGAGCAGCTTCCCGACACCAGAGTCGAAACAGTTTTTCAGATGATGCAAAACGAGAATCCGTTCGCCGAACTGACGGCAGCGCCCGGGTGGACTGAACAAAACAACTATCAAGTCGCCGCCGGCATCGAGCAGTGGCGTCAGTTTGAAACCGAAGGTTTATTGCGTTTCGGTTTTACGACCAACCCCCAAGAAGCCCAGATCATGGTCTTCTTCAACGACAACTTCCAGGGCGCCGCTGGTCCTGGTGGTACCAATGTAGGTGCCTTAACGTGCGCGCAGTTGTTCACTCCCGAGCAAGTTTTGCTCCCCCAATTTCGTCAGAAGCCGGTGATTATGGAGTTCTCCACCCGAGTTAATCACTTGCCTGAAAAGATGCAAAGCTCCGCGACGCACGAATTTGGACACGCCCTCGGCATTAAAGCGCATAGTCCCTATCGAGACGACATCATGAATGAAAACAACGTCGTGTTCTCGCTTTCAGAAGGCGACAAAGCTACGATTCGATTGTTATATAAGACCGAACCAAAGTTCGTAATGTAAATTGAACTGCCCGAATTGAACTGACCTCGCGAAGATTGAACACTCGCTCGTGGCCGTCAATACGCTAGGCGCGCCGTTCTTCGTCTGACTCAATTTCGGAAATGTCTACTACGTTTCTTGAGTGCGAGTTTGCGCTATTGGTTTCAATGTCTACGACATTGTTGATATTGCTGTTGCCGGTTCTGCGCAGCCGATCCATTATGTCGCGCGCCTTCTCTTTCTGACCGTGCGTATAAAAATACTGAGCTAACCATTCCAACTCAAGTTTCGACTGAGTAGCTTCTTGTTGGCCGTTTTGATCGTTCATACTCTCGGTCCTTAAAATTCCAGGTTTCTATTGCAAACAACCAAAGCGACGAGCGCTTTGTCCTTGATATTTAGCAGAAGCCAGCTCAAGTGATGACTGTGCGGAAATCGCCACCAATTTATTTGCGGATGGTCAGAACACAGGCTATATTGATGTTCTTGGCATTTGTAGGATCTGACCAATGAGGATTACTGTTTGGTAATGCAAAGGTGAAATGTGGTTAATAATCTGGCGACTCAGGCTTTGCCAAGGATCGGTGAAAGGAACAACCTCGAACTTTTGCCAAATGGCTGATAGTCAGTCGGTCAGAAATTCGGTCCGTTTTTCTGACGAATCGCCCGTCAGATCTTTCCCGCTACGCCCTACTCGTACATCAATTCCAATATGACAGTCGTACCCTCACCCCGGGTGGACTCAATCTTCAGCCGGGTCGCGTAAAACGCTTTGATGATTTCAACGCGCTCTTCGATGCCTGGTAAGCCAAAGCCGCCGTCAGTTCGGTCACGTTGATCTGACAAGTCGAATCCTCGCCCGTCATCCTTGATTGTAATGATGAGACTCTGCTCCTGGGCTTTGATGTTCAGCAACATCGAATTGGCATCGGCGTATTTTTTGATGTTGTTCATGCATTCCTGCACGATGCGGAAGATGTGCAACTGCACTTGCGACGGCAATTCCGGGATTGTGCCTTCCACTTCAAACGAACAATCGGCTTCGGTTTGCTCGGCTAATTTGTCGACCAGGTCCTGCAAGACTGTCTCCAGTCCCCAGTCTTTCAAGTCTCGAGGCACCAGTCCGCTGCAAATATCGCGGATCGAAACAGTCAGGCCATCCAGTATGTCGGCTATCTGTTCATGATCGAGTTTGACGTCCGATGAAACTTTTCGCCGCAGCATGAGGATGTCGGCCAGCACACCGTCATGCAGGTCTCGCGCGATCGACGCCTGGGTTTCCTCTTGTTGATTGAGCAATTTATGCACGGCGTTTTGTTGCGCCATCAATAAGTCTCGAACTAAATCTTCAGTGGGCTCAGACGACAGCGATAACGTGTCGCGAAAACCTCGATAATCACTCAGTCTTGCGATGTTGTCGACGTGCTCGAATTTATGTCCGCTTTCTGCTGCGACTGCATCCATTGCCGATAAAATCACGAGGTCACGAAACATCATTTTTTGAAATGAACGAATATCTCGACCGGTGACAGGCAGTCCATACACAGTCCAGCCCATGCCTTTGCCGATTGTCATCAAACGAAGTGAAAGTTTTCTGCGTTCACGAGCGCGTTCATCCTGATTGTTCAACGCCATCGCCGATGGTGCCAGGTAAAAGTGAATTTTACCTGGCTTGCCGACAACCAGTAGCTGTCGAGAGCTAGTGGACAAGCGGAAATGATAGTTGGCATTGCCTAACTGCTTGGCTTTGCCTGCTCGATTAAAATCAGATACGGTAATGCGTACTCGCCAGGATTTTGATGATGAGGTCGCGTTATTGAATGCGGTGGCTAACTGACTGAAGTATGAATAAAGTTCGTTCAGCAGTCCATCGGTACTATCGGCGGCTTTGCCGACGTGGATGTATTCGCCGCGTTGTCCAAAAGCCACGCCCAGTTCGATGTCGAATTGTGCGGTGATATCGGCGAGCCGTTTCATCCAAAAAGCCTGTTCGTCAATCTCCGATTGCGATTGTCGGCTCTGCGAATTATCTGCGGTATTTCTGTCCATGTCAGGGATGGGCATCTGCGGATACTCAGGTGCCGGAGATAGAGCCGGAGCAGTTCCTAAACTCTTTTCGTCGCGTTCACCAGAAAGTCGAATTAGCATATTGCCGACCGTCGACAAAATATTTGACAGTGGATTGTGATCCTTGTCGGCAGTCATTACTCTGAATCCAGTTTGCCGTAGCCATTCTCCACGGCCCATGCGATTAACTGTTCGCGATTGTCGAGTCCCAGTTTCAATAACAACAGCTCGCATTGTTTGCGCACCGTAGCTGGTGACGCGC
Source organism: Candidatus Obscuribacter sp. (assembly GCA_021772095.1). Classification (GTDB taxonomy): domain Bacteria; phylum Cyanobacteriota; class Vampirovibrionia; order Obscuribacterales; family Obscuribacteraceae; genus JADYXR01. The sequence continues at coordinate 94,093 of JADYXR010000128.1, read as the reverse complement.
CGCGTTCGTCGCCGATCTCCTGATACTTCATGCCTCTGGAAAGCAGCGTCAATACTTCCTGTTCAGCTTTCGTCAGTTTCTCTTTGCCCATTGCAATACTGGATGACTTGACGACTTTCCCTCCAGCTGCGACATTGCGGATTGCCTCAACAACATTTGAAATACTTTCTGATTTTAGTAAATATCCGGCAACTCCTAAGTCGAGAATGGCTTGAACAAAGGCTCTGCGATTCTCTGCCGAAAAGACGATGATTTTGCAGGTCGACAACTCACAAAACTTTTTCACGGTGCTTCGTGGACCTTCAGAACCCGGCAGATGCAAATCAAGCAAAACAATATCAGGAGTTTTTTCCTTGACCAACTCCAGTCCTGTTGTCGCATTGGAGGCCTGCGCCACCACCTCGATGCCTTCTTCCAGAGACAATGCACTGGCAAGCCCGGCAAGCGTCGCTTCGTGATCTTCGACGATCGCTACTTTGATACCAGCTGCCGGTTCCATAAGGAATTCCTTTGCAAGGTGACTGATCTACATTTATCCACCTTGAATGCCTGTTTAATCAAAACCAGGCATGATACATGCAAGCTCCAACAAAAGATGATGCGCTCTCTAAAGTTTTGCATTGCGACTTTGCGCAGTCGTGCAGCCCTGATGTGTGTTCGTAATCGGGATTTCAGACCAAAACATTCTCAATAATCCCCGTACAATTTTCGGTCGCTCAGGCTAATATGACGTCAGAAATTGACCAATATGGTTTACATCAGGGAGACGACAACAGATGGAATTGAAACGCAACGCAGCCGTGTCATTGTTGACAGCAGCCGCACTTACGGGCATGTTGACCGGTTGTTCAGGCGGTGGATCCGAAACCACCGTAACGGAATCATCGTCGACGGAAGTAAAACCGGCCGATACAGCCACATCAACGACCGAGACCACTAAGACCGAATCGAGTGAAGTCAATGGGACCGGCACTGCCACGACCGAGAAGAAAGTCGAGACAACCGAGACGACTCCTCCTGCTCAAGTCGAGAAAAAGACTGAAACCAAGGTCGAAACCAAAAGTGACCTCGGAACTCCAGTCGGCGGCACTATCGCTACCAAGCACGATTGCAAAGGCCTCAACGCTTGCAAGGGTCAGGGCGGTTGTGAGTCCAGCGACAACGGTTGCAAGGGCAAAAACTCCTGCAAAGGCAAAGGCGGATGCGGACACGCCTAAACAGCGTTCTGTCAGATCGACGATTTGAAAAAATGTGGAGGACCGGCTAGTAGCTGGTCCTCTGTTCTCATGATAGGATTTCTGACAAAGGTCGGGTACAAATGCCAGCCAACCGCTTCAACGGCTTCAGCAATTTAGGGATCGGCATTGGTTTGCGGGTCGCGCATTATGCGCACATCTTCGAATCGAAGCCGACGATCGACTGGTTTGAAATCATTTCTGAAAATTTTATGGTTGGCGGCGGCAAACCACTGGAGACGTTAGACGCAGTCCTGGAGCACTATCCCGTTGTTCAACACGGCGTGTCTCTGTATTTCGGTTCACTGGATCCTTTTGAGAAGAAACAATTAGATAGGCTGAAACAGCTGACGGAGCGGACGAAGACTCCGTTTATCTCCGACCATTTATGTTGGGGCAGTTTCGACGGATCTTATTCGCATGATTTGCTTCCGCTGCCATACACCAGAGAAGCCGTTCGTAACACCGCCGATCGAATCCGATACGTCCAAGATTACGTCGGTCTTCCGGTTGCAGTTGAAAACGTCAGCAGTTATCTCGAGTTCCAAGATTCCGAAATGACCGAGTGGCAGTTCCTTTCCGAAGTCAGCGAGCGAGCCGACTGCGGAATACTTCTTGACGTGAATAACATTTTTGTCTCGGCGAAGAATCATAACTTTGACGCTTATGATTACGTCAAAAATATTCCATTGGAACGAGTCGCGCAAATCCATGTGGCCGGGCACAGCGACCAGCATGGATACTTGCTCGACACGCACGATAATTTCGTCAAACCGGAAGTTTGGAAAATCTACGAACACGTAATCGGAAAAATCGGACCGACCAACACATTGCTGGAATGGGATGCCCACATTCCCGACTTCGATGTGGTGCTCGAGGAAGCTTTAAAAGCACGTCAGTATCAACAAAACCAACCACTGATCGCGGAAACAAACAAGGCGGTCAGCATCTGATGTCCCACTCTTTGAGAGAGATACAGACGTTTATGTGGCAAGCGATTTCGCGGAGCCTTACTGGTGATTTCGAGATGCGAAAACGTTTCATCGACGGCAGCAATCTCGAAAATAAAGCGACCGAATTTGTCCTTGCAAACAAAACCTTAAGCAGTTTCGAACGACTGGAGATCTACAACCAGCAATATTGGTATCGAATACTTGATTGCTTTGGCGACGACTTCCCTGGTCTCAAGGCGGTCTTGGGTGAACGTCGCTTTTCGAAATTGGCGAAAGAATATCTTTCTGCGCATCCGTCTAGATCATTTTCGCTTCGTAATCTGGGCGAAAACTTGGCTCCATTTCTTGAGACGCGTGCCGATTTAGTCGATCCGGATTCTCAACTATGTCTGGAAATGGCTCGCTTCGAATGGTCACGGATAGTGGCTTTCGATGAAGGCAGCAGAACTCCGATTGACCAGGAATATTTGAAAAATACTCCACCCGATAAACTGACATTTTCTCTTCAACCTTATATAACATTGCTCGAGTTAAACTATGCGCTAGATGAATATACGACGATTTTGAACCGACATCAGCGCGACCGAAGCGAGGCTGGCGGCAGTAAACCTGATGAAAAACGATCTACCAGGAAAGCACCATGGCCAGTGCAAGAAGAATTGAACGTGGTTGTGCATCGGCACGAGAATACCGTTTATTTGAAACGTGTCGACCGACCAGCGTTTTTAATTTTGTCCGCTCTTGCCAGTGGGCAAACACTCACAGATGCAGTAGCCGACGCGGTTTTTAAACTTGAAGAAGCCGGAATGGAATACGCAAATTTGGAAACCGAGATTCAAAACTGGTTCGCGCTCTGGATGCGACTCGGATGGCTCTGCGAACCGTGAGTGAAGAAATAAAAGACTCAGCTTTGAGATGCAATGTATGCAAGAAGCCGAAGAAGCAGTCTTCCGGCTCATTGACGCAGTGGGTGTTTGAAGAAGGCTACTGTATGTGCGGGCGCGAGGCGCTGGCAACAGAAGCTGAATTGTTGAATCAATCATCCAAATCCGATGTTGATTTCTGCTCTATCTGCGGGAAGAAAAGTGTGATCGGCCGCGCCGGTTCCCTGACTCAGTGGATTTTCAAGCAAGAGGCTTGTCGATGCAACAAAGAATCCGCCAATGGCGGAATTGCAGGAACTGACGGAAGGTCAGGTTTCGATACTGGTGGTTCGATTTCTGATGATGGTGAGGCGGGCACTGCAACCGGTTCTGCCAGAAGTTTCACTCAACTCAATATTATCCGCCCGGGCGCCGATCGTTCTCCCTCTCGCACCGCTGGCAATACCATGCCAAATGAACCTGCAGTCGAGGATGAGTTACCTCCTTTGAGTGAAAGGGAGTTTCCCTCGGCTCGATATAAACCATTGCGCCGATTGGGCAAAGGCGCCAGTGGTGCTGTTTACAAGTGCTACGACCGGCAGCTGAAACGACTGGTGGCAGTCAAAATTTTAAACGTTCTCAGTCACGAGGAAGCCATTCAATTTCAGAACGAAGCGCGCGCCTCCGCACAACTTAACCGCCCCGGCATTATCAAAATTCTCGATTTTGGTATCACATCCGGTGGCCATCCATATATGGTTATGGAGTTTTTGAACGGATTGTCTCTCAATACCTACCTCAAAGAGGTAGGCGTCATGACTCAAGACGACACACGCTACCTGGCTCTGCGAATAGCCGATGCGCTTTCCAATGCGCACGACCATGGCATATTCCACCGCGATATTAAACCTGCCAACGTGATGGTGGAGTCTACAATTGATGGGCTTTTGCGCGATGTCACTCTAATCGATTTCGGCGTGGCGATGTTCCGCAAAGGTGGCGATCAATCGCCTGAGCAGAATGCCGGCAACCCTACCCTGGCGGGGACTCCGCTCTATATGAGTTCTGACCAGGCCGAAGGGAGAGAATATGACGCCCGTTCTGAAGTTTATTCCGTCGGCTGTTTATTGTACGAAATGCTGGTCGGTAAACCTCCTTTCGAAGCGGATTCGGCTCTGCAATTGTTGAACATGCACGCTAATATGCAACCGCCCTTGGTATCGGCCCTGCGGTCGGACATTCCTCCGAACACTGGTTTAGAACAGGTGATAAGCAGATGTCTTGAAAAATCGCCGGATAATCGTTTTCAATCAATGGATGAATTGGCCGAGGCCGTCGACGAGATCGAACCAATTCAGTCGACCAACGAATTTGCTCGGGTTGAAATCGAGAAAAAATCTGAGCGTAAAAGCGAACGCAGCTCCAGTGCCTTGAGATTCTACATAATTGCCGCGATCGCATTCACTTGTTTTGCAGCTCTTATATTGTTTCAACTGATGCGTCCAAAGAACATCCCGAAAATCTCCAGCACTTTCCAGCGCGATGTTAGTTACAACAATCGCACGTTTCAATCTGTCGATTCGATGGTCGACTTTGCGGAAAACTTGCACGAAGTGCAAAGCGAGCAGCTGCCCGATCAGTTCGTACTCGAAGACGGCTCGCTCTTACTTGCCGGTAACTGCGCCTCCGATGAATTCGTTCAGAAACTCAAATGGCCTGATGGTTATCTCAAATCGGTAAACATCAATACTGGTCCGCTCTCAGCCAGGGGGTTGAACGTCCTCCTACGCAATAATTCTTTGAGATCGATCAATCTGTTATCACTTGCAAATTTGAAAAACCCAGACATCGCCGCAGTTTTGAACAGAAATCCGGACCTTGATGCCGTGAATCTAACCAATCTGGATCTGACACCATCAATCATTGGCAGTATTGGCGGTCATCCCAAGTTGAGAACGATTTATCTCAAGTACATAAATCTAAAAGGCGCAAATCTGGCGCCGATAGCGGCATTGCCGAAACTGGCCAGTCTGACGTTGCGCTATTGCCAAGTCGGGGAACGAGAAATAGATCAAATTGCCACGATGAAACGATTGGCCATTCTCGACATAAGTGGTGCTCATATCGACAATGCATCGCTTCTAAAATTGGCACAATTGAAGAATCTGAGAATTGCTTACATCGCCGGATGTAAGGGCGTTACATCTTCGGGCGTGGAGGCATTGATCGCCGCAGTGCCACCACGATGCAAAGTCGAATATTCGATCCCGTATACGACAGCTCAATCTCTCGAAAACTTGAATGACGATGCGGACTTGAAGAAGTTAGTATACGAAGGCGAAACCGTGATTGATTTAAGTAGCTGGAACATCTCGAATGACGGCATCGCACATCTTATCGGAAAGCCGATCAATTCCTTGTCAGTGTCAAACACGCATCTGACGGATAAGGCATTCACGCTTATCTCACAAATTCAATCGCTGGAGTCGCTGATGATTACCAGAATGGAAGGCATCACTGATGGTGCACTGCAAGAAGTTGTGAAGCTCAAAAATCTGATCGGATTGCACATGAACAGTAACAAGTTCAGCGATCAGGCTATCGCTGATGTGATTGATGGTTTGCCCAAGCTGAAGGTTTTCAGTGCCAATGCATCGCCTCGATTATCGACGCGAACATGCCAGGCGTTATCTCGCAAAAAGTTACTGTCCATCCGCCTTGAGAACTGCAATCTGCATGATGCCGATCTAGTCCGGCTCTCAAAAATTTCCGGACTGAAAGAGCTGTCGGTCAGTGGAAACTTTCATCTGACTAAAAGAGGTTTGCAGGTGTTGGAACGCTGTCAGAGCTTAAGTAGCTTGCAGATAGGTTCGCCCGCGGATGAGATAACGAGACGCTATTTGAAATCGCGACTGCCAAAGTGCAACATTCGTTTTTTTCAGCAGTAGAAACCGATAATCGACACACGAAACCGACTAGTGCGGCATGTTGCTCAAAGCTGAGATTGGAACGGTGAGATGAACATCTCGTTGACCAGCTTCGGTGTTCATCAATTTCGGAATGAACACATCTGCTGATGGATCGAGTTTATGACCGGATACGCTGATGTAACCTTTAGCTTCTTGTCCCGGTGTAATTGCTTTGACCGGGAAGCTCACGTCTGCCACCTGATCCGGCGCGCCCACCATGCGAACGATTGCTTTCGTTTTTGATGGCAGTTCTAAATCCTGATTCGTGCCGTTTCGCAAAACAACATTCAGTCGAACACCTTTGGGTCTGACGTTGATGCCGGAAAGTTCGAGATTGATGAACGAGTCGAGACCGGCTGGAACTGTCGATGGTGCGGTGTTCGCGAGCGCTGACATAGCAGCACTAGGGGCGAATGCCTGAGGCGCGAACGCGTTTGAAGATGCGGAGTTAGCCGGATAGTTTGACGCGAGAGCCACCGGATTGTTAGCCGGCGACGTTGATGGATAGGCTTGTCCCGAGACCGGCGGCGAGGAGTTTTCCATCATTGGCTCGACGCTTGTGCTACCACTATTGGTGGCGGCATTCGAACCTTTGGTTGACGACTTTGACGCCTTCAATTTTTTTCGCGTTGCTTTCGATTCTTTGGTTGGCTTTGTCACAACCGATTCGCGTAGCTCGTCCAGCTGTTTCTTAGTTTCATCGAGCTGAGAAAGTAATGTCTTGTTTTGAGCTTCGAGATGATTTAGCCGATGAGCATGCCCATGGTGTGGCGCTGGCAGAAGGTTTGATGATGATCTTTCGCCAATGAAGTCCGAGAATAGAGGAGTGAACTCTGTAGAGGACGTGCTACCAAGTGACGGAGCTGAGCTGACTTGCGGAGCTTCGTTATAGCTTTGCAGATCTCTTTGCGAATCGGAGTTGAAGTTCTGAGGCGCTGCGCTCGTTTGCGTTCCATTGTTGAAACTTTGCGGAGCTTCGCTGGCTCGCGCACCCTGGTTGAAAGCTTGCGGTAACGCGGCTAAACCTAGTGGTGCTGCGGCAAGACCGAGTGGAACCACACTGCTGTTTTGTCCACTTGTGAAATTCTGCGGACTTCTGGTCGCGGCACGCAATGAATTCTCATTGTAGCCCGCGCTTGCCCCGGAATTATTTTGAGTGAAATTTTCTGCCGACGCTACGCTTGCTGCATTGGCTGGCTGACCGGACGACAGGCTGTTAGATGCTGACGCGGTTTTGGCGCTGGTCGTTTTCGAAGCAACAGTTTTTGTCCCTGTCTTAGATGCAATTGTTTTTGCCGTGGTGTGAATTCCGGTTTTCGCTGATGCTAGTTTTGAAGCAGTACCTGTGTTTTTCAGATCGACTTTTTTGATCAGCTCCGGAGTGGCTTTGGTTGTGACAATGTCAGACGCGGTGCCTTTCGGAACGATGCCGGCTGCTTGTTGTCTCATCGCGACGTGATGTTTCAGAAGCGTCGCCATTTTGTCGATGTCTTCTTGCTTGATATGGGCGATACCTTTATTGATCATTCCAGGTGCGGCATTGATCAAGTGAGGCGCCTGCTGTAAAGCTTGGGCAGCTAACGCGGAAACATGCGCCGGTTCCATTCCCAGCGAACGGGCGATACCTGCTAAAGCTTCCGGTGAAAGTGATTGGGCCTGGGCAGCCAGTCCGACAAGCTCTGGTGAAAACCTTGGCGCAGCTCCGATAGGTGGCGCGCTTTGCGGTGCATACTCGGATGCCGGCGCGGAGCTATATGCGTTTGATTGCGGCATGGCGGAGATTCCACCTGGTGCGGAACCATAGCGTGGTGGTGCCACTGGTGGCATGTCGGAAAGCGGCGCGTTTGCCACTTTCAGTACTGTTTCTGAATCTCGAGGAGAACTCAAAATTGAGTCACCGACCGAAGAATTTCCGGAATTGTATTGAGGTGCGTAAGAGGAATTATTCGAGCCCATTGACGATGGTGGATTAGCGGCGGCTAGTCCGGACATTCCGGGCGAGAGACCTGAAATCCCCTGGCTGCCCAGTATTCTGCCAATGTCTTGCGACGATAAACCAGCTGGCAGTCGGCTTGCCAGAGAACCGATTGGCACACCGTCAAGTGGTGGCATTGTCATAGGCGCACTGGAAGCGGCACTGCCCAGGGCAGATGACGACGATCCAGTGCCTGTGCTCGCCAAAAGTTTCTGCACGTCATCGGACGAGATCAGATTTTTTGGAAGAGCCGTATCGGCTGATGAAGATGACGACAACGGCGGTAAATCAAGGGCTGCCAGAGATGAAGACTTGTCTGACTTCGCTTTATGTCCGACCGCTTCCATGACATTATCTTCTTGTTTCTGAAGTTCTTTCTTCTGCACAACCATAAAATTGCGAAGATCGCCAAGAAAACCGCTCATGCTGTTGACCGGATCAGCCGACGGCGGCTTCGCGCCCGGTGCTCCCGGAAGCGTTGACAGTGCCGGACCTTCGCCTCTCAAACGAGGCAGACCGGTAATAGATCCTCCAGTTGCGCCTTGATCGGCTGGCATCGCCAGTGGTGCGCCTAGCGAACCTGCTTGAGCTTGCAAACCTTGCGCGGAATTAAGCGGTCCTCTAAGAGACTGTGCTGTATCACCGGCCGATAGCAGTTCTGACAGCGATTTGATTTTTTGAGCTGCCACTAAATTTTTAGGGTCTTGCCTGAGAATTTCAATATATAGTTGCTTGGCGTCGGGATAATTGCCGAGTCGCTCAGCTAGGTCAGCTTGATAATGCCGAAACTTGACGTCGCCGGGACTGAGCGACACGCTTTCGCCCGCCTTCGTGTAAGCCTCTGGCAGTGCGCCGCTGGCGTCGAGAGTCTTGGCGGCGTCATATGTTTTTTGCGCTTCTTGTCGAGCTAGCGCGAGCTTGAAACTCTGTCGCGCCGCGGGAAGATTAGGATGATTCGCGTCGATGGAAACGACAGTACGATATGAGTTTTGTGCTGACTTGAGATCGCCTGCGAGCTGATGGGCGCGCGCCAATCCCAGGTGCGAGCTGGCATCGTTTGGACGCATCGACACCTGGCGTTGCCATAGTTCGATCAGGGTTTGTCCGGCGTGTTTGTCTTCGTGATTGAGAACCAAGGCGCGACTCAAATCGGCATTTGCCCCAACCACATCTTTGAGTTTATATCTGACGATGCCCAACTGCCGCAGAGCGACTGACGATTCAGGTTCTTTCTCGAGCGCGAGCTGGTAGTGCGATTTGGCTTCCTTGAGTTTATTTTCTCTCAAGGCTACATTTCCTAGACCTATATATGCTTCACCGGAGTGATGAATTTTCAGCGCTGAATCGTACTCGACGCGCGCTTCTTTGAGCTTGCCTTGCGAGAACAGCATGTCGCCCATTTTGACTCGTGAGACGGCATGATTCGGATCGACACCATGGTGCCGCAAGACTTGTTCTAGCGCGTTTTTGGCTTCGGTATTGCTGCTGTTGTGATGAAGGGCTATGCGAGCCTGTTTTCCGGCTTCCACATAATCGTCTTTGCGAATGTAATACTTGGCGCGTTCCAAACTGACTTCGGAAAGTTTGTGGTCGAGAGTCATATTTTTTGGATAATTCTTCTCGTATTTCTCGAGCAGATCCTGAGCCTCCTGCAGCTTGCCTTCCTTGGCGAGCGCGTCGGCCTGTGCCGTTATCTGGCTGATGATGGCACTCTCCGCTCCGATTTTATTTGCTTTGGCATTGACGACATGACGAGTCAAAGTATTAGAACGAGTCGGATCGCCACTGGTTTGCTGGAAGTTGCCTGCGGAATGCCGGGCGTTGGCTGAAGCTGGAGCCGGACGCGACACCAGAGATGGTGCGTGGGGTGGCGGTGGCACATCGCTCGCCATACTGGACGGCAACAAACTTGGTGTCACTGGCGGTGGTGGCGGTACCAGACCATACTTACTGACTTTGGAGGAACCTGAGGTGGAGGTCGAACTCATACCACCATATGACTGGTTTTGATTTCCAGCACCGTAGCTGCTGTCAGATTCGTATCCTGAAGGTGGGCTTGATTCTCGCCCGCCACTGGAGCTGTAATCGTAACGCCGAGGAATGTTCGATGCCGGCACGATTATTTTCTTGGCGTGCCTGAAATCTGCCGCCTGGCATGGTTTGCCCATTGAAGCCAACGGTGAGACTAAAGCCACCGTCAGTGCCAGCGCTATATTCGCTTGATAGTTTCGAATTTGACTCTCTCGAGGAGAGTCGTTCAGTGTTGTTTTTTGATTTGCCATCGCCGCCACGACAAAGTCCCAAGCCTTTGGGCTGTAGTTCCATTTTGTAAATCGACGCACCAGGCGCCGAGGTTATTGTAGTAGACGCATGCATACGTACAAGGGGGAAAGTACGCTCGTACCGGGAAGAGTTTTTGAGCGTCGTTGTGTCTTGAACGAGACAGAGCGACTTAGTAATAAGCCGCTTTCGCCAAAATTGTCAGATCCGTCAGCCGGATCGTAGTCACATAATGGAAACAGTCAACTGTGCGCTCGTTTGAGTCATGTGATTGGTGGTCTATCCGACCCGGCGAATCGTATAAGTATAACTATCTTTGTAAAAGGTTTAAGATCATCGGGCCCTTTTGAGTGCTTTTGCCATACACTTGGTATTGTCGTGCGCGCGCCCTGCGCAATTCATCCCACTAGATGAAGCGCCGCCAAAGTTTTTCTGATGCTAAACATGCAGTCACCATGAGTCGTTCAGCAGTTTAGTCGTCGAAGAAAATCAATTGAATAAGCCGTTTAACGGAGGCCTACCGTGACAAAACGGCAATCGGAAAGTTGGATTTTTGCAATGAGGGTCGACTATGTCAACCGAAATCAGTGATAAGGAAGTAGGGCTAGACGAAAGAGTCGAGCACCTGGTTCGGCAGGCAAGGCTGGCCGCAGCTGTATTTACGCAATACAGTCAGGAGCAAGTGGACGCTATCGTCAAGGCGATGACTATCGCTGCGATTGAAAACGCCGCTGTGCTCGCCCAAGCTGCTCATCTGGAAACCCGCATGGGTTGTACAGAAGACAAGATTTTGAAAAACTATGTCGCCTCCGAATTTCTCTATGCGCAGATTCGCGATAAGAAAACGGTTGGCATCATTCGCGAATTTCCCGAAGACAACATGGTGGAAATTTCCGAGCCCATGGGCGTTATCCTCGCTCTGGCTCCAGTGACCAACCCGACTTCGACCGTCATTTTTAAAAGTATTGCCTGTGCAAAAACGCGCAACTGCCTGATTTTTAGCCCGCATTTGATGGCCGCGAATTCAAGTAACATGGCTGCCAAAATCGTTTATGACGCTGCCGTGGCTGCCGGAGCGCCGAAAGGCTTCATCGGCTGGGTGGAAAAGTCGCCTAGATTGCGCCGTGAGACTGAGAAGATGATGGTTCATCCGGAAGTCGATTTGATCTGGGCAACTGGCGGAACCAACATGGTTCGAGCCGCGTATAGTTCCGGTAAGCCCGCGCTGGGCGTTGGTTCGGGCAACACTCCTGTTTATGTCCACAAATCTGCCGCAGTCGGATCTGCTGCAATGGACATCATTATTTCTAAAACGTTTGATAACGGCACAGAGTGCCCGTCTGAGCAAACTCTGGTGATGGACCAGGAGATAGCCGATGAGTTGTTGGCTGAATTCAAGCGCCTCGGATGCCACGTTTGCACCCCTGAAGAAGTCACCAAAGTAGCCAATGTCGCGGTCGACGAACGCACCGGCGGGATGAACTACAAGTTGGTCGGACAACCGGCTAAGTTGATAGCCGACACCGCCGGTATCGACGTTCCTGAAGATACCAAAATGCTGTTGTGCAGGCTGGACGGCGAGCTGCGCTATCACAAGCTGGCAGTTGAAAAACTGATGCCGGTGCTTGGATATGTGGTCGTTGATTCAATCGAGAACGGCATCAACCGCGCCCTCGACATCAATTATTCAGGTGGAACCGGTCACACGGCTGGAATCTTCAGTCAGGACGAAAACGCAATCGAACAATTCTCGCTGGCAATCAATGCTGGTCGCGTCATCGTCAACTGCCCGACATCGATAGGCGGTCTCGGTGGTGTCTACAATAATTTGACAACGACTCTGAGTTTCGGCTGCGGAACCGGTGGTGGCAACATCACTTCAGACAACGTCAGCATCAAGAACTTGATGAATTACAAGCGTGTTCCTCGTAGAAAAAATTACACGCTCAGTTTCCAAACCACCAAGAACATTTACATAAATCCGGGCAGTATCGATCATCTTCGCGATCTCGATACAAGAACCGCGTTTGTTATCACATCGCGTTCTGCCGCAAAACGCGGTCATCTTGCCATGGTTACCGAACGCATGCCTGCCAATTGTCGCGTCGATGTCTTCAGTGACATCGGTGTCGAGCCTGATTTTGCTGAAATTCAACGTGCAGTTGAAGCAATGAAACTCAGTCAGCCGGACACGATCATCGCACTGGGTGGCGGTTCTGTTCTCGACGCCGCCAAAGTCATTCGGTTGTTCTATGACTTCCCTGATCTGAACGTCAAGGAATTGTCGGTCAACTTTCTCGATTTCAGACATCGAATCGTTGAATTTCCGAAGACCCAAAAGACACAACTGGTTGCCATCCCGACTACATCGGGAACCGGTTCGGAAGTTACACCATTTGCTGTCGTCAAAGATAAAGCGAGAAACCGTAAGGTGTCGCTCGTTGACGAAATTCTTTTGCCGAACGTCGCAATCATCGATGCCAACCTGACTCGCAGTCTGCCGCCCGAGATCACTCGTGATACCGCATTTGATGCGTTGACTCACGCACTCGAGGCCCTGGTTTCGACTTTCTCGTCGGACTACACTGATGGACTGGCTCTGGAATCGATGAGATTGATATTCGAAGCCTTACCTGAAGCGCTGAAAAAACCAAATGAAGTGCTCTGGCGCCACAAGTTGCACAACGCTGCGACTCTTGCCGGAATGGCGATCGGCAATGCCTCGGTCGGCTTAAACCACGCGCTGGCTCACAGTCTGGGCGCTTACTTCGATATTCCGCACGGCAGGGCGAACAGTGTGTTCTTGCTGACCACCATTGGATATAACGCAGCGATTCCACGAAAATTCATTGCTGTTCCTAACTATCCATTGTGGATTGCCGATAAGAAATACGCAAGAGCCGCACGTTTCCTCGGTCTTGTAGACAAGCAAAGTGGAGCCGAAGGTTCGCCTGAAGAAGTTGCCAGTGCAATTCTCGCTCTCAAGCAAGCAATTTACGACCTCGGTCGAACCACCGGACAGCCGCTCGCCATCAGCGAACTTGGAATTACACCTGAAAAGTTTGAAGAAGCTATTCCAACAGTCGCCATCGCTTCTTTCGAAGATATGGCGTTGAAAACCAACCCGTGTTATCCACCGGGAGAAGACATCGTCAAACTTCTGACCACTTCGTTCCCACCGCGCGAGCGCGCTTAGTCGGCACTATCCGTGGTGCTCGCTTCAATGTGCGGAAGCGATTTAGATAACCAGTCTTATGCGTTTAGAGGAAAAGCAATGGCTACCAAAAAGAATACAACCAAGATTGAGCCGAGTGAAACCATTCTCGTGGCCGGATCGCTGGATCGTGGTCTGGAAGAAGTGGAGCGCATCCTCGCTGCCGACGAGAAAAATATCGTTCTCGATTTCAGAACTTGCACGTTTATCACGGTAGAGGGTCTCGAATGGCTGGAGGAGATATTGCTCCGAGCTGAGTCGAAAAAACACGACATCGCGATAAGAAACATTCGGCCGACGGTCTACAAAGTTTTCAAAGTTTCGCATACGGACAGCATTCTCAGAGCGTGTGGCGCGCCTCCGACGACGTCAGGTTCTGAGTGCTAGACTTTGGTTGGGGAAGACGGTCATATTTTTGATCATTTAAGGCGGTCATGAAAGATGCCCGTTTTTCTGACAACTCTGCAGACAGTAAATTTAATAACCAGGCGCTCCGGCTGTTCCAGGCGCTTCGTTCAGGCACGCCGCCTCAGCAACTGTCGAACTTACGGAGTTCCTACTTTATGACAATTCCTTCGTTCTGACAGCGAGGTGACAGCTTCAGTTTCGCCTTTGGGTCTGGGTTGCGGACTTGATCTGAAGCCTAAGCTTGCGTGTCTGGTAATGTCCCTACTGTCAGGATTGTTTTGCGGATATGGTTCAACCAGCTAAGATAAAGATCCAATCTCCTGGCGGCGACGAGCAAATAACAAATTGTCTGAACCGACGATCGAAACAATCGATCTGAGCAAGTCCTTCGGGAAGAGAACCGTAGTCGATAAGCTCAATCTCAAAGTTTACCCGGGCGAGCTGTACGCGCTGCTGGGCGATAACGGTGCTGGCAAAACAACCAGCATCAGCATGCTGACGACGTTGTTGAAACCAACTTCCGGAACGTTCAAAGTCTGCGGCTTTGATGGACGGAAATATCCGGAGAAGGCGAAAGGATGCTTCGGCATCGTCTCGCAGGATGTCGCCATCTATCACGAATTGACTGCGTACGAGAACTTGAAGTTCATCGCTGATTTGCATGGTATCGCCCCTGCTATCGCTAAGCAAAGAATTTTGGAGCTGTTGCAACGAGCTGAGTTGTTGGATCGAATGAACGACCGCGCCGGCGAGTTCTCCGGTGGCATGCAACGCAAGCTCACAATTGCTGGTGCGATGTTGCATTCGCCCCAGGTGTTGTTTATGGACGAGCCCACTGTTGGACTTGATCCAGCCGCGCGGAGGCAGATCTGGCAATCTTTGAAAGAATTGAAGACGTTGGGTGTGACCGTACTTCTCACCACGCACTATCTCGAAGAGGCGGAACTGCTGGCCGATCGCGTTGGTATCATCCGTGGTGGCAAGATTGTTGCTGAAGGAACGATTGAAGAATTGCGTCACAAGATCAAAGGCATCCGTGGAATTGCGATCCGACTAACAGAGTTTCCCGATCACACCAAGTTGCAAGCGATCATGAGTGAGTTTCAATCCCGGTTCGGTGGCGACGCTCAATACGACGCTTTGCGAAACACCATTAGCGTCAGCAGGGCGAGCGACACGCGATTGGTCGAAAGCCTGCAATCGATTCTGACGTGGCTGTCGGAAAATGATGTCTCGTTCTCTCGATTTGCCACCAGTGAGCCTAACCTGGAAGAAGTTTTCCTTGCGATCGCCAATGACCAGAAGGAAATTGTATTGAACTAATGAATGCAATTTTCGCTATCATTCGGAAAGACCTGGTGCAATGGGCAAGACGGCCGTTGTACTTCTTTTCGAGCACGCTATTGGCGGTGCTAATTATCGTGTTTGTTGGTGACACCATATCCGGTGTGGCACAAATGCCGTTCGGATTGTATGATCCTTCTGAAGTAAGCGATCTGGAAGAGAAGCTGGAAGCGTCAAAGAAGTTTCAAGTCATAAACTACAAAGATCTCGATCAAGCTAAGAGTGACCTGGTTCAGGGCAAGATAATCGCCTTAGCGAATGTGCAGCAAGACCTGATTGAAGACTCCGTGCAAATTCTGACAGAGGGCTACAATCCGCTTGTCGATGAACAAATCTCCATGGGGCTTTTGAACGTTTTGTCACAACATTCGGGGGCTTTGAGTATCCCGATTAATTCGGAAACTATGTTTCCGGTAAGCTTTAGTTTGCGTGACTATGTGACACCGGGTTTGGTGGCGTATCTTTGTTATGTTCTGGCTTGCATGAATCTGGGCTTCTCCTGGATTTACGAGTGGATGGAAAAGACATATCGCCAAATTATTCTTACGCCAAACGGTTTGCGTTCTGCCATCATCGCTAAAATATTTACGGTGACGGCTGAAGCTTCGCTCGTAGTGTGGATCGCGCTGGCGCTCACATCACCCGTTGTGGGCTTTCAACTCGGGCACAATTTACCTGGTCTAGTTGGTGTCACTCTCTGCAGTATGTTTTGCTTTACCTGTCTCGGTCTCGGCGTCGCATGTTTGCTCAGAACCATTCGAATTTACACGATGGTAATTTCGATTTTTGGAGTGGCCGTCATGTTTGTTTCCGGCATCATGGTGCCAGTGGACGGAATGCCGGCCTGGGAACAGGCGTTCGCTCGCGGCTTTCCGATGTATTATGCAGCCGATGCATTCAAAGGCGTGATGCTGTCGACCCCGGCGAATTACGGGCTCGACATCTTCGTTCTGATGTGTTGGTCGGTGGGCGGACTGTTGATCGCGACACAGTTGTTGAAACACCGACAGGCTGTTCTTTAGAGGGAGCCTCAAGGAGCGTTCGCGTTCGCCCGCCTGCAGTTGCGTTCAGACAGCATGCAGTTGCGCTCAGCGGCTTGCAATTGTGTTCAGTCGCTTCCAAACCGAATTCGATAACGAATCGTTCTTTAGCCGACTCAGCAATCCCTGTCTTTGACGCTGTGTCTGATTAGATGTTTGACGTATCGGTGCCCCTGACCGAAATCCGCAGCGACTGATCAATCTTCGGTTGAGCAAAGCCTCCGCATGCGCTATATAAATAAAGAGGGCTCGATCAGGTTTTGCAAACCTCGAGATTTGAGGGTCGCGCTAAACATCGGTTCCATCACGGGTATCATAATGTCCCTTCGCTTGTCAAAGTTCGTTGCCGCTAGTGCCGCGCCGTTAGTTCTCTCCACCCTGTTCACTATCTTGGTTGCGTGCTCCTCCTCTGCCGATGCGCTCAATGACACGTCAGGCAAACCGACTGTTGAGAAAGTAGTCAACTTGTTTTCCGTCTGGCACGGCAACGAAGCCAGTCCGGCGGTGTTCAAAGAAGCCGCGTCAGCAATCGACTACGAAGAGATGTCTGAGATTGCGCTGGGCTCACATTGGGAAAAGCTGAAACCAGTTGAGAGAAGCGAGTTCGCTTCAACCTTTCGAAAACTAATCGAGGAGCGGTACTACAAGCGGTGGCATCGAATTTTCAATAAAGCGGAGATTTCATATAAATCGCAGTCGCCTTTGAATGGCAATCTATACATCAAAACCTTGATGACTGTTGGGAGGAAGCAAGACAGCGTGATCTGGCGATTGAGCAATCGTTCAGGCAGCTACAAAATCATCAGCATTGCGGTCAATCAAAAAGATCTGCTCAGTCGAATTTCCACGAAGCTGGAACAACGATTGCGCAGGGACAGTTTCAAGCAGGTTCTCAGCTGGATGCGCGATGAAGCTGACGAAGACGATGACGACGACCGCCATTCGAAAGGTCAGACCACTTCGAAACCTCAGCCCGGCCTTTAAAGCGAGTGATATTGAAACTGCAGCTGCCTTTTGGGCAAAATTTCGCAACAACCTGCGGGCAATTTGCGCTCGAATCGCCCTGAATTCAAAAATTAATCCAGAGCCCCCGGTTTCTCCCATCTACAGATAGATAGTTATCTTATAGAGTGATCCCAAGGGGTTCTTGCTCACCAGTTCAGCGATACGGGGTTTGCAAGACAGCCGAGAGGGAATAAAACTTACTACAAAGTGCCTTTCGCTCGCTGCGATCACATTTAGTTTGAGGAGTTATAGCTATGGCTAGAGGCGATCGACCTGATGTCGGTGATACCGGCGCAGATAACGACACCAATCCGAATAGCGTCGGGCTCGAAGCTAGAACCAATCTGGCTCTGGCAGCCGCTGACGGTCCGCAGCCGCAGACCTGGTCGCGCAATGATGGCGGGCGGTATTTCGACCAACCACAGGGCGTTGACCGACCACAGCAAGCTGGACAAGCTTCATGGACCGAGATTCCGACGGTAGGCGGCAATACTGTGCGTATTGACCCCAGAGGAAACATGGTCGATGTCATTGGTGCCGATGGTAAGCCGCTCGGGCGTGGTCGCCTGACGAAAGGCGAGCCCACACCAATCATGATTGGCAACACCAGGATCCTGGTCAATCCGGATATGACAGTGGATGTTCCGTCAGAAAAAGGTCTGACACGAACCTACCCCACGCGCGTCAGCGAATATTATGACCGCGTCGACAACACCTATAGAATTGCCAACCGAACCTTTCCTGACGGATCGTACGAGAAATTCAACAACGGTCGTTTAGCGGAAACGAACTACGAAGGCTTCATCACCAGGTTTGATAATGCCGGACGTAAGTTCGAAGTGAACACGCCGCAAGGCGACAAGTTTGCTTTCAAATTCGGCGCTGACGGAAAAGTCGATAGCTACGATGTGACACGGAAAAACGAAAAGAACGAAGTGCAATTAGTTGAGCGCGGCATCAAAGGTCCGGACGGCAGCCTGCGCATCGAGCGCCGGCAGCGTGATGGAACAATGGCAGTCGAACCTAGACTGGCTGGGCGAACTGATGTAGCAATCAGATCGGATCTGCGCTTGGACTATCTCGATAAAGATGGCTATGGTGTGCTTGACTCCAATAAACGGATGATCAAACGCGACGACAGAACCGTGATGGCGTCTAGCCCGGACGCAAACTTGGCACCATATCCGGTGAATCCGATTCGCTCCGTGCGGATGGAAGATGGCAGACAAATCGATTACGAATATTCATCCGACAAGTTTCGCGACAGAGGTCAAAACCAGGGTGATGACGGGCTCTTGAGTTATACTGTTCGCGATCGAAACGGTAAGGCGGTCGAATTCGGTCATCGAATTTCAGACATTCCTGATACGACTCGCAAAAACAACACTGGCTGGTTTGAATTCAAAGCTGGTCCTGGACAGTCTCTTCCAGAAGATCAAATCGCTAAAGTGAAACAACTGATGACTCCGGCTGATCCGGCAAGACTTGCTGATCCGCAGGAAAGAGCGAAAGTTCAACAAGAAATGTTGGCTAATCGCAATCAGCTTGTTCAAGATAAACCGATGAAAGATTTCATGCCGAAACTGGCTCCAGGAGAGAAAGGCAAAGAAACCGTCGATGTCGTAATCGATCACACAACCGGCCGGCAATATAATGTTTATGGCAACGGTGAAACGCGAGTTCGCAATGAGCGTGGTCAAGAATTTATCTCGACTTACGATCGAAATACGGGAGACGCGTTTGAAACTTATGGCGACGGCACTACGCTAAGACGCCCGTGGGATGCCGATCCTAAAAAAGGAAACAGCGACAGAATCACTATTACATCGCGGAATGCCGAAGGTGTTCCACGAGTAGAGATGCATCATTCCAGAAAAGACAATTCGCTGATTGACGTCAATTACGACAAAACAGGCAAAATTCCAACTGAAGTAATCGTCACGCCTGCAGGCGGGCAGCCGATTAAAATGGCTCCAGCTAGAGACAATCCCGATTCATGGCTGGAATACAAACAAGAAGGAACAGCTGAGAATCCAATTTGGAAGCCGACTGGAAGAGCGTTTCCGATGAAAGTGGATTTGATCGGTAATAACGATGGCAGATTCACCAATGAAGGAAAGCAGCTTCCCGCGGGCACCGTCATCATTAGCCAGGGCGAGAAGCGCCGCATCATCACGCCGGCCGGCGAAGAAATTGTTGGTAAAACGGGCTCCACGCCTAGCGATACAGTTCCTGAAAGAGTCTGGCTCACACCGCCTCTGCCAAATTCGCAGGGTCCGGAGCGACCGCAGCAGAAGGCGCCTCCAGAGTGGACGCAGCAAGGACCACCGGGAACTCGCCGCGACGGGCGACCACGAGAGCCTCAGCAACCACGGACGGTGCCACCGGAACGTGAGCGTCCTCGCATGCCTACTAAGAAGTAACTCTCTATCTCACAAAACTGAAGTCTTCGCGCAACGATGTTTGCCGATAGACTTGTGGCTTCGGACTTGACGGTTTTTTATCGGCTGGATCGCTGTCTTTTTCAGGCGCCACATCACGCAAATTATCGAGCGGCCATCTCAAGTTGCGCTCTCGTTGGTCTTGCAACTTTCGGATTTTTTCCTTCGCGCTTTCAGTTTCCGGAACACCTGGCTGTTTGATGTCTTTGCCGTACTGGTCCTTGACCTTTCCATCTTTGCGCTTCGTTCCGGATGGTCTTGCAAAGCCATACGCACCGTCGTCAGGCAGGTGATCTTCGATTACGTCGGCATATTTGGCAATGATGTTTCGAGCGGCAGTGCGCTTTGGTTCCGGTAGCGAGGCTAACCAGGCATCGGAATCGATGTGTTCCCAGTCTTTGGAGCCGGTGTGTTTCGCCCTGTACCTCAGGATCTGCGAAAGTCCCTCCAACGTCAATTCGGTTTCCAGGTCTTTGGTCATCAAGTACGTTTCTGCGTAAAACGGCAGCCGAAGCACGCCTCGCTGATATCGTTTTGACCACAATTTGAATTTGCGCTGGCTTGGTGGATCTGTGTGGTCCACGAACATGGTGCACAATCCTTCGATGAAAGGGTCTGCCAGTCTGGTATTCAGCAGGTGCATCAATTCGTGAACGAGGCTGAAATAGTAGATGTCGACGCTTGAGTCATTCGCCATGCAAATCACGAAGATGCCGCGTTTTTCGTCAACCATCGTCGTTTGGCACGATCTGCCGGTTCGATAACAAATATACAATCGATTAATCGGAACTTTTGCCGCACCGAAAATCTTCTGCTCTTGCTGAATTGTGTCGGCACAGAACTTGTAAACAAGCGGGTCTTTGATAACTTCGTATCGCTTTTTCTTTTTCTTCTTACCAGCTTTTATATCTTTCTCGTCCTGAATCTCCAGTTCCAATGCCTTCATTGAATCTTGTTCGCTTAGCTTTGTGTTTCCTTCTTCAAGAAGAACCAGTGCACGAACGCGGTAGGCATAGGCGTCTTTGGCGTTTGTTTCAATGGCCTTATCGAGATCTTTGTGTCCTTGAATCCTGTCGCCTAATTCGCAAAGCACGCGTCCACGGTTGAAGTAAACCGGCGTGTATTTAGAATCTATAGCAAGGGATTTGTTGTAGTCTGCGATGGCGCCTTGTTTGTCGCCCAGAATAAGCTTTTCGTTTCCTCTCTGAAAGGGGACCCACGCATCTCTTGGATCGAGTTTTTCCGCCACGGTTAAATCTTCAATTGCTTGTTGCGGTTTTTTTGAAGCGCCCAGCAGATATGCGCGCGCACAGTATGTGGCGGGGTTAGTGCTGTCTAAACTGATTGCTGTGGTGTAGTTTTCAATCGCCCTGGTCGCGTTGTCCATGATCGTGAAACAACGACCACGAGTCAGGTAATACTCGGCATTTTTCGGATCGAGTTGAATAGCTTTGTTGACGTCTTTCAGACCTTCTTTGTTCTTCTCATCGTCAAGATATGCCGAAGCGCGAAGGAATAATGCCTCGGCATTGTGAGGATCGAGCGCCAGCGATTTGTTGCAATTTTCTATCGTCCCTTTTGTGTCGCCGATGTGATAGTGCACATTGGCCTTGTTGTAAAACGCCAATGCCGTCTTGGGATCGGTGATTTCATCATAACCCGGACTCGGTAACGCGCCACCATCTATGGTGTGCTCGGTTTTAAAAACGGATTCCGCAACTAACGGTGTTGCCCAATATGATGCGCAGCACATTGCCGCTACCAGTACCGCCAGTGGTGCCACCTGGCGAAAGGGCGAGTGTCCTGATTGTTCTTGCAAGAGAGCCTCCGGTCGAACGTGCCAAGGCTAATTCTACCGGAAATTGCCTCTGAGGTTTATTCGGTCAAAAAAGGGGGCATTCAATTTTCATCCAAGCGCATATTTACTAAGTACTATGAGCGCGCGTAGAGGCTACGGAGAGAGCGATGACAACTTCCACAAATTCGACCCAGAACGCCACAAAATATAGACTTGTGACCCGCAGCGACTTCGACGGACTGGTCTGTGCCGTGATGTTGAAGCACATGAACATGATTGATGACATCCTGTTTGTTCATCCCAAAGACATGCAAGACGGAAAGGTTGAGATTACCGATCGTGACATAACCACGAACCTCCCTTATGTTGATGGCGTGCATCTGGCTTTCGACCACCACTTGAGTGAAACCATCCGCGTCAAAAACAAGAAAGAAAATCATATTATTGATCCGGACGCCATGTCGGCTGCGCGAGTGGTCTACGACTACTACGGCGGTCTGGATAAATTCCCGGCAAAGTGGACCGACATGATGGTTGCCGTCGACAAGGCGGACGCGGCACAGTTCAGCAAGGAAGAAATTTTAGATCCGACTGACTGGGTTCTGTTGAACTATTTGATGGATCCGCGCACAGGTCTTGGTCGTTTCAGAAATTTCCGGATCTCGAATTACAATTTGATGATGGAGCTGATCGACGCTTGCAAAGATCACGACATCAAAGAAATCATGCAGATGCCTGATGTTGTCGAGAGAGTTGAGCTCTATAACGAACAAGCCGAGAAGTTCAAAGACCAGGTGAAACGTTGTTCCACTGTTCATAAAAACTTGATTGTGCTGAATCTCAAGGGTGAAGAAACCATCTTTGCCGGCAACAGATTCATGATTTACGCGATGTATCCGGACACGAACATCTCCATACACGTGCTCTGGGGGCTGAAACAGCAGAACACCGTATTTGCAATCGGTAAGTCGATTGTCAATCGCTCATCGAAAACGAACATCGGCGAACTCTGTTTGAAGTACAACGGCGGCGGCCACGAGAAAGCCGGTACCTGTCAGATCGAGAACGATAAAGCTGAAGGTGTGCTGAAAGAATTGGTTGAACAAATCACTTCTGACGGTTAAGGCAAAACCTGATTATTGCATAGAAATCTGAGCGCAGCGCCTGCCCAGTTTTCGACCAACTTTAGATTGAGCGCTGGCCCCGCGCTATGAGGTCCCCCTGGGTCCGGCACACCCATTCGTTCTCGCGAATGATATCGCGGGTGGTGCTGGTGATTTTGTACAAATCGAAGATGATTTCGTCAATTGCGTTTTGCAATCGCAGCTCGGATTGGTTGATCACAGCTATTCGCGAATCGGTGGCTGCTCCCTTGAGAGCTTGATTGTAAGCTGGTGAGGACGGGTCGAATGTTTCCGCTTCGCGGGCTAACCCCACGGCTTCCTTTGCCAGTCGCGCCACTTCTTGTTCGACTGTTTCCTGTGGTACGCAAAACGGAAGTCGCCGAAGATCGCCGATCTGAAAATTGACGGTCGGGTTTAGCATGCCCAGGATGAAGCGGGTTAGCGAAGAGTTCAAAAATCCGAGCATATAAAATAAATCGATTCTCTCGCTGAACATTGCCGAACTTGCGATATCAAATACGCTACCAGGCGAAAGCAATCTTGCTTTGAAACCTCGCGTTCCGATGTATGAATACGTGATCCCGTGCTGGAAGTAGAAACGCTCTCCCGGTAGGGCTTTGGATTGACCACGTTGCAGTCTGAATTCACGGATGTCATCGCCGTTATTTGACCACTCCAACATGTATGGAGTTGTGCTGAACCATTTCTGTCCACCGCCTTTGTCGTACGGTACGAAAGGAATTTGACCGAGTGCACTGACCTCTGAAAAATGGCGCACAAAGCGCTTGTTGTCGCAAGTGAATAGCCCGTTTGTGAGAATTATTTCGTTGTCGCTGTCTGCGATAGTCGGATGCGTTTGAAACAGTATCGCGACTTCTTTTGGACAGAACGGCACCAGTGGAAAGCCGGGAACCATGCGGGTAGTCGTTAGCAGTTCAGTCTGGCAAAATGTTTCTTTTACATAGCCCCCAACACCGTCTTGTTCCGCTTGCTCCTTTGCCGACACCGAGACAAGTTTGTAAACGCTCATTTGATGCGTGTCTTCGCCTGTGGTTCTTCGGCTCAGAGAAACAATGGCGTTGCTGACTTTTTCACCACCACGACTGGCAAACGCACCGGCTCCGAGCTGAACAATGCTGTTGATATGACAACGTTCTACGAGCTGCCGGCGCAGATGTTCAAATCGGCTGGTGCTCAGGAAGCTCTGTTGGCATATCAGAGCAAGGCGACTATGTGGTGCCATTAGTCGAATGCTCAGTTCCAAAAATGCGGTGTATAAATCGTACTGGCTGCCGTCATAATTTTGTCTGAGAAACGACGCGGATGCCTTCGGCATTAGTCGATGGCTGAGGTATGGCGGGTTTAAGCACTGCATGTCATAAGTTTTCGGCAAACAATCGAGGCTCGTTGTGGTGCCGTCGATTCGTCGAAGCAGAACATCTGACGGTCGCGGATCTAAGGATAAGATTAGGCTTCCATTATCGGCGTTCGAATTCGACTCTGTTTGTTTATCCCCGCTGTCATCAATCTGGGAACCGCGCGTTGAAGTGTCTTGACCGGAACTTCGCGTTGTGTTTTCTTGTCGATTACGAATTTCTTGTACATCGCAAAATGAAAAAATGAGTGGTATCGGCAGCGGTGCACTTCGGCTAATATCTCTGCAGGTCAGATAGACAGCAAGTCCGGAGAGCCTCACCATAAGAGGATCCAGGTCGCAGCCGTACAATTGAGTGCTGAGAACTTCTGATAGGTGCATGGAGATTTCTTGCTCGTCATAGTTTTTGACGAAGTGGTTTCGGATTTCGTCTGTCGATTTGACGTCATATGCCGATTCGGCATGAGCATTCGTATTGTCATAAACGTTGGTTGTGTCAGAGACTTTCGATTTGTCAGAAACATTCGAATCGGACAATCGCATTGTCAGAAGTTTCACCAGGGCGGGTGCCAGGATGTGACCGGCACCACAAGCCGAATCCAGGAATGTGACAGGCTCAGTCGTACGAGACGACCCATTCTTGCTAACATTTTTGCTATCGGCAGAACTGTCGTTGAAGCACTCATCCAAGAGGAATTTGCAGATCCAATTTGGCGTGAACCACTGAGTGATCCGAGAAACTCCGCTTGTTGATCGTTCCTTTCTGGAAAGGGAGTAGTCGTCTCGTCCCATCAGGATGGTCTGATAGAGCCAGCCGCAGAAGAGTGGATCGGCAATCGTTTTCAAAAGAATCGGTTCCAGGAGGATCGTTTCAATCGATTTAAAGCGTTCGAGATTTTGTTCGACTTCGGCAAAATTATCGGCATCTAAAAGCACGGAGTCGATTAGTCCTTGCTCGTTTCCTGCATCGTTTTGTGCGAGGCAATTGGCTAATTCAGATGTGTCAGATTCCTCAATTGTGACGTTGAAATATGACGCGGCTAGCCGCTTTATGAGCAATCCGGCTGGCGTTCCATTCAGTTTGTCAGGAATGAGACCGCGTTGAGCGAGAGAGAGCAAAACCGCTGATGACAATGGTTTCAGCCCACTCTTCGACAGATTGGCGGCGAGCGCGGCAATCAGGTTGAGTTCTCGTTTTGAACTCAATCGCTGAGTCGGGCTCGGCACCTGGCTGGAAGTCGGTTTGGACTTTCTTGTCATAAATTGGTTTCGTTGGTTCGGACTTGGGAGTCACGTCAGATCTTTGAACTGCACTCTAATTCTAAGGCAGGACAACACCATGAAGATAAGACTATGGTTGCCCATGTCTGGTTGTCATTTAGTGTATAAAATCTGTAGCTAGGACATATAGATTCGTGGGAGCTGGTTATGGCGGTTAATCGAGGTCTTGAGGACGTTATCGCAGCAGAATCCTCCATCTGCAAGGTGGACGGAGAGAAGGGTCATCTAATTTATCGTGGATACGATATTGACGATCTTGCCGAGCACTCAACTTATGAAGAAGTTGTTTATTTGCTCTGGTTTGGTCGTTTGCCCGTAAAAGAAGAACTCGACAAACTGCACAAGGAACTCGGCGCAAATCGCAAGCTTCCTGAAGATGTTGTGAAGGCCATGAGGATGTGGCCCAAAGAATCAGTGCCGATGGAAGTGCTGAGAACAGCTACATCAATGCTCTCCATGTACGATCCTGATGCCAATGAAAACGATCGCGCAGCGAACGTTCGCAAGGCGACCCGCTTGACGGCTCAGATGCCGACGATCGTCGCTTATTGGGATTGCATTCGCAACGGACGCGAAGTCGTCGATCCGAAGCCGAATCACTCTACAGCAGCCAGTTTCTTGTATTTGCTTCACAGCGGCAAAGAGCCTGATGAAGTGGCCGTCAAGTCTCTCGACATGGCTTTGATCCTTCATGCCGAGCATGAACTCAACGCCTCCACGTTTGCAGCCCGCGTCGCCGCCGGTACGCTTAGCGACATGCACTCAGCTGTCACCGCTGCAATCGGCGCTCTCAAAGGACCTTTGCATGGTGGCGCCAACCAGGAAGTAATCAAAATGCTTCTGGAAATCAAAGAGCTAAACAACGTCGAGCCTTACATCAAGAAGATGTTCGCCGATCGCAAAAAATTGATGGGCTTCGGTCACCGCGTTTATAAAGTTCAAGATCCGCGTGCTTTCCACCTCCGCAAGATGTCTGAAGCACTCGGCAAACGCGCTAACGAGACCAAGTGGTATGAGATGTCCGCCAGGGTCGAGCAATTGGCCAAGGAAGAGAAGAAGCTCAACTGCAATGTCGACTTCTACTCGGCATCGGTCTATCACATGTTGGGTATTCCAAGCGACCTGTTCACGCCGATCTTCGCTATCAGCCGGATCGCAGGTTGGGCAGCTCACATTCTTGAGCAACTCAGTGACAACCGCTTGATTCGTCCAGAAGCTGAATACACCGGCGAGATCAATCTCAAATACGTTCCAATCGACAAACGCGAAGAACTGGTTTCAGCTAAAAACTAAGAACTTGATCTGACGTTTGGCGTCAAATGATGGTCGGCATCTTGAGATGCTGGTCTGAATTTCTGCCGGGTAGCTTGTCATAAAAACGGACAGAATTTCTGACCAAATCGATCTGACACAAGTCGGGCATTCTGTTCCGGTTTGCGTCATGGTTATCTGACGTTGGCTCAACGTCATAAAAACTGGCAGAAATTCTGACCATCCAACTACCCGGCTCTTGAGGATCTACTCGAGTCCGCGAGCCTGGTACGAAAGAAAAACCTTCTCGAGAAACTGCTCGGAGCCCTGAGCATCGTGCTCGGCACCATTGGTTTCGTTTAGTTTTTCTTTGAAGTATGTTTCTAATTGCTGAGCTACAACTGGTCTGTGTGCGGGTGACAGCGTTATTCTTCGTTTCAGAAATCGAGCGAGAAGATCGTATTCTTCCGGCGTCACTCTGCCGATATCCAGCAGGGAGTCAGGCTTCGCACCGGTCAGCAGTTTCACCTCGCCGGTGGAAAGATCGGTTTTTCGTTCTCTAATCACCAGCGTGCCTGCTGCCAGGTCGCCCAGCCGGCGCTCGTTTTTATCAATTAGCATGACCAATATGCCGATCAGAAGGATGCCGACATCAATTGTTCTGACAAGGTTGCGAATACACACAGCTGCCCAGCCTACGGGCTGACCGTTAGCTTCAATCACGCGAATCTGCGCGATTCTCTTGCCGGGGGTTTGACCGTGCCAGATGCCTTCGAAGAAAATGTTGTAGCCGAACTGGATGATAAAGGCGAAGAACATGGCGAACATTGCCGCGACGAGCAGAACCTGGTTGCGGGATGCCGGAAAAACGTGAGTTTGATCTAGAATGAAACCGACTAAGATAAACAAGAGCGCGACGACTATGATGACAAGCCCACCCAGAATCGAATCGATCATCGTGGCAAGAACGCGGTTACCGATGCCGGCGAGCTCTAAGTGTAGGTCGACATTTTCCGGGGTAGAGATCGAATAGTCTGGGCTTTGCATGGTAGTTGGTAGGTCGCGCTTCGTGGGTTGGATTTAGGATGAATGTTGAGCGCTGGCTGAAAACGCGAAGGACGTCTTGGGAAAAGCTCGAAGAACTTCTGACGCTGTCTGACAATAAGGGGATGGCGGGACTCGATCGTCACCAACTGCAGGAACTCGGCAGGTTGTACAAAAGCACTTCGGCGGACCTGTCACGGGCGCGGGCGTTGAAGCTCAGTCATGAAGTGCAAATCTACCTCAATAATCTGGTGGTCAAAGCACACAACCAAGTGTATCAGACTGATCGGAATCGATGGATGGACCTTTTCCGTTTTCTCTGGGAGGGTTTCCCTCGACTGATTCGTCAGAATATTTTGTATCTGGTGCTTTCCACTTTGCTGTTTCTGATACCGGCTGTTGGTTGCGCTTTCGCCGTTGTGCATGATGTCAAATTCGCGCAACTGGAGATGGCGAAGGGTGCTCCGCTGGTTTCCGATGATATGTGGAATACGATTCAGCACAAACGCATGTGGACTGACGCTGTTGCCGACTCGAGTCCGACCTCGTTCAGCATGATCGCGACTAATAATATTCGGGTGTCGATTCTAGCTTTTGTAGCTGGTATCACTTACGGTATCGGAACTGTTTTGGTTCTTATCACAAACGGAATTTCGATTGGCACCGTGTTTGGATTGTGTTACGCGCACGGCATGGTCAATCGCATCAGTGCGTTCGTTGCACCACATGGGGTGCTCGAACTGACGGCGATCTTTATTAGTGGTGCGGCTGGTCTGGTTATCGGCAAATCACTTTTATTTCCCGGCCGATATAAAAGACTTGATGCATTCAAGCAAGCTTGCAAAATTGCGCTCGGTATGTTCGGTGGCACCGTTCCTATTCTATTAATAGCTGGATGCATAGAAGGCTTCGTTTCGCCGCGCACCGACATTCCTGCCGATACCAAGTATGTGGTAAGCGTTTGCACCGCGATATTTCTTATGCTCTACTTGTTTATACCGCGCGGTGTCGAGAAGGCAAAAATTTAATGCCTCCGAATGTGGTGCGGGTTCCGAAAAAATGGATGCCTGAAACTAAATTTCAGCTATAGGCTACCCAACTTGGGTTTCAGAGGTTAGAATAAGATTCGACCGTTGATTGAGATGGTCGTATATCTCTTCTCTATCTGTATGGGCAAAAGCTGCGGATGATGACGATGCCACCAGGCACCACCACCTCGAAAC
This sequence comes from Candidatus Obscuribacter sp., assembly GCA_021772095.1. GTDB lineage: Bacteria > Cyanobacteriota > Vampirovibrionia > Obscuribacterales > Obscuribacteraceae > JADYXR01. The sequence goes on along the minus strand of JADYXR010000128.1, from coordinate 65,270 downwards.
GCGACCAGCGTGATCACGTTGATGTTGATACCATCCCCGAAGAAGTTGTTTCCAGAGTGAAGGCAACTGTTCTTTCTGGTGCCGGGTTTGGTGCGCCGAATAATAAAACCGCGTCTGGTGGCAAGAAAAATGACGCACCATATAAGGTGCTTGGATTTACCTTCCCGAGTTTTGCACCTAAGAAAAAGAAGAAAGCCAAATACAAACCAACGCCGCCTGGGCAGAGGCTCGTAAAAGCGGTTCTGATAACCGGCGTGCTCTGTCTTGCGCAATCACTTTTTCACCATACCGGCACTTTGATGGATCCGACTGTCGGTCACCCCTATGAGGTACCACTGACGCCACCATTCAAATTGACTTCCGAACTAACTGGTTTGTCGAATCAGTTGACCAGTCTCAACAAGTTTAAGACTATCCAGCCGGGCGTTTTCGCAGTCAATCTCGAGACCGGACAATATGTTGATAGTGGTGGCAAGCAAGCATTTTCGGCCGCCAGTATGATCAAGGTTCCTATTCTCGTCAGCTTTCTCATGGCGGTAGAACGCGGCGAATGCAAAATGGAAGACGTGCTGGAAATTCGTCCAGACTTGATTGCCGGCGGTTCTGGCTTTCTGCAATGGCGCCCGCCAGGCACCAAGATTAGTGCCAGAAAGGCCGCACAATTGATGATGATGGTTTCTGACAACACAGCGACCAATCTGTTAATCGATCTGCTTGGTGGCAACGAGCACCTCAACAAAGATTTCCATCGTTATGGTTTGCAGCAAACCAAGGTCAATCACCTGCTTGCCGACCTGGAAGGCACCAACACCACTTGCCCATATGACCTTGTTTATCTGCTCGGCAGAGTTGATAACGGTGAGCTTGTCACCAAAGAACACCGCGAGTTTATGTACGAGATCATGGGCAAATGCAAGAACAGATCGCTCTTGCCGCCTGGTTTGGCGCCCGGATCAACGATTATCCATAAGACCGGAACTATTGGTGCTATGGTCGGTGACGCCGGCATCGTCACTACTAGTGGTGGCACCCGTTATGCTGTTTCGATTCAATGTTCGCGTAACCGAAACGACTCTCGAGCCAGTGAGTTGATCCGCCAAATGTCCAAGATGATTTACGGCACGTACGCATTGCAACCACCTCTGGTAAAACTAAAACCGGCAGGCAAAGCACCTGTAAAACCGGCAGACGCCGAGACAACCAGGCTTTTTGAGTCTGCGCACGCAAAAGATTCTGGGAAGTAAAGTACTTTACACTATGTCTTGCAAGTGGCTACGCGTGTAGGCCGAGCAGTACAATATATTGCCCGGCCCTATTCCAGAGATAACATGGATAACGCTCTTGCAAAAACCAAGCAAGCCGTATCGCGATACAAGTCGCGTTCGCAAAGTGACAGCCTGAACGCGACTAAGTCCGTTTGGGCAGCGGTTCGCTTTTTAAGGAAGCAGCTTCCCGAACTCGAGCGTAAAGAGAAGGGTGTGACTACACGTGTGGCGCGTGAACTGAACGACGTTTTGGGCAAACTGCCCATGTTTCGCCATATAAAAGAAGATAAGGAAGCGACCGAAAGTCTTCAAACTAAGCCGGAAGCCGAAGAACATATTTTGAAGCTGGAGAACCAGCTCAAGGCTATGGTCAAGGATCTGGAAAACAGCAAAATTGATGAGATCAAAAGCTGGGTAGAAAACCATTCTGTTCTTGGCGCGCTGACCAAAACGCTGACGCGCAAGATGCCTGACTCTACCTACATCTTTCTGTTTCGGCAGCTCAAAAACAATAATATCGAACTAGTCACGAGCCGCGCTCCTGATGGACGCGTGTTCACAAGATTTCGTCCACGTGAATTCTTCGATGTGAAAAAGCTCTACCGGCTCTACAACCACAGACCGCCAGTCGGTGCGGCTGTTGTAGTTGATAATAAACTTCAGGATGTCATTGGCACAGTTCCTCAAGCAAAAGATAACGAAGATCAATTGCATGTGATTTCGACGATGTCGAAAGAAGCGGCAAGTCAACCGGCGAAGTCGTTCCTTTCCGGTAATCGTGTACTGCAATCACTTCATGAGCTAGCCAAAGATCGCAAAGTCGACAAGGGCGCATACATTTTATTGTTCGTTGACGCAGAAGAACAAATTGATTTTGATGCTGATGACGAGGAGTTGTTAGCCAGTGAAGATGCTGGTGGCGACGAAGGTTCTCATGAACCGACTGCCGATGATGATGTCAGCGCCGATGATGCCGCGGCAAGTGCGGATGAGCCGGTAGGCGATCAAGCAGCATCCAGTGAAGACGCTCCAGCAGCTGATGTTGGCGGAGCGGTTGAACAAGGTTTGGCTGCCGATGCAATTCTTGGTTCCGATGCCACTCCGGCTGTTGATGAAGTACCGGATACAGAGCAAGCCGCAAGTGATGTTCCAGCTGCGCCGCCGAATGAAGTAGTGGCTGAGCCGACTGCGACAAGTGAGACCGTTGTTGACTCTTCTGAAAATACTGGCGAACTGCCGGCTGCGTCAAATGAAAGTGGTTCCACTGAAACGCCGGCCGCGACAGACGAAAGTGCTGCTGCGGAAACACCTGCGGCCGAAACACCTGCTGGCGAAACACCGGCTTCAACAAATGAAAGCACTACTGCTGAAACGCCTGCATCCACAACTGACAGTATTACTCTAGACACGCCGGCTGACGCCCCAAGTTCTTCTGACGAAAGTTCAGAACCTGCGGCCCAGGATGCTGGTGGCGATCAGTCTGCCGCTCGGCAATCCGACGCCGGAGAAATCGGCACGATTGCCAATGCAGAACAAGAAAGCCCATCAAGCTCTGATACCACGGGCGATGCTCCTTCAGAGCAGCCATCCGGCGGTGAAGAACCTCAGCATGGCGAAGCGCAACAGCCTGCAGAAGCTGAACAAGCGCCTGCAGAGCCCGAGGCGGAACAAGTTTATTCACCTGTAGAAATCCTCACTCGCCCAGGAAGTGACGGCGGCGTCTTGACTCGTTTCTACGCAAACGAATTCTCAGACGTTCGCAAAGTGTTCGAATCGTTTGCCGGCAAGCGCACCATATCCGGTGCTGCTGTAATCCGAGGTCGCGAATTGATTCAAGTCGTCGGCAATGTTCCGCAGTCTGCCGAAGGCAGGTCCCAGCTGGATATTTTGATCACTGAATCCAATCATGCTGCCGACAAACCGACCAGAGACTTCATGGTTGAAAACGAGATTCTCAATAGCCTGCACGAATTGGCCTCAGGTCACTTCTCCGATCCAAACGCCCGCGTTTTAGTCTTCAGCGAAGAGGAAGGCCGCCTGTCAGTTCTCACCCCACCTGCGTCTCCGCAGAGAGAAGAGCGTGGACGCGACAATAGAAATCGTGGTGGACGTCCTGATCCTGCCGGTGGTGCGCGAGGTCGTGACGACCGCGGACGAAATGGCAGAAGCCCTGACGATCGCGGCCGAGGACGAGATGATGATCGCCCGCGCGAAAATTCGGGACCTGCGAAATCCAGTCCTCTAGTTGATTTCCGTTACCCTCGCGACATACGAAATGGTTATCGCAACCTCGCGCGCGTCGTCGGAGCATCCGTGATCGGCGAGCAAAAAGCGCATGCGCCAGTCAGGAAAGAAGTTAAGAGAGATGACAACCGCGGCGGCGGTGGTGGTGGACGGGACCAGCGCTTCAACGATCGCACTCCACGCGCATCGAAGTCGGTTGTGCTGGCGGCTTTCGGCAGAACACCTCTCAAGGAAAACGTCCTCATCACTGAGGAAACCATGAGAAGACTAGGGTTGGAATTCTTCAGCTAAGCGCACTGAGTCTCTTGCGCACATGATGGCATTACCACAAGAACCGTAAAGCTTCGTCCTCCAGGGCGGAGAGAACGTCAAATTCCTGTGTGCAGTACTTAAAGTCGACCATCGAACAACAGTAAACAAAAAGCCACTGCCTTATCTGCAGTGGCTTTTCAATGATTTCTGTTCGTAACGAACGCTTAGTCGTTTCCGCGGGTAAGCAGCGGGCTCGACAGATGCAGATGACCGTTAGTGTGAACGATAGATGGAGTTGGTGCCGGAGGAGCCTGAGGTGCCGCCATCACCGATGGTGCGGCTGAGCTTGGCAGGCGCTTCACTTGACCCAGGAGGCGCTGACCGTTTTTGACGATCGATTGTGACTCTTGGACATGTTGAGCAACCGATTGAAGATCTGTTTCAACTCTGGTCAAAACTGACTCTGCATAATGATCTGCACCATCTCTAATTCTGGTGGCATCTTCTTCCGCTTCGACACGAATGCGTTCAGCTTCAGCTAAAGCTTCGCGGCGCATTTGTTCAATTTCCGTAACAACTTGTTTGCGGATGCGCTCTACTTCGGCTTGTACAGCCTTAAGTAGTTCAGATTCTTGCAGCATCATTTCTGCTTGACGGCGAGCTTGTTGAACAACAGACTCGGAGCGACGATGCGCTTCGGTCGTAATTTGATCTCGTTGCTGCAGAACTTCAGCGGCCTCTCTCAATTCTTCAGGGAGGCGGGCTCTGGCTTTGTCGAGAACGTCGAGGAAATCATCGGCATTGATGAATTTAAACTTATACACGCCTGCCGCGTCTTCAATAAGATGCTCGAGCAAATCCATATGTTTGTATATGGTCGTTTGCTTGTAGTTATTTTCGACAGTCGCATTAGGTGCGGTCAAAGTGGTCATACTGTGGTGCCTCTAATGAAGTGCTTCTTCAGGTAGTCGTTAACGGGTCCGGGTACAAAATGGGAAACGTCTCCGCCCAAGCGCACAATTTCCTTCACTGTGGATGAACTAATAAAAGAATACTCGGCTTTAGTCATCAGAAAAATGGTTTCTAGTTCAGGATACAGCTGCTTGTTTGTTTGAGTCATCCCAAGTTCCGCTTCGAAATCTGAGATAGCTCGGAGTCCGCGGATCAAGCAAGTAACGTCGTTGAGCTTGGCGTAGTCGACAGTCAAACCTTGGAATGATCCGACTTTAACTCCTGGAATTTCCTTAACGCATTCTTCTATTAGTTGCGTTCTCACTTCGGTTGGAAGAAGAGCGGATTTTCCCGGATTGGCTACTACAGCCATAATCACTTCATCGAAGAGCTTGCTAGCCCTCTTGACAATATCTAGATGGCCGAGCGTCATTGGATCAAATGATCCAGGATAAACGGCCCTCACAAACTCAACCTCCTCTCTCAACGCCATGTGGGTTGTGGTCTTCGACCTTGTCAATGGACGTATGATATCACGGCTTTTGCTTGGAAACCCTTCAAGAAATAGGATAAGTCCTTAATCTTACCGGCTGTCATGGGGGAAACCGCGCTGTGGTCTATATCCAGGGGTTGTAGATGTATATATAGGTTTGCAAAGCATTGATATTTTGGTTTCAAACATACGCACCATATATAGTGTCTCCATTTTTAAGTCATAGCATAAGAAATAAAATCCTGCTTTCGATTTCGCGACTTCGATGTTTTCTCGGACGCTTTATTTTGCGAGTCGTTTTTTTCGATTTGGTGTTGATTCATTTCGGCAAATCGATACCTACATATATAAAAGATATTTGGTTCTAAACGTTGGGTGCGATCGGTTCGTTCAGGGCTGGTCCGTTCAAGTCTGTTCGGAACGCTCAGACCGGTCAGTCCTTTGTTGACTGGGCAAACGAGCCTCCGGGCTCCGCTATCGTACCTGGCGCGAAATGCCACCCCACTGTCGGCTCGCGGCTCGGTCAATTAAAACGTCGGGATACCGGCTAATTTTCCCCCAGTCTCGGTAGCAGTATTAACAGCCAAGCGTTCGTTGCCTAAATGCCCTGCGCGACGAGAGAAAGTTTGTCAGTAAAAGTTTGTTTGAGTGTTCAGGAGAGTTCCAAATGAAAGTTACGAAATCCACTCTGATGTTCGCAGTAGCAGCAGTAGTTTTTCAGATGCCAGCTTTTGCGGCCGTAACAGTCGAGGAATGTGTCACCATCGACGCCAAGCCAGAGACCGTTTGGAAAGCACTTCACGAATATCAAAAAGAAGATAAGGCGTTCCACAAGAAAATCGTTTCCTCAACACCGAACTCGGTGACACTGAAAGAAGAGTTTGCGAAGATGCCGATCATTGGCACCACCTTCCTCAACTACATTGAAGTCAGCAAGCCCGAAGAGCACAGGATCGAATACAGACTCACCGAAACCGGTGTGGTCAACAAGTTCGACGGCGCCTGGATCGTCGAGGAAAGCAAAGATGGCAATGGTTCTACGCTGAAAGTCGTCACCACTATAGACTCATGGGTGCCTGCTCCTTTTAAGAACAAAGTTTTGCGCAGCAGCACAAAGAAAGGCATGGAGAAACGTTTGGCCTACGTCAAAGATTACGCTGAGCACCACTCAGTTTCGAACTAGAAAGATCGATTGATAGTCTGTGGAACTGGTGTGGTTTTAACCGACCTATCAACACTGCTGGTGACGCTGTCCACTCGAGCTACAGGTTGGATCGGCTTCTGTGCTGGCTTGCCCAGCCATAAAATTACAAAGGCAAATATTGCGCCAACACATAGCATATCGAAATATCCGCCGCGAACAGACAAGCCCTTTTCCTTCAGGAAAAAACCTATCCTGGTTACAAGGACGATAAAGCTCGCACCGATCAGGAGAAGGAACTGATTCCATATCAATCCGATGACTAATGACGTCCCGGTTATGATCAGTGCCATGATCCAAAATCGACCACGAGATAATTTTATCGATTCACACAGAGCGATACCGGCAATCACAATCGGAAAGTGCAGAATTAAATGCGTTGGGTCCATCGGTCACCTCGGCTTCAGGTAACGGTGGGTTGCTTGCTGGACTCTGTATGTTCAACGTCCGAAGCGGAGTCACCATTGGTGGTGGCTACTTCTTTGCCGTTGCCTTCTTCGTTTCTTGAATCGCCACTGATGGATTTGATGTGGTCTTCGGAATTAGTTGCGAATGCGACGCTTCCGGTGAAACCTTCGTACTCGTAATGCGGGACGTCCACGCCGTCTTCTTCTTCGACGGTTGACGCCTCAGGAAGGATGAAGCTGAAAGTGGAACCTTCGCCGAGTGATGAGCGAACATCTACTCGACCGCCGTGTTTTTCAATAATCTTTTTGACGATGGTTAAACCAAGTCCGGTTCCTTTGATCGTATGCACTTTCTTCTCAACGCGGAAGAAGCGGTCGAATACGTGCTCGAGGCAGTCTTCCGGGATGCCGATTCCGGTGTCTTCGATGTTGACTGCAACTTCTCTGCTATCAATAAGATGATTCACTCGTACGGTTACACTGCCACCATTCGGTGTGTACTTGATTGCGTTCGTAAGCAAGTTGATGACGACGCGCTCGATGGATTCCTGGTTTATGTTGACCAGTGGAACGTTTTGATCGCTGACAAAAGCGAGATCTATTGAACGATCCTTTGCCATCATCTTCAATGAACGAATTGCTGTTTCGCAGGCGCGGCGAATTTCCATTGGGCAAACGTCGAGATCGCGGTCGCCCTCTTCGAGCTGACTGAGCTGCAATACGTCGTTTACGAGATACATCAAACGATCTGCTTCGTTGTCGATCGTTTCCAAAAACTCGCGGTGAATTTCTGGATCGAGTTTTTCGCCGTGGTTGCAGAGCGTGTCGACGTAGCTTTTGATCGACGTGATCGGTGTGCGCAATTCGTGGCTGACGTTGCTCATGAATTCGTTCTTCATGCGCTCGAGTTCGGCTTGCTTAGTGATGTCCTGCATGATCATTACTGAGCCGAGGAATTCTTTGTTCAACAAAATTGGAGCGCTGTGGATTCGAACTACGCGTTCTAAAACATTGACTTGCTGAACGATCGGTCCGACGTTTCCGGGCGAATATGAATCGGTGAATGCTTGAATGACCTGACAAATTTGTGGTGAGTCCGGACCTTCGGTACAGAAGACGAGCGGCTTGCCGAGCATCTCCTGGGCATCTTTGTCGAATACGATCGTGGCTGCGCGGTTGACGATTTGAACTTTGTTGTCGCGGTCGCACACAACAACGCCATCGGCGATCGACATCAGAACCAGTTCTAATTTATTGCGTTCCGAAATATATTTGTTTCGTTCTGCCATCAAATTATCGACGTTATGCTTGTCGTAAAGCTTGAGGCGACTGGACATATAGTTGAATGCGTTGACGACTTCGTCGATTTCTTTTCCGGCTCTTTGTCCGGGAATTTGATACCCGAATCTACCTGCTGCCAGTTCGCTGGAACTGCGTGACAGCACCCGTAGTGGCTTGTTGATCAAGGCATAGTTGGCCCAAACCCCGACGGCGCCTAGTGCTCCAACAAGGATGAAGATTGACAGCAAAAAGTATCTGGTTTCTTTTGGTGTTCCTAAAATAGTGAATGAGTTGTTGTCCAAACCAACCCAGCAGATTCCCAGGTCTTGTTGGTTGCGTCGCATCAGAACCGCGATGTTAGTTATGCTGCGGTATCCGACCGGGCTTTCATAAACTTCCGGCACTTCATATTTATGTAAGGGCTGTTTCCAAATCGGGAAAACATCTTCGAGATCTTTTGAAGAGTTCGGATTCAAAAGCACGTTGCCGAACTTATCGCAGTAGACGACGAATGCAATTGCCGGTGTGTGACCGCGTTCCGTCAAAATGTAATAGCGCAGACCTTCGAGGTTGCCGGTGTTCTGCAATGCTTCGGCGCCGCCGCGAGCCAGTGCGTGAGCCAGTGCCAGGCCGAACTGTTTGACTGAATCGTCGATCATGTGTTGTGCGCGAGCGACCCAAACCCAGGCGGTGAAGGTGACTAAGCCGGCGACACAGGTAAGACCCAAAAGCAAAAGTTGCTTCTGAATCGAGATTTTGCCCCAGGCGATCCGTATGCGGGCAATAGATTTAATGAAAGGATTCAAGTTTAATTCCTGGTTTGCCTGACTCCCTAGGAAAAGTCATAGACCAATTGTAGCCAAAATTTTAGCCCCGTCGAGCTTTCTGAAGAGTCGTGAACCCCGGTTTTAACGGTTTAGATCGAGGCTGTCGAGGGAAAATTTAAGAGAGAAACCTAGAAACCTGACTTGGCGAGCCATCAGGCAAGAAAAACTAGTGATTCAGGAGATCGTAGAGTCGTGAAGGACATTAACCGCGCCAAGCGTCAACCACAGCCCAGCTCCTTCTATTTTGATGAGTCTGAGGTCAAAGATCTCGTGCGCGACAACATTCCGCTTGTCCGTCAGATCGCAAGGCGTTACAGTCAGTGTTTTCCGGACAGTTTCGAGGACCTGGTACAGGTCGGCTCGATCGGTTTACTCAAAGCAATAAACTATTACGATCCCACCCGCACCCGCGCTGCCAGCTTTCGAACGCTAGCGACCTGCTACATCCGCGGCGAGATTCGCCACTATCTTCGAGATCATGCGTCAATCGTTCAAGTGCCGCGCAAACTGACAGAGATCAATTCGCAGGTTAGCCAACTTGAAGAGCGTATGACTAAAACTCTCAATCGCGCTCCATCCGTCCAAGAGCTATCAACGCAGTCAGGCTTTACCGTTCAGGAGATTCTGGACGCGCAGCAATCCTGGGAAGCCAGGCTTCACTATGAATCGTTGGATGGCAATGAAGAAGACGAACGCGACGATCATCGCGGCTTGTCAGAATTCGTTGCTGACAAAAAATATATGGAACTGGTTAAGACAAATGAAGACAGAGAGCTGCTCATGCAGGCTCTAAAGAATCTGGGCGAACGAACTCGTCAGATTGTTGAGTTTGTTTTCTTCTACGATCTGTCACAAAAGGAAACGGCGTGTGTGCTCGGACTTTCAGAGATGGGAGTGTCGCGGGCCGTGCATACGGGGCTTCGTCATTTAAAAGATGTGATCGCCACAGATGCGGCATTGAAGGCTGAGAAGAAGGTCGCTAAGAAAATTTAGGGCTGCTCTTCTGTCATAAAATCTGCCATTTTTTCTGACTTAGGCGGGTGGCGACTTTGCTGCGTCTGCTCTCTGCTTTGTCATAAAATCAGACCGTTTTTATGACTCCGTAGCTTCGTCAGATTTCCGACAGTTTGGGTCATAATTCGCTCTTCGCAATGTCAGATGCGATATTTTTTCGTCACATCTCGGATGCGCGAAGTTTCATCAGAACGGCGGATCATTTTTGTTCGAATAAGTCCGCGATCCGCTTGGCGACTGAGAACAACTCGATACGCTCAGCTGTTCTTTTCTATACGTGTTGGACGTGCAACGCCCGAATTTATATTAAATCGCTTCGGAAGGGAGGTCGGTGTTGTTGACATTCCCTTAAACCCTGCTAACATTCAACGTTTTAACGGCACCCGGTGCCAGAGACTGCTTTTCGCTTGCTATGACCAGTAAAAATCTTCTACAAGAAAACGATGTTGATGGGGTACGTATGTTTCCTTCAGCCGATGATCGCGCGGTTGTTCTAGACCAGCTCGACGACTACTTAAAAACGATTCTCAGGTTCAAAATCCGAGAGTTCGTTCATCTGAGTCCATGTTTTGAGGCCATTCCTTCGATCGATGTGCGGCGTTATCCCATCGATATTAGGAACTACAGGCGCTTATTGTCCCTTGAGCAAAACATGCCGACGCAGCGAAACACGGAATGCCATAACAAGAAACGACTGAAGGCAACTAGACGCCGGATCGTTCGCTATCTGCCTGTCTAATCTGTTTAAACAACTCAACTCTCCGATTCAGCGTCTTCGTTCTTTTTGCGCGATGAAGGCTTTGTGAATAGCGTTAGAAGGGTGGCGATTGCTACTCCTTCCCACGGCTTTTTGTATCGTGCTTCAGTTATGACGGACTGCTGAAACAGAAAGAAGCTCAGTGATCCGAAAAAGAGTAAGGTCATTAGATTGAGCCGTTTTTGGCGAATTGCCAGCGCGGCTATGATTAACGTAATCGGTAACCAGATGAAACGAACAGATTCGAAAATCTGGCTGTATATGCCGTTTTTCGCGTCTTTAGTTACATGATTTTCCGGCCAACTCAAACCGGCAAAGAAGTATACGATGTTCTCCCACGTGTATTTAAGCCGGTCGGCGAGCGTCATCTGCGACGCCGGGAAATAATTACCGAGAGCGGCCGTATAGTCGACAGTTGTTTCACAAGTCCCCGTGCGGCTTGTCGTCCAGTTGAAACCTGGCGGTAGTTTTAGATCAAGTGAAGGATTGCCGACCCTAATTTCGTACTCTTTGTATCCTTGCCTCATGTCGACGAATTTGATTTTGTAATTCAGATCTTTGTTTCCGCTTTCGAACCAGATCCGATTGAGGTCGCCTGCGGGAATCGGCACGAATGCATGGATTCGATTGAAGATCTTGATCGGTCCTAGCGAATAAATCAGCAAAGTCGTGGCGATTGCGATCAATGGCAGTTTCAATTTCGACCGATCTGATGCCGTTTTCCACAGTATCCATCCAGCAAGGATTAATGCCATCGGCAAAACCGTAACCTTGGTCAGCAACGCGCAACCCCACGCGACGCCAGTGCTGATGTACATCGGCATGGTCGGGCGCCGCATCGTTATCCAACTGAGCCAGAGCGACAATCCCAGCAAAGGTAAGATCAAAGTTTCTTGCAGAAAAAATTGATTGACGCGAATCCAGTCAGGTAGCAGGCTGAGGATGGCGTAACCGGTCAGCGCCAACACTCTGTTGCCCACAGCCAGTCTCATCCAGCGGTACCATAGCCATGTGGTCAGCACGCTCAAACCCCCGGCGTAGAGCGCGAGTGCGGTTCTGTCACCGCCAGTGATTCGCAGCACCGACGACAACCAGATCTGGTATCCGAGCGGATCGAGAATGTCGTAAACGACGCTGATATCCGCACCAGTCCGCAAGCACTCTCGAGCATTGAGAAAATGTCGCAGCGGATCGGATTCAAGAAAATCGACAGGGTTGCTAAAAAACGGATTGACCAGCCGCAAGATAATGCCCAAACCAATCAGTGACCAGAGCAACACTGTGATTGCAGTTTGAGGGTTTCTTTGCGTGGAGTCGTTCATATAAAAAATTGATAACTCACGCGTTCAACTCGATTTTGCCATTCCAATCAATCGAGGAGCGCCCATTTTTACTCTGCCGTTTGCCGCAACGCGATTTTAAATAAGAAGAAAGCCAGTCGTAGATCGTGACTGGCTCAGGCTTCCTGTTATTGATCGGGACGAGAGGAATTGAACCTCCGGCCTCACCCACCCCAAAGGTGCGCGCTACCCCTGCGCCACGTCCCGACATTGTTTCGGATGGAAATTAAGACAGATCTATGGCGACATTATAGTACATTGGTACAATCTATAAGAACTGATCCTGACTTCTGCTCTTAACAAGATGGGCTCCACTGGCTACTGCGATTTAGATCACCGCATTGATTGGAGCGGAAGACGACTAAAAGAGAACATGATGTCGACTTGATCGACTGACAACTATTCTCGACACGACACCAAGAGACTTTGTGACCCAAGACGGTACCCTAATTCAAGACGGCGACATAGGACGGGATGATGCAGCGCATCCATCTCATTTGTTTCAATTCGAACTGGATGATTTTCAGCTCGAGGCGATCAAGCATTTGCAAGACGGCAAGAGTGTAGTGGTTTGTGCACCAACTGGTGCAGGCAAAACGGTTATCGCTGAATATGCCGTCGAGATGGCGCTCATGCGCAACAAGCGGTGCTTCTACACGACGCCTTTGAAGGCGCTTTCTAATCAAAAACTTTTCGATTTCAGAGAGAAATTCGGCGAGGACAAAGTCGGTCTTCTCACTGGCGACATCTCGATTAATCGCGACGCTGCTATTGTGGTTATGACGACGGAAGTTTTTCGCAACATGTTGTATGGCACCATCCTTGGTGACGTCAGTAAAAACATGAAGGACGTCGCTTACGTCGTGCTGGACGAATGCCACTACATGAACGATTCTGAACGCGGCACAGTTTGGGAAGAATCAATCATCTACGCACCAACTGATGTGCAGCTCGTCGCCTTGTCTGCGACAGTTGCTAACGCACAAGAATTAACTACGTGGATTGATGAAACGCATGGCGCAACGGAACTGATTAGTTCCAACTTCCGCCCAGTACCTTTGCGTTTTCATTATTTCGGCGATCAAAGAATTTATCCGTTGCTAAATCCGGGCGGTGGTGTCAACAATCTGCTCAAGAATCGTTTTGGAAAACGCAAACGTCCGGATAAAAACCAACGTCGAAGACCCGGTGGCCATAACATTGGAACGCATCCGGCCGATGTCCTCTCGGTGCTCTCGGCGCGCAATATGTTGCCTGCCATCTACTTCGTTTTTTCGCGACGCGGTTGCGAAGAATCGATGAAACGCGCACGCGGCATTCCGCTAATCAACGATGACGAAGCGCAGCAAATCAGGGCTGCCGTCGAAGAGTTTTGTCGGATCAATCCCAATTTAAAAACGCATCCGCATCTTCCTTATCTGTTCGAGGGCGTCGCCGTTCACCACGCCGGTATGCTTCCAAGTTGGAAAGGAATGGTCGAAAAGCTCTTCCAGAAAGGCTTGCTGAAGTGTGTGTTTGCAACAGAAACGCTTGCAGCTGGTATCAACATGCCGGCGCGTTCTACTGTAATTTCTTCGATGACCAAGCGAGCCGATGAAGGTCATCGCACTTTGACGGCGTCCGAGTTTCTCCAAATGTCCGGTCGGGCTGGGCGTCGCGGCATGGACGAAATGGGACATGTTGTAGTTTTAAACAACACCTACGAGCCGGTGGAAGACGCTGCAAAACTTGCGACTGCGCGTCCCGATCCGTTATCCAGTCGTTTTACTCCATCATACGGAATGGTTTTAAACCTTTTAGAACGGCACTCCATCGATGATGCGCGCGATCTAGTCGAACGCAGTTTTGGTCAGTTTAAAACCAATCACGAACTGGAACCATTGTTCGAAGAGAAAATGAAAATGGAGCACGAGCTTCAGGATTTGCAAGGACCGCTGTGTCCGAGTGAACCTGGAGATCTCGGTCTTTACGCTAAGCGGCTTGGTGCAATTCGTCACAAGCATAAGCAACTCAAGTACATGGAAAAAGGTTTGCGTCCGCAGAAGAAGCCGGACAAACCTGATGGACCTGAAATCATCGATACTCCGGAAGGCGAGGCCGCTCTTGGCACGCAAAAAGGAGAAATCAGCGATCTGCTCCGAGAAGCTTATGCCATGCCTTGTCACGGATGTCCTGTGCAAAAGCCTTGCAGTAAACAAGGAAGCCGCGTCGAACATCTCGAGAAAAGAATCAAAGAAATCAATCGACGCCTGGATAAAGAAACCGGCAAATATTGGCGAACATTTGAAGCACTGACTAACATCTTGCGACTTCAAGGATATCTCGATGGAGACAAGCCCTCCAAGCTCGGACACATGGCTGCGTGTATCCGCGGAACCAACGAATTGTTCTTGACCGACGTCGTTGTTAGCGGTCTGTTGGATCATCTCAGACCATGGGAACTGGCTTCGGTTCTCACGGCGCTTGTGCAAGAAGAAGGTCGTGGCGGCCACGAAATGCAGCGCATTCGACTGGCTCCAGCAGTGGAAAAAACATTGTTCGAAGTGGACAAACTGGCGCGCAAGATAAAACGTTTGCAGCGTGATTTCGACATCGATATCGCGGTCGAGTTCAGTCCGCACTTCAGCCAACTCACCGAGATGTGGGCACAAGGCGCGACCTGGCAGCAAATTCGATTGGCAACTAATTTCGATGAAGGCGACGTCGTAAGAGCGTTCCGCAGAACTCTCGATATCTGTCGGCAGTACATGCGGGCTGAAGGCATGCCTGAACACATCGTCAATTTGTGCCGCGAAGTTGAGATGCTAATCAACCGCGATGAAGTCAAAGAAGTTTCTTAGTCACGCATCAACGAATTCGTCTATAACGAATTATTCTAAACGCCGTCACGCGGCAACCGTGTTTCCATCGGCGTCGATCTTGGTTGGTTCCTCGAGGCGAGGCGATGGTGCCGTTTCAATTTCCACACGTTGATTGGTTTTCACGTTTTGATTGATTTCCACACCTTTCTTGCGATCGTCATCCTCTTTTTGCGTGGCTTCCAAAAACGAATTTATAAACGCGCTGATCACCTCGGGCCTGCTGTAAGGCAGTCCATGCCCGGACTTCGGCAGGCAAACGCGTTGAGTCGAGTGGGCAACGCGAACTATTTTTTCCATGAATGCTGCCGAATAGAATGGATCGTGTTCGCCGGAAACTACCAACGCCGGAATGTTGACGTTATCCAGGCGCTCGTGAAACGGATACTCGCCAATATCTCTCAGCATTGCGTGCGCGCGCGGAATTCCCATTCGAATGAATATCTCGTTTAGCACATTAAATGTCAGTGGAAGTGGCTCATGAGGCGCGTCGAGTGAGAGCCCTTTAAAACACTGCCAGGAGGTTTGTTTGGGCAAAGGACCTACGAACACAAGTGCGCGCGCGTTGATATCACGATTAGCTAGTTCGACGGCGATTTGCGCACCATACGATCCGCCGACCAACACTGGATTCTGTATGTTCAGGTTTTGAATCACTTCGACAACGCTGTCTGCGTTTTCGGAGACAGTTAGCGGTCTTTGTGGGTTGTCGCTTTTTCCGTTGCCAATTAAGTCTGGCACGAAAACATTGTGCGCGTGCGAGAGGTACTGTGCGGTCGGCGTCATAAAACTTGAGTTCACGACCAACCCGTGCAAGAGGACAATGTTCGACTGCGGGCTCTGGCAAGTCCTTGACACCATATGCAGTGCGCCGAATTTTGTTTGCAGGAATTGTTTGTCGAAAGGCTCTTCGCTTTCCATGCCGATTTTTTACTCCAACCCAAACATATCGAGGGCAAGAAATGGATTTCGAACAGATGTGTTTTCATCACATAGCACGAGTACTGAAAAGTCTTGCTTGTCGCTGTTGACGTTGCGGCTGAATTTAATCAAATCGCTGAGATAGGTGAATCGCTCTGGTCGGCGTCAGTCCGAACAGTGCAACAGCAAAAATTTTAGTAAGTAAAGCGCACGAGAATATTTCTCGATCGATTGACGTGATTTTCGTGCGCTCTACTGTTTCTAATTCTTCTTGTATTTCGTCTTCGAATTAATCGAAGAATGGCTACCTGTCTTGGGCATCATGCTTTTGATTGTAGATGTTCCGATTCATTTGATCCTGATGCGCATCAAGCTTTCTTCTTTCGTTGAGTGTCAAACCATTCTGGCGCATTTGCGCTTCTTTGACCTCGAAACGATCTTGTTGATTGTCTAGTCGGGTTGCTTCACGGCGCGTCAGCTCACCGCTTTGGATGCCGTTGTAGATTCGTTTGTCCTGGTTGTTTTGTGTCTGGTTAACATCGAAGAGCTGTTTGCCGGGATTATGATTCGGCGAATTAAAGCGCGTTTGTGGATCGTGCTTTTGTTGATAGATGTTTTGGCTGAGCTGATTTTGATGCAGTTGTAAACGAGCGCGCTCACTGGCATTCAAACCATTTCCACTAGCTCTGAATCGCGCTTCCTTGGTTTCAAGCGCATTTTGTTGACGGTTTAAACGATGTGCTTCTCGTCGATTCAACGAGCCGCCTTGTCTACCATTCTGTATTCGATTTTCTTGACGATTCTGTCTCTGATTGACGCCGTGCTTCCATGCGTGTGCAGGCTGAACATCAATGGTGACAGAGGCGGCTACAAGAGCCAATGATAGTGTGGTGAGAATCTTTAGATTCATGTGTAAAACTCCTTTCCTGATTTCGGACCTCTAGTAGTAATGACGGAGCCGCAGACCAAAAAGTTCAATTGTCAAAATGAATTAGCTCTCACTTTTGCAAGAGTGCTGGTATTACTAAAGAGTGTTCGTTTGAATCGCCTTCTGGTGCCGGATAGACAGCACTACCGATAGGGCGAAGCTCTCATCAAGCGTGCTCGTCATGGATACTTTCAGAGGCTTTTGACAGATTGTTGGAAGGTTGAGACTGCCCAAGTGACAACGTATTACGGCGTTCGACAGTCCGCTAGGCTCGAACCGTCGGTCTAACAAATGCTTATAAGGAATACACAGATGAAATGTTCGCGAACTCTGGAACGCCGTTCGCTACTTCAGCAGCGGAATGGCGCTGCGCGTAGCATCAGCCATCGAGCCCTTCCCGACCGCGTCCAGCTTTGCCGCCGTCTCAGTTAGTAGGGTTTTCAAATTCGAGATTTCAGCACTGCGCTGAGCCGCATCTTTTGGCAAGAATTTTTCGAATTCGGTGATGCCTTCTGTCGTTTTCGATAACGAACAAAGCAAAAGCCCCTTCGCAAGACTGGCTCGTATATTGCCTTCCGGTCCCACGCGAGCAGCTTTGTCGTAAACTTGAAGAGCCTCGTCATAACGACCGAGCATCTCGAGACAATTTCCTTTGACGAATAAACCTTCGATGCTTTTCGGATCGCGTTTTAAGTAATCGTCCACGGTCTCTAGCGCTTCAGCGTATTGTCCGGTGTTGAATAACACGGATGCTTTTACGAATCTCGTAAACGGATAATTATTATTGGTATCGTATTTGATGGCGCTTTCTGCGGCGTTTAACGCCTTCTCGTTTTCACCAATTTCCGCGAAGCATGCGGCTGCTACGCCGAGCGATTGGGTGCTCTCCGGATCGATCTTGATTGATTTCTCCGCATTCTCCAACGCTTCTTGTCTCCGACCGAGGCTGAGCAAGCAAGTTGCTTTTGCGATCAACAAACGCGGGTCTTCTCGCTTCTTCAGCGCTTCATCATATAAAACCAGAGCTTCGTCGTACTTCTTTTCTTTCATGAGTGAATCGGCTTTTTCTTCCGGTGGTGCCATTTTGCTTTTCAAAATCCAGGCAACCACAATCAAACCGATTAATGGATAAGAGTGTGCTCTAAGGCTCTTGATGCCAGCGAATGCAGCAGTCCTATCGACGCCTAATAATTCTGCGGTCAATTGAGAGAAGAAGCTCATTGCATAGGAAAATCCATCGACGTACCAGAACAGTCCAATCAATACTAAGAAAAAGACACCTGACAGTTCACGTGCTTTGCGTTGAACTGCCTGCGGCAACCACGGTTCCAATATCCCGAATCCATCCAGGGGAGGCAGCGGAAGTAGGTTGAGATAGAAGACATAGATGTGCAAATAGATTAGTGAATTGGTTGCCGTATAAATTATGGAGTACAGATTGTCATCACCGGTGGTGCCTTTGAGTGTGGGTACAATCAGTAAATTAAAGGCGATCAACAAAATCGTCGCGATAAGCGTGAACAGCGGACCCGCGAAGCTGACAAATGAAAGAACCATCCGGCTTTTAATTCTGCTGGAGTTAATCGAAACCGCCGCGCCCGGCAACGGAATTCCACCTAACATCAACGCCAAAACCGGAATGATCAAAGTGGTGGCAGAATTGAAATAGACGATGGGATTCATCGTCAAATAGCCTTTGTCTTTAACCGATTTATCGCCGCCCCAGTACGCCGTTATCGCATGTCCAAACTCGTGAAAACAAGTCGAGATAATCCAGACGGTAATGATGATTACGCCGATTTCCATCTGCTATTCGCCGACGCAAAGTCGAACTACAGCATCCACGACCTGGTCGATCGACATGTTATCCGTGATGATTGCAATCGCATCGTCAGCCTGTTTCAATGGCGAATCAGCGCGCGTAGAATCGCGGTTATCGCGCTCCGCAATAGCTGCGACTAGCTTGTTGTAATCAGGATTTTCTCCGAGTGCTTCTTGGTCTTTCATGCGGCGTTGTGCGCGCACTTTTGTTGACGCCGTCAGGTAGATCTTGATGTCGGCATCCGGCATCACGACTGTGCCGATGTCTCTTCCGTCGAGAACCACGCCGCCACGTTTTGCCAACTCTTTCTGTTGTGCCACCATGACTTTTCGCAGCGGTGAATGTACGGAAACAGGACTGACCAATTCGCTGATTTCGTGAGAACGAATCGCTTGAGTGACCTCGTGTTCATCGACAAACACGCGCACCCGATTGCTGGAAGTCTCGTCGCCGGGCTCGAGTTTAATCACAGCTTCGCCGGCAGCTTTGGCGATGGCGTCGCCGTCTTTAACGTCAATCCCATTCTTCACAGCGAGCCAGGTGGCGGCACGGTACATCGCACCAGTATCTATGTAGAGCAGTCCAAGTCGTTTGGCAACAAGCTGCGCAACTGTCGATTTACCGGCCCCTGCTGGACCATCGATAGCTACTCTCAAAGTTTTGACTGCACTGTTATCGATTCCATCAGTGCGTTTCGCTGTTTCCATAATCATTCGGACTGCCTCGCTGTGACATGCAAAAACGGTTGACGCATCATTCATACGCCCACCGTTTTGGCTGTCTATATTATGGACTACCGGGCTTGATTTCTATGCAAGAAACTCTCAAGCCATTGAAAAAAAGAAACGGGTTTTGGAACATCCGCCCCCGCTTTTTCCTGCGCTTCGCTCAATGGTATGCCCGATTCAACGCCGCGGATTATGTCTAGAACCTCATAATCAGCCGGAAATCGTCCCAATGCTTTCTTTGAAAAAATCAGTGTGCCGTTGTCTTCGACTTCGAAGACGCCGCCCGAGGACTGTATTAATTGAGTCGACTCGTTAAGCTTTGATTCCAGTTCAGCCGCCAACCTGACGGCATAATTCTTGTAGCCTCAAGCTCCACAATATGTGATTGTGAACCTGTTCAATTTGCTTCCCATAAAATCTCCTTTTGATGCGGAGCGCTTCCAATAAAGTAGCACGGTCGCACGTATTTCGCAGTGAGATAGAGTTAGGAAACGAAACAATATCGACGATTGTTAGCGCGTTAGTCTACGTCCAGGGATTTTGTTATGTACTGATGAAACTGATGAACACCGGCTTCCCAGCGTTTCGAATACCGGCCGCGATCGTATAGTCGCGAACGCACACCTTTCTGCACGGCTTCGACGACGACCTCATCTTCCTGCTCGGTCTGATCGATGTCCGCAGGCGAGTATTGCGCCATTCGCGACTGGTCCCAGATGTATGTGAGAAATCGAATTTGTGTTTTATCAACAGCGAGCGGCAAAACTAGATTGATCGATAAACCCCATGGATAGAAGTTCCACATCATGTTTGGAAACAAGAAATAGTAGTAGGCAGCAATTGATTTGCCATAATCCGGCGAGTCCTTGGGCAAATCAAACGCGTCTTTCGGATTGTTAGCACCGCCAATCTGCAGACTTCCGAACGGCAGTAGTTCCGTCGTGTAGTTCTTCGCATCAAGGACTTCTGACAGTCCCGGGTGAACATAGGGCAGGTGTAAACCTTCCAGGTAGTTGTCGCAATAGAGTGCCCAGCTTGCGTTTACGAAGTAGTCGCGAGAGTGCTCGGCGGAAAAATATGATTTGTCCAGCGGCAGAAACGCGGTTCGTTTTCGCATGTCGCCAATCAGATCTTCGAATGAAAACGCAGGCGCCAACGAGGCGAAGATGAACTTGCCGAATGTTTCAAGAGGAACCGACGGAAGATTATCCGATTGCGCCGGGAAGTTGCAGACATCTTCAAACCCAGGCGCCGTCACGAACTGACCATCTAAAGTAAAACGCCGACCATGATAACGGCAACGAATTTGTTTCAAGTTGCAGTCTTCGGCGATCAGCACGGCGCCACGATGTGTGCAAACGTTCGACAAGCAGTGCAACTTGTTGGCTTCGTCACGAGTTAGCATAAGCGGCTCGTTGAGCCCGCCTTCGCCGCACATCCAGCTGAAGATCTGACCAGGTTCCTTGACCTTGTCGGTGTCAGTGGCGAACTGCCAGCTTCGAGCAAAAATGCGCTCCAATGCCAGTTTGTAGAGTTCAGGATCGTTATAGTACCGCGACGGAATTGTCGCTGCGTTTTCCACTTCATTGCCGATCACGTCTTTGGAAAGCCGCGGTTTGAGTGTCATCTCAGATCCTCCGGAGAATGACGAGAAGAGATCCCTGCCGAAAATAGTATCAGAACGTCTGTGAACAAAGGCAATACATCACCTGTTCTCAGGCGCCTATGGCGATTTGCGGAAAAGTCTCGCCCACCAGGGCAATGCCAGGAATTCCTGATATTGGCGGCGGTGTTCTTGCAGCGTTTTTGTCACTTCCAGCAATTCGTCTTTGAGAATCGCGGTTTGTGACGACTTTGATTCAAGCAGACGCATCGAGCTTTGCATGTCGGCCATGACGCGCAAATCTTCGATGTGCATGCGGCGCTCATCGTTGAGTTCTTTGCGGGCTTCAGCGAGTTCACGGAGCAGTAATTCGACATCATCGGAACGATCGATAACGATCGTCGGATATTCCATCGTGGCATCGATGGCATGTTCTGCTGCTTTTGCCAATTCGGTTTTGGCGCGCTTCCCGGCGGTTTGCAGAAGACTATTGATTGAAAAACCAAAGAGGCTATCGTTGTCGAGCAACCCGGTCGCCTCTTCGTTGCGAGCTCCTGCAGTGCGTGGACTAGATGTGGTCGCGCGTGCAGTCGCGGGCTTCTCAGAAGTTTTGCTGGTCATATCTTCCGTCCTTGGTTTGCGGGACTTGGAGTGTCGTACTACGAAGTTCGGTGGAGGAATGATTCGCCATTCATCCTGTCCGTCTATTTTCATCTTTCTGGCTTTCCAGCCGTCGGGGAGTCGATTTCCCCATCTGCCGGATATGCCTCGCTCGATGGCGCCAATGGACTTGCCTAAAATTGCAGCGGCCTCGTCGATCGTCAATGCTGGTCGTGGAACGTCGTAAACCAGCACAGGTCCTTCGCCGGCATCCCAATCGCTGTCACCATATATGGTGTCGGTCTCTTCCGTGTCGATTGGATCGTGTTCTTCTATTTCATCATCAATAAAATCAGTCGGCCCGGAAACGTCGTTGAGATCGGCATGCGAGCGCGTTTCTACGTTATCGATTTGAATATCTTCAATGTCGATGTCATCGCATTCGGTATCACTAATTTCGGCGTTTACTTCATGCTCCTGTTCTATTTCAACTTCTGAATCAGGGGCAAAGGATACGGTTTTCTCGTTCAGATTGATCGCTTCTGCAAGCTCGTCGTCGTTGACGGCTGTTGCAAAACTCGAGTCTGGTTTTACTTCTTTCATGATCGTTTCGCCCGAACTGCGGAGACTTGGCCACTCCTATTATTGATAGGGGTCCTTCCTTTTGACAAATTATTTGAATGATAGACTTTACTGACATCCGTCCAGGAAGCTGAAGACGTTGATGTTTGCACGAGATTGGCTTACTGCAGTTCGTATATATGTTAAGCGGAGTTAGTCCGGACGGTCGCTGAGTCAGTCGAGTGTTGATCGCGATGCAGCGAAGTCTGTCGCTTAGCGCTCAACTCCAAAGAAAAGAGGGCGACGATAACGCCGCCCTCAATGGTTTTTTCGAACCGAACAAGTCGCCGAACTATTTGCTCAAGCGCTTTTCGACTGCATCATAATCTACGTTGTTCATGAATGCTTCAACGTATTTAGGACGCTCTGCTGGTTTGTAATCTCTGAACCAGGCATGCTCCCAAACGTCCATGACGAGCAATGGAACGAATCCGGCAACGTTGCCTTCTTCGTGCATGCTGATCCAGTGGTTGGAGAGTGTGTTTTGCTCAGGATCGAGATACAGAATTACCCAGCCAACGCCTCTGGCGGCGCCGAGTTTTTGGAAATCGTTTTTCCAAACTTCAATGCTGGAGTAGGTTTCGGTGATCAATTTTGCGAGCTTGCTGGTCTCTTTGAGTTCGGATCCACCGGCTTTGAGGTTGCCGAAATAGTATTCGTGCAGCTTCATGCCGTTGTATTCGAAGCCGTAGCGACGCTTCAGTTCTACATATTCAGGGGTGCCGGCTTTGCCTGCTTCGGTCAACTCAATTACCTTCTCGTTGAGAGTGTTGGTATTGGTGACGTAGCCGTTATACAGGGCAAAGTGGATTTCTAGTGTTTCGTCGGATATGCCCGCAAGACCTTTCAAATGCGAAAAGTCTTTGGCGACATATTTCTTGTACGCAATTTTCTGTTGTACTGTCATTGTCATCTCCTATGCAACACAGTAAATGGCAGGCTCTGCGCAGCTCGCCAACTTGTGTTGAGTCGTTATTTTTAGCACGAATAACTTCTCAAGTAGCGGTTTTACACATTAAACGCTAAGGTTTGGCTGCAACGAAAGCGCCGTGCAATTGTTCGATTCTGGATTTATGCAGGCGAGGGAAACCGGCTTATAATCAGGGCATCAGGTCGGCAAGACGTTTTTTGCCGCCACCGCCGCCCTTCTTCTTTTTGCCACCACTGCCGTCGTCTTCTTCGTCGTCCTCGTCGGGCTGTGGCGTTTCCACGGCTGACGGTGGCTCATCAAACGCTTCCGGTGTCGCTGATTGTAGAAGCATACTGTTGACGTCGATAATCGGCACGTCAGAAGTGGCTGTGGAGCTGGAGATCGGATCGTCATCGGCGACGGCCGCATATTGTCCGCTGGTAGTGCTGGGAGGCAACGACTGATGTTCGCCGGTATTGCCTAAACTCTGATACTGACCGCTTTGTGCGAGTGTATTGTACGACCCGCTAGCGGAATGATCGACCGCCGGAAATTGACCGCTCTGTCCTTCAGCCGCATGCTGACCGACCATAGGTACGTCAACCGGTAGAAAATGTCCGCTTGCCGCCTGGTCGTCTCCCGTAAATTGACTTGCTGGTGCGTTCGGGACTGCACTGTGTTCTCCACTGGCAGCCTGCTGTTGCTGGTGCATCGTTTGCATCAACTGGTTGAGCGGGTTCATCGAGCGTGGCTGCGGCGGTGCGTTTGTCGGCGGAATTGTTTCTTGAAAATTGGTGTGTGAACCCTGATCCAGAGCCATTCCCCAGCCTAGACTTTTAAATGCTTGTTCGACTGAACAGTTGCGATTTTGGCAAAGACCCATGGCGAGAATGGCTTGTTCTGCTTTTAGAACGCCACGCGCGATCATTTCATTGAGTCGTGCTGCGGACCCCAGAGAATTCTGATCTATAGAACCAGTCAGCAAGAGCATCTTGCCCATCAGCTCTGTGTCACGCGAACCCAATTTTAAGGCTTCTTCGATGTCTTTTGCGGTAATCAAACCAGCCAATTGCAAAAACTGATAAAGCGGCAATGCATTGGCAGCATTGGTCTTCGGCGGTTCCAGCTTCTGCATCGCTTGCTCGAGAGTGAGACCGTGCTGATTCATCGAAGCTAACACTTCGCCGCACTGATCTTTTTTGAGGTTACCCTCTGTTACTTGTTTTTGAACAGATAGGGCGGCGTCCAATAACTGCTCTGTCACCATCTTATGTTCGACCAGGACCTGTCCGATCGGCTTGCTCTCAGTCAAACCGAGTTCAACTGCTTGCATCAAATTATCTTGATTGAGCAAATTGGCAAGCACAAGTAATTCGCCAAGGCGCACGGTGTCCTGGATCGGCATTTGAAGCACGCCGCTCAGCGACTGCTCGATCGAAATCTGTCGCTCATGGCAGGCGCGCACGCCCTGGATCGCCAGCTCACGTTGAATCTTGTTGTCGCGAATCAGAATCTGCGCGTTAAGAGCAGCAGCCAATAACGATTCTGACATGAATCCCATGGCGACAAGAACGCGTCCAAGCGGCAGACCACTCATCTGACACTGATGCAAACCTTGTTCCAGTTGCTCGGCAGAAATCAAACCGGCTTCGGTAAGCAGCCCACCGAGCTTGTTTGTGGCACTATTGGTTTTGTCCTTCCAGCCTTGATTGGCAAGTGCGTCTTCGAGGGAAAGATTTTGCTGCGCGCATAATTGCAACGCGGTGATGGCGCTGTCGATGTCAATCTGCCCGTCCTTGAGCATTGATTGAGCTTGAACAGCCGCTTGTAGACTGGGTTCGCTGATGAATTCCGCCATGATCAAAACGCGACCGACTGGCAGTGACTGCTGTTTTGCGATCAGCATTCCTTCGCGCAGATCTTCCGGCCTCAAAAGTCCTGCTCTGGTAAGCAAGTCTCCCAGTCGAATTTGCTCAGTCATTGACTCCCCGCAGTACTATTAATTGGTTTTCATCCGCCAAATGTATATGTTACCCCATTTGGTTCTTGTTGATAACTTGAAACAAGCTTCTATCTTGATGTTCTATCAGAAGAAGCGCTTGACTGCTCGTTTTGCTGTTGAATTTTTACGCAAAATTTCAGCCCAAAAAATTGCCCGCACAAAACGGATTCTCAAGGCTTGCAATCCGCGTTACGCAGGCGTTCAGCTTGATGCCGGTTTCGGTGCTTCTGAGGGTGCCAAGTTTTTCTTTTCAGGCGGCCTATTTTCTGTCTTCTAACGCGATTTAGTGACCGCTTTGTTTTTGATTCAGCGATGAAATAGGGAATGGCAGCAACTAAACTCTGGTATCAAATATGGTGCACAAAGAAAAGGGCCGGGCATGAAGCCCGGCCGCTTTAGTATTTCCACTTTTGTTCCGCCCACGAAGGTGCGGTAACTAGCCCGTAATATGGGTTTATCTTGTTGTGGTTTCAAATTGTTGGTTTGTCGAGGACCGTCCTCCGGATATTAACTGAACCAACAAGGTAGTAATACCCCGCCTTATCGGACTCTTAAACCTAATAACCTCAAGGTTTTTCAGGATTGTTAGCCGCAATACAAAATGTTGATATGATTGTTGCGTATGCAACAGATTTGAGTCTAAATCGGTAACTCGAATTCGTTTTTAGCCGGCTTCAATTCGTTGAATCGGTTTCAACTTTTTACTTGTTCTGAACTTCGTTTGCGTTTGTGGCTTGAACTTTGTTTTGCACTCTGCCTGAAACCTCGTTTTAGCTCGTCTCAATTTCGTTTGAATTGCCCGACTCGGTTCTTCGATCGCAGTGCTCAAAACCATTGTCAGTATTCCGTTTTGACGCTCTGCTGGGAGTCTTACGTATGTACATAGTGGGGTGTGGGTGTTATAAAAACGGCAGGAATCAGCAAATGCGACGGGTTGTTGATTGAAAGCGGCGGTTAAAATGGACCAAGTACTTTTAAATTTGAAAAAACGAATCCTTGTGCCGGCCGTGATTCTGGTCGGTCTTTGTGCCTGGCTGATCTTGTGCCACGCGCACTATAAGAGCTATTGGTTCGGCACCATTTATCGCGTTCAAACCACTGACTTCAATCTGATGCACCATGTGCTTCCGCAGACGCTTTCGCAAATGATCATCGCGGGCAGAAGCGATTTGATTCAAGAAACGCTCGACAGCAGTTTCGGTCTATTCGGGCTCGTAATCACGGATCCGTCGGGCAAAACTGTGTTGTGGAAAACAGGCAAAGTTTATCATCGTGAATCCTGGCACCGGAAAGCCACACCAGAGCTGCTGAGTTCTGAAGTTGAACCGTTCGATTTGCTCACAAATCCTGTTGAATTAGAACCCGTATACGCGCATCAGACGCCGCGTTCCATGAAAGCAAAACAGCTTCGTCAACCGAAAGGACAAGTACTCGGTCGTTTGTATTATTTACGTGCTGACCCTCCGGCGTTTTGGTCAGATATACAGAGCTTCGTTGTAGGCGGCTTCTGGGAAGTTTCCGGAGCTAAGCGCGGATATCTATATGTGACAATCAGCGTGGTCGCATTTTCACTAGTCGTTCTTCTCGTGTTCTGGCTCAGACGGCGCAGCGTAGAGCTCAAGCAAAATGAACTCGAGCACGCCGAGCGTGAGCTCGAGATTCGAAGAAAGGCTCTGGAAAATCTCTCCAACGAACTGGCGTCACAAAAGTCGCGTAAAGCCTGGCTGGAAAAAGAAGCCGATCAAGCTTATCGACGGGCTGTCGGGCTCAAGAAGTCACTTGAAAAACTGCGAGATTCCATACTGGGTCTGCCTGCAATTGATGGCGATCAATCGAGAAATCGCAACGAGCCTATTCGGGTGCGTCCGCCAACCAATCCGTCCAGTCATATCCTTGATGAGATCGAGTCGCTTCTGCCTGCTTTGAACGAGAACGCCAAGGTTTTGAGACATCAAGCGGGCGTCCTGCACGATTACTGCTCTACCCTCGAGGGTCGCCAGCAAGAAATGCAGCGCATCGTCGACCACGCCTACAGCCAAACTATGCCCGGCGCCAATATGTCGCCTAATGCTCCGCAGGGGCAGGCCCAGCCTGAAATGATGGATATGACACCGCGCTGACGCGCCCCTCCTTATTTATTGATAAATAGGACGAGCGTGTTACCACGAGCTGCCCGGTCGTGCTAAGCTAAGCTACTGGGAAGATGTGTGTGCCCCGTGGACCTGCCCGTCAAATCGTGACGGTCATTGGTGTTGTTTAAGTCAGTGGCGTGCACCTGTTGAAGTCCTATCTTTGCCCAAGGATTGAATGGCCGTCCATAAATGAAGCCTGTTTCGAGCAACAAGAAAATTCTTTCGCTATCGTCTGTGCAGGACGCAAGCAGTGAACCTGTTTACAGGCGAGGCGTGCAGTATTATCGCCGCAAGAAAGTCCTCAAGTATGAGGAAACGGAAGACGGCGCCTCCATCGTGGCGCTGGTTATCGGCTCGGAGCCCCAGCCTTACCGTGTCGAAGTCACCATCGACGACGACCATGGCTTTAAAGCAGTCTGCTCTTGCCCTTATTTCGAAGAAGTTTGCAAGCATTCAGTCGCAGTTTTGCTGACTAATATCGCCCGAACGCAGCCTGGAGTGCGCTTTGATCTGCAAGACGGCGATCGCCGCAGCGGACCGCAAGAGAAAGTTCCAAAAGCAAAAGATTTCCTCGACGATCCTGGAGTGGAAGGCACCGTGCCGGATGCGAAGGATTTCGAAATCGGCATTCTGGTTTTAGAGAAACCCTTGGCATTGATTCTGGGCGTCCTGCCCGACGAAGTCAAAGGCAAGGTCAACATCCTCAAAGTGCCACCGCAAATTGTTGATTTAATGGAACCAGAATCGCGAGTCTGGAAACTGACAAAGTATCTGACGTCGCTACCACAAACCACCAAGGGCACAGCCGGTGGTCACCGCATTCCTCGCTTTGACGAAGGCACGGTAATCGGGCATCTGAGCCTGTGCGCGAAAGTTATCAACTCAACGGAAGAGCACGAAGAGATTAAGTTCTCCGACACGGCGTTGACACCGCGGGCGGTGCTGTCTGAAACCGAAAATGGCGAGTTGTGTTTTAAACTCGAAGGTCTGGATGCCGACGGCAATCTGATCGACAACCCGGTCTTCTTCATGGGCCCACAAAGTTGGATCCTTGCCCAAAATGTGTTTTATCCGATCGAACTTGGTGCATTGCACAAACTGTTCCAGTACTTCGACAGTTATGGCGAAATGACTATCAAGTTGGAACTTGTTCCAAAGTTCCTCAGTGAGCTGCCTGTGCTGCGCAAGCGCATGGCTGTTCGCCTCGATGAAACCTCAGCACCGTTTCCTATCGCGATCACCGAGCCACCAAAAGTTTCGATCAATTTGAACGAAAAGAAAGGCGCGGCTGTGATGAACGCCGACAACGAATCGGCTCTGGAAGTCGCTCTCGGTTTTGGCTACGGCAATCTTGTTCTGCCGTCGCGTGATGAAACCAGCGCCGTTGAATCAGAAAAATATACTCGTACGATTTCAGAATCCGGACAGAGCGTCTGGGTCAAACGCTTGTGGGAAGAAGAAAGTCAGGTCAGATTGTTTCTGACAAACTTGCAGCCGGCGCGTGCTGTGGTTGACCGATTCTTTTTCGAAGGCGAACCAGCACTGGAAACACTGTTCTACTTCTTGTCGGAGCAGTGCAACGAATGGGAAATAAACGGCTGGGAAAATCTCAAACGATATAAGGTGCGCAAATCGCCTCTGCTTGTTAAAGCCAACTTGTCGCTCAAGAAAGACTCGTTCAAATTCGATTGCGACTTGCGCTGCACGTCAGAGGGTGAGCCGGTTGAGCTTGACCGCGTCTTGCCGTGTCTGTTCCGCAACAAAGGCTTCCTCGAAGTCGGTGGTGGTGAGTTCGTCAGAATTCCAACCGCCACTCTTCTCAGTCTCATGAAGACAATCGGTCAGACAGCTGACGGTGCGCGACCACTGTACCAGGCACTTTCTGTGCTGCATGCGCTTGATTCGCACGAAATTGATGTCGACTGTGACGCCGGATTCGAGAACTTCATCTACAAGATTCACCACTTCCAGGAATTGGAACCGCTCAAACTTCCCGACGATTTCAAAGGCTCACTGCGTGAGTATCAGAAAGAAGGGACGAATTGGCTGGCGTTCTTACGTGAATACGGTCTGTCAGGCATTCTTGCCGACGACATGGGTCTTGGTAAAACGATTCAAGCACTCGCACTTTTGCTCAGCCACCATAAGGGCAGCAACGGTAAAGGCGAGGGACGCGCGCCATCGCTGGTGGTGGCACCGACATCTGTCGTTTATAACTGGAAGAGTGAAGCCACGAAATTCACGCCTGGTCTTAACACGGCACTGTTCCTCGGAAGAGATAGAAATGAGCTGCTCGCAAAACTGCTCAAAGACGGCGGCAAAAAGCCGGATGTCGTCTTCACTACATACGGTATCATCAGACGTGACTGGGAAGAACTCAAAAAAGTTCAATTCGAATTTTTGATTCTCGACGAAGCGCAGAACATCAAGAATCCCGATTCAGTTGGCGCCATTGCGACGAAGAGCTTGAACGCTTTTCACCGCCTCGCGCTCTCCGGCACACCGGTAGAAAACCGCTTGAAGGAACTCTGGTCGCTGTTCGATTTCCTCATGCCGGAATTCCTCGGACAATACAAAGACTTCAACGATACTTTCGAACGCCCGATCGAACTCGGAGTCGAAGGCGCCGGGCTGAAGCTTCGCAAGATCGTCCATCCATTTGTTCTTCGAAGACTGAAGAGTCAGGTCGAAAAAGATTTGCCGGAAAAAACAGATATCATTCATTTGTGCGAATTCGACGAAGAGCAGCGCTCGCTCTACATGGATGTTCTCGACGAATGTCGCGCTAAAGTCTTCAACGAAATTAAAAGTCGCGGCATCAAGCGTTCTCAGATTTCGGTGCTCGCTGCATTGCTGCGCTTGAGGCAGGTTTGCTGCGATCCTCGTCTATTGAAGAACCGCGAAGTCGATACGAAGATGCCTTCCGCGAAACTCGAAACGCTGCTTCACATGGTGGATGAAATCGTTGACGAAGGGCACAAGATCCTCATCTTCAGCCAGTTCGTCGAGATGCTTACATTGGTCCGCAAAGAATTCGATAAAAGCGGTCTCGTTTACGAATACATTGATGGGCAGACGCCCGCTAAAGATCGTCTCGACAAGGTCAATAAGTTCAACGCCGACCCGGACATTCCAGTTTTCCTGATCAGCTTGAAAGCTGGCGGCACAGGATTGAACTTAACCGGCGCCGACTACGTCATCCACTACGATCCGTGGTGGAACCCAGCCGTGGAAAACCAAGCCACCGACCGTGCTCACCGTATCGGTCAAACCAGGCACGTCTTCAACTACAAGCTCATCACCCGCGGTACCGTCGAAGAAAAAATTCTTGGACTGCAGCAGAAGAAGAAAGAACTTGCGGATCTCGTTATCGGTGGCGACGAGAGCGTCGCCAAAGAACTGACTCAAGAAGATCTAGAATTCCTTTTCTCGTTCTAAACGAAGTCTCGTTTCAATCTAAGCTCTGCAAACCGTGTCCCGTTTAAGGGACACGCATAAATAGAGGCTGGTCGAACTAAACTAAGTTGCCGAAACCGGCATCTCTTTTATCTTCTTTGTTTGCGCGCAGTGTTCTTCGATGACGTAGCTGACGTCGAGTCCCTGCCACAGTTTCTTGTAGTCGATCATTAGAGCGAACCAGAGAGCGAATTCGCTTTTGGTGACGGACTCCTGAGGTGCTGATTCCACACGTTCAGGCGATAGAACTTCGATGAAGACGTTGCGATGGTTAGGTAGGCGAAGAAGTGGATTCTTAGCCATCTTTGACAGTTCACTAATGGTCAGGTAATCGTCTGGTCGCACATGACCGTGCTCGCTGATTTCGAAGATGCCTTTCGATGCGCAGAGGGCGAGGCCTTCCAAACCTGTGTCTTCAGGCGTAACATCTGTAAGCGATACCTTGGAATATCTAGTTGTTGGAAACACTGCCTTAATGAAGGCGCCGACTTCGCGCCGTGTCAGTGGCGTGTCGGGGACGAAGCTCAAATGTTCGTTTGAGCCGGGCATTAAACCGGCAATCGCGAGCAATTGGATTTCGAGAAACTGTTCGTGCCAGGTAGGAATGTCGTCGAACCAATAAAGCGGAGAGCCTGATTCTATAAGGAATTTTTGGAGTGCGAAGGTGAGAGCCTTGTCGTCGAAAAATTTCTTCAGTGGACGTTTCTTATCTAAAGCGAGCCTGGAAAGCGCACCGCATGCGGTGCCGATTGCCCACTCGATCGGATGCAGTCGATAGGCGCCGTTGGAGATATGGGTGACACCAATGTTCTTGCAGGCGGCGAGTAAGTTTTCGCAATCCTTCGGAATCAAAGAGCCCAGGGGGATTTGAAACGGTTTCGTTCCCTGAGCGGCGCCGGCAATTTGTTTGCCGTGAATGTCGATCGGGTATTGTCCGATGCCGACTGAGTCTGCAAATAAATGTGCGCGGGCACCAGGGTTGTATGACTTGCCGATGTGTTTCTCGGTGACAACAGTCTCGGCCTTGATGCGTCGAGACTCGCGAATATAGGGATACTTCGACATACCGTCTTTAGTGCCGAGAACATCTGGTTTGATTCGATATTCCGGATAACCGACTCCGGCTCCATCATCTCGCGGAGCTTCCGTTCTCAACCAATGCAGAAAACCGAGGCTCTGGCTTTTGGCTCTGGCTAAACGTTTCGCCTGCGTCTCAGGATCGACATCGATAATATTTTCTCCGCGAAAATCATTCGCTTCCCAATTGATCATGGATAAATCATTTGCTAATCGCGAGTCATTGAAATTTTCTGAGGCGATTAAACGGCGATATGTCCAGAAGGGAAGAAGCTCTTGCTCTGTGCCGTCTTCTTTGGTTTTGACCGCATTCGAGTAGAGCTTGTAACCGAGAAGTGAAAATTTTCCAGCCGACTTGAACTCGTCGTATTCGGATGGAACCTCGCTTGTATGAGTTTTGAGCGAACTCGCCGGATTTTCTGCGTCGCCGTTTGGGGGTGCAACGTGTTTGGTAATCACGAATGGATAGACGATATCCTGCACGGTATCAGGTTCCGCAACCGCCGGCGCATGATCTTCGCCAGTCTCGGATTGAGCTTCAGCACCGGACGAATAAGGAAGCTCTGCCAGTGGAAGGAGGTCACCAAGTTCGGTGGCATCGATACAAATTTCCGGACGAAATTCAGTTACTTCGCCGTTATTGAGATTCACCATGGTAACTGATGTTATGCGCTTCTTACCGCCTGCGACTTTGGTTTCAACAGCGACTGTTTTATATCTGTAAAACACGCTCAAAGTTCCTGCTTCTAACGCGGGAGTGAGCATGTGATCGATTTGTTCGATTGCCACTTTGGGCTCGAAAGCCAGCCTGCTGACCCAACATTTGCCCGGATCGAAATATTGCAAATTGCCGACTGCAGAGTTTAGTTTGAACTTCCGAATATAGTGCCGACGGATCAAACTGCGAAAACGCTGGTATTCACTCGCTGCGCCGGATGACTCTACAAGCCAGTTTTCGTCGAGTGCTGACACACCCTGACTGGTCACCTGACCACCAAGCCAATCGGTTTCTTCTGTCAGAAAAACTTTCATCTTATGACGACCGGACGAGTTTTTCAAAACCTCATCTGCCGGCTTAGTTGGAAGCACCGAGTGGAGTGCCGCAGCCACGCCGCCTAAACCACCGCCGACAATCAGAATGTCACAATTTTCGACTTTGGTAGGTTTGTCGAACGTGAATGTTTTTACAGCATCCAGCGGCGACTTGTGATTCACAGCCTGCATGTCTACGACTTTGTAGGTGCGGCTCGTTTGTTGGTTGTCCATTCTCTGTGCGCTTAAGAGTGTCGATGACCTGCGTCGCAATCACAGGCTAGTACGGAAGCGGTCGTATACATTTCTTTCAATGACAAGCGCCGCGTCCTGTCGAACTATAGCGAAATTTGGGAGGGAAAGGCTCTTGAGTACCGCATGTTTTAAGATAGTCTGAGGCAGAAACTTGTAGACTGTATGGCGAATCGATCAAAGACTGGCGCGAATCCGGTCTCGAAGAGGTTCGACGTTACTGCAATCCCGGTCGGGATGCGTTTGAATAGCTGTGCAATAACTGAGCGAGGACCGATGGTTAACATGGTAGAAACGAAAGGTTTGGCTGTTTCTGAAGAAGTTTTGAAGCGTGCATCGAAGATCAAAGTGCTGTTGATGGACGTCGACGGCGTTCTCACGGACGGTCGTTTGTACTACGTCAAAGACCATGAAGACAAAGCGATGGAGTTCAAATCATTCAACTCGCACGATGGTCTGGGTTTGCATATGCTCCACAACGCAGGCATCAAAACCGGCGTCATCAGCGGCAGAGTCTCCTTCGCTACCGAAGAGCGCGCGCGAATTTTGAACTTCACCTATGTATATCAAGGGCATCTGGAAAAGATGGCGCTGTTTGACGAAATTCTTGCCAAAGAAGGTATCACTGCTGACCAGGCAGCATTCGTTGGAGATGATTTCACCGACTTGCCATTGATGATGCGAAGCGGCCTGGGTTGCGCGGTTCAAGACGCTCGGCCAGAACTGAAGGAGCGCGCTCACTTCGTCGCTCCGAGTCGTGGCGGTCGGGGTGCAGTTAGAGAAATCGCAGAACTTATTCTCAAGTCACAAGGGCATTGGGAAAAAATCCTGGCCAAGTACGGCATCGAATAAGCGTTAGTCAGAAAGGCACCACAGGCGGTGTTATTGCTTATTGGCCGCTTTGGTTTTATTAACCATCAATCTGGTGATTGCTTTCAGAGTTGCAAACACGCCATAACCCTCGATGGCAATCGCCTCGAATGCAGGTACGGCCAAAGGATTTAACGATCTGTCCATTCTTTCGACCGGCATCGCATCGGCAAGGTCGCGCTTGTTATATTGCAAGACCCAAGGAATTTCTTCGAGTATGAGCTTGTTGTATTTCAAGTTCTCTTTCATGTTCTTTAACGACTCTTCGTTCGCTTCAGTCCGCATGCGGCTTGAGTCTGCGACGAAAACAATACCGTCGGATCCGCGCAGAATTTGTTTGCGGCTGCGGTCATATTCTTCCTGACCAGGAACGGTGTAGATTGCAATGCGAAGTTTAAAACCGGCGACCAGGTCGAGCTCGATCGGCATGAAATCAAAGAAAAGCGTACGTTCGGTTTCTGTGGCAAGAGAAACCAATTCCCCGCGGCAAGTCGGATTGATTTGCGCGTGAATATACTTCAAGTTGGTCGTTTTGCCACCAAGGCCGGTGCCGTAGTAAACGAGCTTGTAAGTGATTTCTCTTTTTTCGTAGTGGATAAGGGGCATGTCAATTAGCTTCAGGATCGTCGACTTATATATTAAACACTCTCTGAGAGCCAGCTGATCAATTCCGGCGCAGATTTGATACCAAGTTTCGCGAGCTATGCACCTTGCATATTTTGATAGAGTATCACGGGCGACGCCGATGACTCCGCATACTTCTTCGCCTCACTGGCTGCTGAGAGCAGTTGTCCCATTGATTTGCAGTTTTCTGGAATTCCGGCAATACCGAAGCACATGACAAGGTTGTGCGTGGCTGCGACCTGTGCCACAGACTCCTGGACTTTCTGCGCAAACACTGCTGCTGAACGGGTTCCGGTGTTTGGCAAA
The DNA here is from genome assembly GCA_021772095.1 of Candidatus Obscuribacter sp. Taxonomy (GTDB): domain Bacteria; phylum Cyanobacteriota; class Vampirovibrionia; order Obscuribacterales; family Obscuribacteraceae; genus JADYXR01. Next base: position 30,496 of record JADYXR010000128.1, on the reverse strand, counting down.
ACGCAGCCATAATCGAACATCTGGAAGTGTCCGAGCATGTCAATTGGTCGCTTGATGTTGTTAATGATTTGCATGATCTCCTTGACTGCCAGCAGTTCCGGAGAGGCGCCATCTGTGGCGCGTTTTAACGTGAAGACCACGACAGACAGCGGCATTCCGCAGAGCTCGTATCGGAAGCACTCCTGGGCGACGAAGTATTGAAAGGCGGGGTAGGTCAGAATACCGGTTTCAACTCGTTTACACGGGGCTAGAACCTGCTCCAGCGTTTTGATGTCGACCTGCGCGTCGAGTAAAACAGTCTGCCGCCTGGCTTGCGGCTGTTTGTCAGAAATACTGATCAGGTTTAATGTGACCAGATTGAAGATGATGGGCACCCACTCGGAACGCTTGACCGGTAAGCTTCTCAGCACGTCAAGCAGGGTTTTGTAGTCACCGATTTCACGATAAATTTTCTTCTGCAGAACCCCATCGACTGGCGCGCCATGGGCGATCACCGTATCGAACTCTTCTTCTGTCATATTCGGATTTCGGGCAATCAGGTAGGCTTCACCATTGAGCCCCTGCTGCTGTTCCAAAAAAGTAGTTTGATCGACAAGAGTGACGGCTTCCATTATCAGACCATCAAGTCTGCGATTGATCGTGCGCTCCATGGTGCGTTCGTCGGGCAGGAAACGAAACTTTCCTACCCTCAGTGAAATCATGTCCAGGATGACTTCCTGTCCGTTGTCCACGCCGTCAGAAGCGTGGATCGGCTCGCCCTCGTCGAAGTAAACGTCGACGCCCCTGCCTTCGCTTCGGACAGTCAGCCTGCCCGTCATCTGACCCATCTGGATCGACTGCAGAACGGTTGGGATATGGACTTTGTTGATATCGCCCTGAAGAACCGCCTCGACTTCGCTGTCTTCTTCGTCTTTGCGGCTAAAGGTTTTCGTCCGAGGCTTGACTGGTTCTGCCTCTCCGGTGCCCACGCCTAAAGTGATCGATGCGCCACCGGTCAGTGACGAGGATGACGGGGAGGACGTGATGTCTCCGGTGCTCTCAGAAGTAATCAGGCTGTGGATCAAACCTGTATCAACAGTTCGGTGTTCCCACAAAGTATGAGTATCCATCAGGGTGCTGGATGATAGAGCCCAAACCGGATCTCCATTTTCATCAGCCGTACAGCGCAAATTCAACAGCCGGTCTTGACCTTCAACCGACCAATATTGCTCAATCACGCGACCCGGGTCTTTCTTCGCCATAGTCAACATCGACGCGATATTGTCGATCGTCGGCACCACCCACAGCTGGGGCAGTTTTAGTGACGAATTATTCTGAGATCGATTGGAAGACCGCTCTTTATGTTGGTTTGATCTGAACATGGACTCTTGGCGATTCCTTACACTAAGCCAATTTTGTGGGTTTCCAGGAGAACAAAAATCAGGTTCGAGACTTAGAACCAATACTGAGCAAGGTTCGAAAGCAATGCTACTAGTTAGTTAGCTAGTAAGTATGTACCACTAACAGTACGTGGGCCTATCAATCTTGGTCATCAATTCCCGTTACATTTCAGATCACGTTCTCTGATCGAGAAAATCTGACTAAACGTTTTGTGGATCTGACCAATTATCTGACCAACTATTTTGTAGAACTGACTGACTAAACTATCGACGCCTGGATCATTGTCGGCGCGAAATGAGTGTCGGCTTTCTCGAATCTCGGCGACGACTGACTGTTTTCCAGAGCAAGTTTTTTGAGAAAGGAACGAATCTCTTCCTCGCGAGTTTTTTCAGCGGCATCTTGCTGGCTGGTTTCGCTTTGTGCTTTACCGTAGGTTTCCTTCAGTATTGACCAGGACCGGTAGAGTCCGTTTGCCATTGACAAATTTCCGGCAATTGAAAACATGTTGATAAAATTCTGAACGACTGACATATTTGCTTCGATCAGAGCGAAGTCGGAAGGGCTGCATGAGCCACTTTGCACTCGCGCGGCAGCGGCCGTCGCCATAGCAATCGCTTGTGAAACGAAAGCGTCGAGATTAGGTTTATGCGGAAGTGATGGCAGTGTGACTGCCACTCCATCTTTCGAAACCAGGGTTCCATCACGGTAGAGAGTGGAACCATCAGCGAAACGAACATCGTTGCCGGCATTTATTTTGGTGCCATCGGGCAGATCGACCGCGCCATCTGCTGCGATTTTTACGTTGGTGCCAACGAAAGTTACATCACCGTCTTTGCGAACGAAGTCTTCTGTAACCATGTCCAGCTGTTCGCTTTTCACGTTGATGGTGACGGGTTTGCCTTCCGATTCTGTTGTTAGCTGACCGGTTTTTGCAACAAATGACGAAGTTAATTCCGGCGACGTCATTTTCCAACCGTCGGCTTTCATCAGCACTTCCGTCGGCTTTCTTGGTGTGCCGTCGGTTGTCGGTGAGTTTGGTGTCACACTTTTGATTGTGGTTTGATTGTCTTCGAGGCTGATCTTTTGTCCGTCCGGGAGCACGATTGGCATGCCTGTTTCCATCGAGGCGATCAATTTTCGCACCACTTCGGCCTTGGCGCCGAGTCCAGCGATTAACTGTTTTTTCTGCTCGTCGGAAAGTTCTTTAACCGATTGATCCGCGTCGATTATGTAGATTTTTCCTTTCGGAGAACGGCGCATCATCATGCCGTTGCCCAGATCGTAATTCAATTCCATACCGTCATTGGTGCGCTTGAATTCGAGAACGCGCTCCAGCGAAGGATGAATTAGCGCGCCACCATTTTGAAACCATAGCATCATCGTGTCGTTGGATGGCTTCTCTGCAGGATGTGCTTTTTTGTAGTTGGCTAGCGCTTCCTGGAGAGTTTTTGCTGAGCTGTCAGAAACGAAAATCATGTTTTCAGAATGTTCGGTAACGAGATCCTTGGATGCCACCATGATTTTTTTGCCGTCGCGAACTTGCGAAATTGACAATCCATCCGAAATGAATTCGCCTGCTGTAAACCGGTTGCCGCCGAGGAATTTATAAATCTCGCGCTCACCTTCTTTGTAAACTCGTGAGCCTTTTATGTCAGCGAATAATTCACCAACCACTCCGGTGAGTTTATTCTCAACGGATGTGAGGATGCTGCCATCGGGATTTCGCTGCAAATGAATACTTTTGTCGGGACTCGAATAAAGAATTTTTCCGTCTTCAGTCTTTATCTCGGGCGTCACGATCGGTTTGTCAGAACTTGTGACGGCTGCTGCTGTTTCTGCTTCTGCTTCTGCTGCTGCTGTTTTGACCGGTGCTTCTGCCGGTTCCTCTGGTTTCGAAGCAACCTGGGACTCTGGTTTCTTTGAACCAATACCGCAAAGAGATAGTCCGGTCATATTTTCAATGGTACCGAATATGATGCCATCGGTTTTGAAGATCGCATCCGGAAGAAAGCCTGTGGCCGTTGCATCGCCCTTGGTGCTGTCTGTTTTTGTACCTGCAGCAGAAGCGATATCTGGTTTTGCCAGAGACGCTTTTTCTGGTTTTCCTGTAGACGCGATTTCTGATTTTGCATCAGAACCCTTTGCTTCGGAACCGTTTCCGAAAAACCAGGAGAGCAAGTCTGCACCAACACTGCCAACTTTAGTAACGATGGCTTCAACGCTCATGGCGCCGGTTCTGTACGCCATCTTGGTGGCTGCATCAATTTTGACTGGGCCTAAATTGGATAACTGTTCGAGTGTCGATTTCGATTCACTTTGAGTGTTGAGGCAAGCAATTTTGGCTAATGTGGAAACGTCTGTCCAGCTTGCGTTTAGAGACTTGGTAAGTTTGGTAATGTCATCGTCGGAGGCTTTGACTGCCTTTTTGTGCAGTTCATTCCAATCGGCTAGAAGAGCCGTTCCCGACTGGGGCTCATTAGTTTTTTTCGCGTCAGACTGACGGCTAACTATTAAGTCGCTCACTGCTTTTTACCAATTGTTTTCGCCGCCACGCTAATGCATGTACACCCATTCCGAAATTATTGGACAAATTTTTGTTGCTTTCGTTTTTCAGCCCGCGTTGACGGAAGGCTGTGAACGCTGTTGATTGCGATAATTAGCGGCTTTTCTCACAAGTTTAGCTGTGGTCGCGGAACGACAGTTGCGATCGGTATACTTAAAATAGATGGCCAGTTTTGACGAACCACTTGAAGCGTCAACCCATACCAGTTACTTAGCAAATGAGACTTGGGGAAACAGGTTGGTCAATTGGTTAGCGAAACGACTTAGCGAAACAGCAAGTTAGTGAAACAGCAAGTTAGGGAAACAACAAGTTAGTGAAACAATGATAGTGCAAAACAATGAGTGACTTGAAAGATCTACAACCGCTTCAGACCGCAGCTACCCATGTGGTTTCTATAGATAAGGACATCAGTCATTTAGTCGATGCAAATGATCTGGCGTTCACGGTGCCCGGGAAATATTTTCATGAACTCGAAGACGGGCGTCTTCACTGCGACTTATGTCCGAGAGCGTGCGTTCTAAAAGACGGCGATCGAGGTTTCTGTTTCATTCGTCAGAACATCGACGGTCACATGTACTTGACCAGCTACGGCAGAAGTACCGGCTTTTGCGTCGATCCGGTCGAGAAGAAACCGCTCAATCATTTTTTGCCTGGCACCAGCATTCTTTCGTTTGGTACTGCCGGATGCAACTTGGGCTGTCGTTTTTGCCAGAACTGGGATATTAGTAAATCTCGCGAAATCGAAAAGCTCAGCGAAAAAGCGACGCCGGAGAACATTGCACTTGCCGCACAGCGACTGGGTTGCCGAAGTGTGGCGTTTACTTACAACGACCCGGTGATCTGGGCTGAGTATGCAATCGATACAGCAAAGGCGTGTCATGAACTGGGCATCAAAGCTGTTGCTGTGACCGCCGGTTATATAACGGATGAGGCGCGCCCGGAATTTTATTCGGTGATGGACGCTGCCAATGTTGACTTGAAAGCGTTCACCGAGCACTTCTACGAAAAGGTTACTCTGTCTCATTTGCAGCCGGTTCTCGATACTCTAAAATGGTTGAAACACGAGAGCGATGTTTGGTTCGAAATCACTAATTTGGTGATTCCTGAAGAGAATGATTCCGATGAAGAATTCACGCGCATGTGTGATTGGATTTTGGAGAATCTCGGTGACAGTGTGCCGATTCACTTCACTGCCTTTCATCCGGATTTCAAATTGATGCATCGTCCGGCAACGCCGCCGTCGACTCTTCTGCGGGCGCGGAAAATTGCCAGGGCCGCCGGAATCAAATTCGTTTATACCGGAAACGTGGATGACGTCAAGCATCAGAGCACCTATTGCCCGAACTGCGACGAATTGCTAATCGAGCGAAACTGGTACGAGCTTGGCAAGTTCAAGATAAAAGATGGCAAATGTCACAAATGCAAAGTCGAAATTCCGGGACTCTTCGAAAACGAGCGTGGAAACTGGGGTCGACGAAGATTGCCGTTGTCGTTTGGTGGACCATCCAAATGATTGTAGTATCGCTTCGTGGATTCAAGCCCTACAATGGTTGTAGGGCGGTTTAGAGGGTAAACCATGAAATCTTTGGGTGTAGTTGCAGCAGTTGTGATCGCGACTTGGTGCGCCAGTTGTGCCAATGTGAACGCGCAATCGCAAGCGGCGCCCGCTGGCGAGTCCAGCGCGGCGGGGCAAGCGGGTTCTGCTGCGGGCAGTTCAGCCAGTAGTGCGGCAGGTAGCGCCGCAAACAGTTCCGCCGGTACTGAAGCCAGTACTCAAGCCGGTACTGCAGCTGACAGTGTGGCAAGCGATCCAGTTTCCACTCCAGCGGCGAACGAAACCACCACAAGCACTCCTGTTTCACCAGTGCCCGTTAAGCCAGCCAGTTCTCGCGATCCTGCGCCAAAACGCGAACCCTCCGAACAGGCCGTTGTTAACCAGGACTCTGCCAACAATGCTCACTTGTCCACGCCGGGCGGCGATCCACAGGCACTGCAATACCCGGCAATGAGAGCATTTCTTGAAGAGTCGCAGAACGCTCACGACAAAATGATCGTCGACCGTTTCTTAACCGGTGTCGCCGTTTTATTTGCTGTGATTGCAGCCGCGCTGTTGTTTAGCCTCCCACCAAAGCGGCGCGAACAGAAGGAGTAGCCGGGCGAGATGGTTGCCGAAAGCATAATCATGTTTGTGATGGGTGCCATATTCGTATATGGCGGCGGTGCCTTGACCTGGAACGCCTTTGACGACGCGAAGAATGTTCTCGAGTCGTGCATCTTCGGACTCGCCATTGTTGCGGTCGGATCTACCCTCATGGTGTGGGCTTTTACTGGACCTCCAGGCTGATGATAAACTATGACCTTCTCAAGTCTTGAGGAACGGTCGCGGTTTTTAAGAGGAATTATTGATGAACAGTCAGAAGAGCGCGTTTGCATTGCTGGCAGTCGCCCTGTCGTTGGGTTGTGTTGGCCCGGCATTATCGCAAGACAATGCAAAAACGCAGGACGACAAGGCCGCTAAAATGGCGGCTCAAGAAAAAGCGACTCAAGAAAAGCAAGGCAAAGGCGATTCGTCGACCGTAACGATCACGGAATCAGTCGGAAGCGGCAGCGGTCGTGATGGCAACTGGAAAAAACATGCTCAAGGCGCACCGTCACTCAAAGTTGCAAAAAAGCGAGTTGAGGCGGAGCCTAAAAGTGCTGATGCTCATAATGACCTTGGTTGGGCTTTAAGACAAAACGGAAAGCTGGACGAGGCAGAAGCAGAGCTCAAAAAGGCGCTCGAGCTGGACGACAAAATTCCTTACGGTCACTCTAATCTCAGCGTTGTTTATCTCGACACCAATCGTGTCGGCGACGCGGTCAAAGAGGCAGAACGCGCCGTTTCGATCGACGGCAAATCGCCGGTGTTCAGAGTGGTTTACGGTAACGCACTTTCTGCTGACGGCAAACTCGACGAAGCGATCAAAGAATACAATCAAGCAATCGTGCTGCGCGCCGACTATGAAAACGCGCTCTACAATCTCGGTCGCGTTCTCCATTTGCAAGGCAAAAACGCTGAAGCCAGTGGTGCTTTAAGCCAGGCTTTGAAACTCGATCCAAACGATCGCCGCGTCGTAGACTTGCTGGACAAGCTGCTCACCAGAGATCCAGAACCGAAGAAAGTCACTCAATAAGAACGACCAGCCATCTTATTCGAACGGCCAGAGATCCCACTCGAACCGTATCGACTTGACGCGGATGTGCGGTTGTCAATTGGTGGATGGGGAAGTATATTCATTACGAGCCCCGGCGAAATCACGCCCAATTTCCCCATTTACTATGCAGGTGCAGATTGATATGCCTAACGAAATAAGTTTGCGCTTCATGCGCGCTTCTCTTTCTGTCGCATTGGTTGCTTCAGTTCTTTGTGCCGGATTCGATCCGGCTTTTGCCGAGTCACAAGAAAACGATGGTGGCACCACCGTGCAAAAAAATTCTGACGGCAGCGTCGAAGCTTATGATGAAGGCGAGTCTGCTCAATCTGACCAACCAGCCGAAACCGGTGCCGCAGGCGGTGGAGGAATACGCTATCGTCCCGGCACGACTCCGTATCAAAAGAAAATGTCCGACGGCACCACTGTAAAACGCAATTCCGATGGTTCGATTGAAACCTGGGATGAAGGCGAAACTCAGCATTATCAGGGTGGTGTGCCGGTGACCAGCAGCAGCACGCGCAAGAGAACTACGAAGTCCAAGTCGTCGGCTACAAAAGGCAAGGCTAAGGTGACGACGACTTCCAAAGCTGTGGTGAAGAAAACAAAATAGTAACGCGCGCGGCACCAAAACCGAATGAACGACGGTAAGAAAGCGCATGAAAAGCGGCATGAAAGTCCGAATGAAAAGCCGATTGGAAAGCCAATGAGAAGCTAAAAAAAGAAGGAGCGATTGTTCGCTCCTTCTTCTGTTTCTGATCGCGATTCTGCTTAATGCGCCGGTGAGATGTAGACTACTTGTGCCAGTTGAGCTAATGCGTTCAATTTCTTGACTGCAATTTTGCCGGTTACTGTGAACTTGTTGCCTTGAACGGTAACCGACGAGAGACCCTCTAGCCCAGCTTTCTTAAGTAAGGCCATTACGGCTTTGCCTTCGGTTGTCACAGTTACTCTGATTGACACTTTTCCATCGACGATGGTCAGTCCGACGATGCTTCCTTTGAGTTTCAGCGCTGTTTCCAGGTTGTGCAGTCGTGGATCCAATTTACTTTTGGCAGCATCGTCGTCGGCCTGGTGATTTTTATTCTGGTCTTTGTCTGCCTTCTGTTCTTCCTTGTGAACAGGGGTGTATTGTTGGATATTTGGCTTTGCAATTTTTTTAGCCATCTCGCTGGCAGGTTCAGGCAGTGCAGATAACGAACTTTCATTAGCTAATATGCCACTGCTCTTGAGGGACTCTGCTCGTTGTTGCCGGATCATGCCCGAGGCAGCAGCCTGGTTGCCCATCAGTCCGCCGCGGACCGCGCTACCATAGCCGACACCATATCCGCCACCATAAGCGCGGTCAGCTGCAACTCGCATTCCCTTGGAACGGCCCCAGTTGCCACCCGACGGTACAGCCATCATTGGGGCAGCGCGTCCTGGTTGCAGAGAGCCAGCATTCTCATCGTTTTCACCAAACACCCCTTTTCTACTTACGCCGTCAGGCATTTCAACAGGTACGACTTCCAGGACGGGCTTGCCGCCTTTGGTGACATACTTTTCTTCGACCGCGACGAACGAAGTGTATTGGGTCATTATGTGGTGCGCTAATGCGGTTTTGACGATCTCGTCCTTGATTTCTTTGTTTGGAGAACCGCTTTGCGCGCCGAACCAGTCCTCTGACATCAATCGGTCAACCTTTGCTCGTGCCCAGATTGAGGCGACACCGGCATTGGTGGCACTATTGTCAGGCAGAGTCATCTTCAAAGTCTGCTTGTATGGTTTGCCTGCATGGAATCCGGTCAACGTCGCAGTGGCTGCGCCGGGCGTCGTGTAGCGCCCTTTGATGTACAAAGGCTTTTGTGCCCAAACATCGGAGACATCTTTAGGGAAGACTTCTTTGACGTCTCCACCATCAAATGACACTTTAACATCGGTCAAAACCGGTGAAGATATCCGCTCATAGAATTTCTTGCCAACTTCACCGGGAGCGGAGTTTAGAAGCACAAACTCGGACTCTCCGCCGCCTTCACGCGCGATACCGTCGATCAAGAAACGATTGACACTATTGCCGGTGCCGAAAGGAAACCATCTCGAAGCACCTCTGTGTTTTTTCACCAGTCCAAGAATTTCCATGTCGTTGCCGACATAACCATCGGTCATGAAAGTGACTATTCGCAAACGATTCTTGTCGGTCGGTTGGTTGAATACGGCTTCTACAGCCGGTCCCATCCAGGTGCCGCCCTGTGCTTTCAGTTCGGTGATATATTGCTTCGCTTCTTTGCGCATCGCATCTGAGTTTTGTGTCGGCGCTTTAAATAAAGCAGAGTTTGTGTTGTTGAACGATATGATCTGGAAAGAATCGTTGGGATTCATATGGTCGACGATGTAAGTCAGGGTCTCTTTAGCCTTGTCGAGCGGCTTTCCGCTCTGTGAGCCGGAGCAGTCGATCAAAAAGATCATCTCTTTTGGTGCCACTGTTTCTGGTGTCACACGTTTTGGTGGCAACAACATCATTGTGAAATAGCCGGACGCATCTTTTGTTTTTGGATCGCGATAAGTCAAATAACCGCTCTTAAGCGAATCTCCCGCGACGTCCCATTTTAAGACGAAGTCTTTGTTCGGTATCGTGCTCTTGTCGACAAGAGAGACACTGGCTGCGCTGTTGCCGTGGTTGGCGACGGCGACTTCGTGCAGTGAGGATCGAACATTGCTGATCGGCACACCCCCGTCGATGTCGACAGTGATCGAAATATCATGTCCGGTTCTCGTTCCTGCTGGTGTCACCGGTGGTGTTATGCGCGAGGCGTCCGGCACCTCGGTGGTGTCAGGAGATCTTCCCGTTCCTGTTCTGCCAATAGGCGGTCCTGGATTGAATCGTGGACCAACTACAGTTGGAAATGCAAACGAGTATTTGCCATCTTCGTAGGGCAGCAAATCGACGTATTGAATTGTAATTTCAACTTCTTTTCCCGGCTCGATGTTTGCCACCGACTGGGTGAAGATGTTAGGCCGTTCCTGGTCTAATAGCGAGGCTACACGTCCGTGCGCCTTAGCATCTTCGTAAATTTGTTTTGCTTCTTCGCGCTTTTTGATAGTACCGTGGATGGTGCGCGCACCGACCTTCATTATCATCTCGTCAACCGCGCCAGTCTCGGACAAAGGGAAGGTGTAGACCGCTTCTATCTTGTCTTTGAACGGGTTATGAAATGTCTGCTTCACAGTAACGTGCGAGACGTAACCGGAAACTTTGGCAGTCACGCTTGTGTGTTTCAACGGGCATTGACCCAGTGGTTTGCCTGTTGTCGCCATCGCGAGCAGGGTGCCGGAACCCTCGCCTTTGAAGGCGTCTTTGTTTGCGTCTGACTTACTCTGAGTCGAGGTGCTTGAGCCTGGTGCCAATGCCAGGCTGTTAGCCCACGTCAGTGGAACTGCTGGACCGGTTAGCAGGTAGGACAACAACCCACCTGACGCAATCAGTCGCGCTAGTTTCGTGTCTCCGGATAATTTCACCGATGCCATATTCACGTACCTCTAAATGGATCTGCCGCCGCCTGCGACTACTAATAGAAGCGTACCGAGACGGCAATTGCTGCGACACAGGGTAATGCCTAGTTCGGTCGTGGGTGCCTTACTGAGGAGCTTGGGGCAGCAAGGCGGTCAATGCTGACCCACGCGCATGGCGATCACTTTGAATCGTTGTTTGTCTCGGTCATAAACAGGACGACCTTCGATTCCTGCACCCCATATGAAGCAGGTGTCCTGACCGTTGTGAATAATTTGAATCGTACCTGGCTCTGCGCGCCAATCTTCCGGAATTTCTTTGCGCAACACCGCGGCGTCATACCACGATGCATCCGGCACGGAGACTAACATCACGCGACATGCGTTGTGATGTCGCTCTGGTTTTTTCTCGAAAATATTGATGTTTTGCAGCGCGCTGGGCTGATGCGCAAGAGAACTGGCTGGATTGGAATTGTCGAGCGCCGAGGTTGCGTCGTTAGAATTGCCGGCTGCGTAAACGCTTTGACCATTGGCATTGCTTAAACGAGTGGCGATATTTTGTGCGGTGCCGGCGGTGTCGTTTGCGCTATCGCCCTTCAGATAAGGGTTTCCGGCGTACGGGTTAGCGCCGATGGTGCGCGCCAGGTGATGCTGGAGCGATTCGACTTCGCCTTTTCGCATATATAAAGGTTCAGACCCGCGCGTCCGCACCCTCGAATGCAAAACGCGTTGCAGCTGATTCGCGACCGTGTCTATCTCTTTAAGCATGATGTCATCTGACTTTTGCGCCGATATGACAGTCGCTTGCATCTCTTTGAGCGCGAGCAATTGCAGCGTCCGCAGATTTTTCGGTTTGCAATCGGCGGCAGTCGCGGATAGCAATGCCGCAATCAGGAATATTGGGAGTAGATTTTTTCTGCACATCGAAAGAGCACCGCTACTTCGATAAGTGTACGACGGTGCTCTGACAATTTGGTGTGATGTTTGGGATGAAACTTCTGTGTGCGGACAAGTCGCCCGGCGGCGACAACGGAGAAACTCCGGCGATCAATGACTACGCGGGTAGTTGTGGTCTTCCAGATCGTCGAGCCAGGTCGACGGTACTTCGACACGGGCTGAACCTTCCATCAGGGCGCGCTCTTTGAGGTCCCAGAGGTATTCGAAGAGACCGTCGTTTGGCACGGTCAGGCGGTTGTTGTAGAGCTTATTGAGGCGATCCCGCAGCGCGTCTACTTCAACAGTAACGAACTTGGGATTTTTAACGGCAACAGACGAGTAAGAATTGCCCATGATGGACTCTCCCGGAAAAGGTGGTTCTATGTTCTTCTGGAGTTATTCCACGGCAATTAAGAAATTCACACGGAACCCTGATGTCAAGCGGTTAAATGTGGATCTGACACATTATGGATCTGACGGATTTTGGATTCAAATTTTGGATCTGGCGGATTGTGAATCAGCTGGGTCTGGTGGATCTGACGAATTGTGGTCTGACGAATTGTGGACGTGCAAATTTTGGATGTGCAAACTGTGAATCTGACATGGATCTGACAGTCCAAGATCTGACATATCAAAGTCCGAACTCAATATCCAAACTCAAGACAACAAAAAAGCCCAGGATTTATGTTCGCTGAGCTTATTGATTAATGCAGGTTTAAACCGATCTAAAGCCCCATGGGGCCGATCAGTTATTGCGCGTAAAAGCGATTAAGAGCGGCGCTTGCGAGCAGCTTCAGCTTTGCGCTTTCTTTTAACTGAGGGTTTCTCGTAGCGTTCGCGGCGTTTGATTTCTGACAAAATGCCGGCCTTCTGAATTTTCTTCTTGAAGCGCTTCAACGCTTGTTCGATGCTTTCGCCCTCTGCAACTCTAACTTCGGACAAGGGTCCTCCCACCTGGATTCATACCAGTAGACGCGTACCTATGATCGCTGCTCATATTAACATGCACATCAGGCTTGGTAAACCAAATGCCAGCGGATTGAGGTATTTGCTTAACGTCCGCAACATTTGTCCGAAAGTGGTGCTGGGATTGAGTCTTGGCGAAACGTGCTCAACTTATGACCCTGCTGGAATCTATTGGCGTGCTTCTATTGGCAGAGGCTCGCCGCTCGACCCTGTTTGGCTTTGAGCCTGAGTCTCTCCAGGCACAGTCCACAAGTATCTTCGCAATCCACGAGATTTTTAAATGACACTACCGGCAGTGACCAAATATTTTGATGCTGCTTATAATGAACGTCGTCGTGCGCCTCTTGGCGATCCGGCGCGTTGAGACATTTATATAAGTAGATCTCTTGCTGAGCAGGCCAAGAGAAGAGCGATCGTTTCGTGCGTTCGCATTCAAACGATTGAAAAGTTTAGTACTTACAGATTATTAGAACTGTTGATACTGAGTCTGACGGTCTTTCGGAAGCATTCTCTTGCCCGATTCTTCTTCGATCTGAACATTGAAAAGCTTGGCAATTGATTTGCTCGCCCGCACAGCTAGCGGGAACTGATAGTTCAATGGTGGGGAATAGCGGACGGCTTCTGGTTTGCTGCTGTCGCCGGCGTTGAGAACGAAATTAAGTGCTTTGGTTCCGCCAAGACTGGTAAGGTCGAGACCCGCGACGATTAGAGGAATCGCTGTCAGAAAAAACAGCGGACCGATCAAGGCGTGGCAGAGAAGGCCCTCTTTAGTTTTAATCAAAGAACGTTCGCTTGGCGGCAAGTGAATGAACCACGGCGACACAATTGTGAATGGCAGGAAGCCTGACCAGTAGTGGATTCTTCCTAGAACCATGGCGTTCCAGCCTTTGTAGCAAAAGGATAGCCCGAGGATTATCAACAGAATGCCGATGGCAATCCAGGCTGGCTGGGGAATCGAATGGAGCGGTAAATAAGGCATAGTAATCAGGTCCTGACGAGGTTGAACTTGTCTAAAACTAGTCTACAACGTTTCATGATGCTTATTATCATACACAAGACTCTTGACGAGCGGGATACAATAACGCCTTTGCTGATGAAAGACGGGAAACTAAACAAGGGGCGATTTGAAAGCGATGAAACGGAGCACTGGCTGTGGGCGTTTGACCCTCGACGATCTCGATAAAGAAGTGTGTGTGGCAGGCTGGGTCAACGTTCGGCGCGATTTGGGCGGATTGATCTTTGTCGAATTGCGCGACCGCTCCGGTAAGCTTCAGCTCGTCAGCGACCCGAACAAGAACAAAGATGTGCACGAGAAGTTCGTTACCTTACGCAACGAATTTGTTCTGATAGCAAAAGGAAAAGTTTCGCAGCGTCCGGAAGGCACTGCCAAGTCAGATCAACCTACCGGTCAGATCGAGATTTATCCGACGGAAATAGAGATTCTCAACACCAGCCGACCGATGCCTTTCCAGTTGGAACTCGGCAGCCAGGTGGATGAGTCGTTGCGTCTGAAATATCGCTACATCGATTTGCGTCGCAAAGAAATGCAAAAGAATTTGATTCTGCGCCACCGCGTCACTACTGCGATTCGCAATTATATGGACAAGCATGAGTTTCTCGATGTTGAAACTCCGATCCTGACGAAAGCCACTCCTGAAGGCGCTCGCGACTTTCTAGTGCCAAGTCGATTGGTGCCGGGCAGCTGGTATGCCCTTCCGCAGTCACCACAGTTGTTCAAGCAAACCCTGATGGTCAGCGGTCTTGAGCGTTATTATCAAATCGCTCGTTGTTTCCGCGATGAAGATTTGCGCGCGGATCGGCAGCCTGAGTTCACTCAGGTCGATATTGAAATGTCATTTGCCGATGAAGAAGATATTTTTGAAGTGGCCGAAGGCTTGCTGCAGCAAGCCTTTAAAGAAGCGGAAATCGACCTCAAGCTTCCGTTTCCACGTCTGACCTACAAAGAAGTAATGGACAGATTCGGCAGCGATAAACCAGATCTGCGCTTTGAATTAGAAATCAAGGATCTGTCAGAAGTCGCTAAGAACTGCGAGTTCCGCGCGTTTAAACAAGCGGTCGATGATGGTGGCGTGTTGAAAGCGCTGTGCCTCAAAGGTCTTGCCGAAAAATCGTCACGCAAAGATCTCGACACCTGGCAAGAGCAGGGTAAGGGCTTCGGCGCCAAGGCGCTTGCCTGGCTGTCCTTCAAAGCCGATGGTGTCAAATCTTCAGGCATCGAAAAATTCTTCAAGCCTGAAGAAATTCAGCGCATGAAGGAATTAGCCGGCGCTGAGGATGGCGACATTGTTCTTCTCGTTGCCGATAGCTACAAAGTTGTCACCAATGCACTCGGTCGTTTAAGACTAAAACTGGCTGAGGAACTCAATCTTATCGATGAGTCCAAGCATGAGTTGCTCTGGGTTGTCGACTTCCCGTTGTTCGAATACAACGAAGATGAGCATCGCCTCGAAGCGGTTCACCATCCATTTACGAGTCCGCGTTTGGAAGATCTAGAGCATCTCGAGACTCAGCCGGAACTGGCTCGAGCACGGGCTTATGACGTAGTTTATAACGGCTGCGAAATCGGCGGTGGTTCGATCCGGATTCACTCCAAAGATGTTCAATCGCGCGTGTTCTCGAAGATTGGTTTGAGCGAAGAAACTGCCAAAGAGAAATTTGGCTTCTTGCTAGACGCACTCGATTCCGGAGCGCCTCCTCATGGCGGCATCGCGCTCGGTCTCGATCGGCTCGTCATGCTGCTTGCCGGATGCAAATCTATTCGGGACGTAATTGCGTTTCCGAAAACTCAATCAGGTGGATGCTTACTTACCGACGCACCATCGGCGGCGCCAGATGAGCAACTTAAGGAATTACGCCTTAAGATGGAGAAGCCACCTGAACGCGTAGCTCAACCAGCAAAAGTAACCGCTGATCAAAGCTAACTATTTTTCAGGGCTGGGGCTCTGTCAAATGTAGGTTTTTCACCAGACTGGAAACCGCCGGGCTCATGCTAGAATGCCAACAGTTGGGATGTTAGCGAATCCTGCATAGCCCTGATTTATTAGCCGAACGGACTCTTGATAGATTCATGCTAGAGGGCAACCTTAAATCAAAAACGAATACGATCAGACGGCGCTCCGCGCTGTCAGCTGTTCGTGCGCTGAGCGTTGGACTTGCAGTTTGTCTGTTGTCTTCATGCGCCCGCGGCGGTGGATTTAAAACTTCTACTGAAGATCTGCTTGAAGGCAACAACTACTTCAAGAAGGGTGAATACGCGAAGGCTGAAATCTCGTATAGAAAATCGCTTACGAAGGATCCAAACAATCCGACAGCTAAGAACAATCTCGGTGTCATATTGAACGAGCTCGGAAAATATGACGAAGCAATTCCAATGCTTCAGGAAGCTATCACTACCGATAATAAAAACGCGATCGCGCATTATGTTTTAGGCAAAGCGTTAAACGCCAAGCAACGTTTTGATGAAGCCTTTACTGAAGCGAAGTTAGCGACGGAACTGGATCCGACCGACGCGATTGGTTGGCGCACGCTGGGCGAAGCTTCGCTCGGTCGCGGCGACATCGACACTGCAATCAGTTCATTTCAACAAGCGATTACGCTTGATGATAGTCATGATCTCAGTCACCACCGATTGGCTCAGGCTCTGGCGATCAAGGGCGATGTCGAAGGTCAGATCGAGGAAGAACGAAACGCGCTGGAGCTCAATCCGACTAATGTTGATGCGCGATTGTCACTGGCGATTGCACTGACGAATCAGGGCAAACGAGACGATGCGATTGCCGAATTGAAAGAAGTTTTGGAAATCGATCCGAAGAACAATGCAGCAAAGAATTTGAAACGCGAGTTGGAAATCAGCGCCGCTCAGCCTGCCAAGACGAATTAGATTTTTGGGATATTTGATGTTCTGGTCCTGCATTGATGAAAATGCGAGTTGGCTGGGTTGTCATAAAAACGGACTGAAATTATGACAGCGGACTTCTGACAAAACAGCGGACACTTGACCAACCCAGGTGCTCCCGGAGGTGTTGAGCGGACGACGCTTACGACCGTGTTCAGAAACAG
This sequence comes from Candidatus Obscuribacter sp., assembly GCA_021772095.1. Lineage (GTDB taxonomy): Bacteria > Cyanobacteriota > Vampirovibrionia > Obscuribacterales > Obscuribacteraceae > JADYXR01. The sequence goes on along the minus strand of JADYXR010000128.1, from coordinate 13,894 downwards.
AAATGTCATAAGCATTCGAATTAAGGAATGCAATACTTTTATTAAGGTAATGGGTACTTGGCAACTATCAGGGAAGAATAGATTCAGTGCTTTTCGCAGTTCTTTGAGATGGATTGACTTGACCCAAGAATTACAATTTTGGAAAGGTGAGAAGACCTTAGCCGGTGTCCTCATGCTCAACATCCTGTTTCCCGGATTGGGATTGGTCTACGCTGGTGGGCTCAAGTGGGCTTGGGCTTTGCCGGTAATTTTGACTTTTCTCTTCTGGGTGGTGATCGACGCGCCGCGTGATAATGTTGTTACGCTGATCTCGCTGGCCTCGTTTCTCACGTCTCTTCTTGGCTGCGGGATGGTCGGTCTGGCTCGTTTGGAGCGTTCCCTCAGGGTTGGTAATCCCGGACCGAATACGTCTGACCTGGCGAGCCGTTTTGGCAATGGTCAGATTTCTCATTCTGCGGTTGCTGCGCTGGACACTCTGGAAGAGAAAGTCAGAAAAGCGGATGAACAGTTACGCTTAGCAAGACCAGACGATGATCAACGCGCAGAGAAAAAAACGATTTCGGACCTGAAAGACATGCAGCTTCCCAAGCCAACTCCAATAATTGAAGAGCGACCGCAGCCATTAGTGCGCGATACGCCGCACTCGCAGGATCAGTCGAAACACGGGAAGTTGACTCTCCCGCCCGACAAAGATGCTGTCCCTCGCGAACCCGCGACGCCGGAGCCGACCTATTTTGCACCGCCTGTGGAGCGACCGTTCGAGTCGCCGGTGAAGCCGGAAATTGATTTGTCCGTGGAGGAGAACTTTGCACCACCTGCAGAGGCGCAGTCGGAATTCGCGAAGTCGGAATTTACACCACCGGTGGAGGACAACTTTTCGGAGCCGATTTTTACGTTGGGAGTCGATACGGAGCTGCCGCCATCAGCGCTGGATGGCTCAAGCGAGTCGACCAAGGGCGACACTGTCGCCGATCAAAAATTTGCGCTCTCGATCGCGCAGTCTCCCGAGCAAGTTCAAAAGTTCTTCGATAAACTGGGCGAAACTGTAGGGACTTCGTATCAGCAAGAGCGGCTGTCTAAGCCATCTTTCGATATTTCATTCCCGAGTTTTGAGTCGCCAAATTTTTCGTTTGATTTCAGCTCCGCATTAAATTCAGACTTCTCATCGATTGCCGGAACCAACCAAGGTGAGCCTGATCAGCCGGTGGACACGGATAAGTGCCAGCGCTGCGGTGCGATAAAACAGACTGATTTCTCGTTTTGTCTCGGGTGCGGCATCAGTTTTTGAGGTTATTAATCGATCGGACAATTCGATTACTGAACAAAGAGCCGCGGCTAGCTCTTTGGCGGATTGCAAGTACTGCATGATTTTGAATAACTTGCCACTTTGCTCAAGGTTTGCCAAGTGAGGTCTTCCTCTGGCTTGGTCAAAAGCATGGTTTTATCATTCGGGCAGACACGCAAGGTTGGATCGGTATATTCGATCAGGCAGACCGGACAGCTGCGCAAAGTCGGCTCCTGTAAGGCGTTTGGACTTGTAGCGTTTTTTTGTGCCGAACACTAGCTTCTCCATTCGTTCGTATTTTATGCCCGGTTTTTCAACGCTCGCTCAAAAATCAGCGAATTAAAACGGATCGAAACCGGCTTATGCCAAAAATGATTAACAAAATTGTTGGTCAAAACTTTGAACTTTTTTGTTGCGTCCATCGTTATTAAAAGTAGAGGGCTATTTCCGACTGGAGGACTGCTTATGTTTTCTCGCGTCTTATCGGGTGGATTGATTGGTGTTGATTCATATAAGTTGGAGGTAGAGGTGGATTGTTGTGGTGGCATCGGGCAGATTCAAGTGGTGGGATTGCCGGACGCAGCCGTGAAGGAGTCGCAAGAACGAGTGCGTTCTGCCATTAAAGCTTGCGGATTTTTCTTGCCGCCGGCAAAAAAGTGGATAGTGAATTTGGCGCCGGCTGACACTAAAAAAGAGGGACCTTCTTATGACCTTCCGATTGCAATCGGCATTCTTGCTTCGTGCGGATTGATCCCGATAACCAATCTCGGAAAGCTCTGGATGATAGGTGAGCTGGGGCTCGACGGTGCAGTCAGAGCGGTGCCGGGAGTGTTGCCGTTAGCGATCTCATGTCGCCAACATGGTGCCGAGGGGATTATCGTTCCTGATGCTAACGCCGAAGAAGCCGCTCTGGTGGAAGGGCTGAAAGTGTATCCGGTCAGCCATCTTCATCAAGCAGTGTTGATTACAGAGGCGCTGCAAAACGGTTTTGTCTTTGATGGAAATTTGAAAGAATGCTTTATTCGTGAGGCATCAAATGCGATACCATTTCTAAACTTCGCTGACGTGAAGGGTCAGCGAAATGCAAAACGCGCACTCGAGATCGCCGCTGCCGGCCGGCACAACGTGCTGATGATCGGTCCGCCTGGTTCCGGCAAGTCGATGTTGGCAGAACGCATGCCTTCGATCATGCCACCACTCGAATTCGAAGAGGCGATCGAACTTACCAAGCTCTATTCGGTTGCTGGTTTGCTCACCTCCGGCCAGGGATTGGTAAAAACGCGACCGTTCCGATCGCCGCATCACAGCTCATCGATCGCGGGTTTGGTTGGCGGAGGGAAATCTCCGAAACCCGGAGAAATTTCACTCAGTCATCTTGGTGTTTTGTTTCTTGACGAGCTTACTGAGTTCTCGCGCAGTCATCTGGATAATTTGCGACAACCCTTAGAGTCGCACAAGGTGACGATCAGCAGAGCGCTGCACTCGCTCACTTATCCGGCTTCGTTTCTTTTCATCGGAGCCTGTAACCCCTGTCCCTGTGGATACCGCGGGGACAACGTTAAGTACTGCGTCTGTACGCCCGGCCAGGCTGATAGATATTGGTCGAGGTTGTCTGGTCCGCTTTTGGATCGAATCGACATTCAAGTCGCTGTGAGGCGTCTCTCCGAAACAGATCTGACCGAGGATCATTCCGCGACCACATCGGAAGAGATGAGGAGACGCGTTTTACATGCTGTTCATAAGCAAATGGTGCGTAACGTCACAGAGGATCCGAAACAGAAAGGAAAGAGATTGGGCTTTGCTTTCAACGGTCAAATGTCCAGCCGCATGCTGCGAAACCTTTGTCCGATTTCCGATGACTTGCGCCGGTTCCTTGCCCACGCTGTCACAGCACAAGGACTGTCGGCCCGGGCCTATGACCGAATTCTCCGCCTGGCACGGACAATTGCAGATCTAGCGGATCGCGAACACATAATCAAGTCTGACCTAGCGGAGGCGCTGCGCTTTCGGGAGGTAGCAGCCTGATGGAATCGGCTCATTGAGCGTGATATCATGGCGACCCTATGTATAAAATCAGTCGAGAAATACCGTTTTGCTACGGGCACCGCTTGCTTAACTATGAGGGCAAGTGCAAAAACCTTCACGGACATAACGGCGTCGCCATCATTACGCTTAAGTCGGAGCATCTGGATGCGCGCGGTATGGTGGCTGATTTTTCTGATATCAAAAAGCACGTGTCCCCTTGGATTGATGCCGAACTGGATCACCGAATGATCCTTCATAAGGACGATCCGTTTGCGGCTCTTCTGATTAAACAGGGTGATCCGGTTAAGTTGTTGGACGTCAATCCCACCGCCGAGAACATTGCGAAATACATCTATGACTACGCAAAGGTTGGCGGTTATCCGGTGACGAGCGTGGTGCTCTGGGAGACGCCGAACTGCTCAGCCACCTACGAGCCGCAGAGTTAGTCTTTATTTCAGTTACGACCGATTTTCTGACCCAGCTAGTGATTGCACCCCGGCGATGACCGAAGAGAGTGACTTTCTCGACGGCTGATCCTCCATTTGGGGAATATGCGCGGCCGGCTGCAAATGGTTTGATTGAAATGCGTCCGTCAATTTGACGCGCTTAGAGCATGCAAATCAAACACAGGTACGGCCATGTCCATGCAAACATGCGAAGATCCGCTTGAGACCCTGATTGCCAATGCGAATATCACCGATTTGAAATCGTTGAATCAATCCGTCAGCGATGCAAAACGCCTCAATATAACGCTGGATCGCGCGCTGCTCATGTCAGGACGAACATCGGAACAAGCGCTGGCCATGTCGCTTACAGCTCGTGAGTTAGTTCTCTCCGGGCAATTAAGTTTGAACGCGGCGATTAATGCTTTGCGATTAGCCAATCAAGAGCACATATCTTTGGATGAGGCGCGGCAGCGTTTAAAAGGGCTCCACCGAGCCACTCGAACCATGGTTGCGCTGACCAATGAGATCACTAACTTGATGCTGGAAGCAGGTATCATCACGCGCGAACAGTTAGGCAAGGCTATGGATACGGCGACCACAACCGGTATGCTGACTGGACGTGTGCTTCGTCTCAACAAACATATCCCATCGAAGATGTTAGCCTGTTGTTTAGAAGCGCGAATAATGCTGCGTGAAAAGACGCAAACCGAAGAGGTAGTTATCCAGGGTTTGAGATTCGCTCACAGCAAATCAATTACGCTCAATCAGGCGCTATTTGAGCTGGGCAAGTTTAAACATCCGGAGAGCTTTACGTTACGGCTTGCAGACTTGTTGTTTATGTCCGGAGTTCTAACAGAAGACGAGTTTTTGGAATGCTTAGAACTTTCGATTTTGAAGAAGAAAACCATCAATCAGGTAGTATTGGAACAAGGCTTCTTGACTCAAGTGCAGCTAGATAGCGCTGAACACTTACTCAATGTTGTTTCTAGTGAAATGCTGTTGCCGTTCGAAGCCGCGCAAACTTTACGATATGTCACCACCAGCGGTGTCGTTGTCTATGAAGCAATGTCGCGTGTTGTCGTCAGTCGACCACCGACTACGCCGCTGCTGCTGGGCAGCTTGATCGTTGATGCCGGACTGCTCGCTGCTGAGAAACTCGATGCGGTTGTGAGAGACTGCCAAATTGGCAATATAAAAATCGGCAAACAATTGCTCGACGCTGGTCTGATCAAAGAAAGCACGTTGTTTAAAGCGCTGCGCTGTCAGTCACTCTGGCGGCTAGGTTATATCTCTAGAAAAGCTGCCGTCGACATTTTGAAACGATCTGAGCTCGAAAACGATCCGCTCGAACTGACGTTCACGAAAATGGACATCTATGTGCCATCTGCAATGCAGTGGTCCTGGGTCTAGAGACGGAACAGCGTCTATTTCACTTTTTGAAATAAGTGATCATGCAATTGCTTGACGGCTTTGTTGGCGTCTTCGTTTGACACTACGAAGCTCAATGTGATGTCGGATGCGCCGCCGGAAATCATGATGATGTTGATGTCCTTGAGGCAATCGAAAACCCTGCCTGCGATGCCGCTTTTGGCGCGAAAGTGAGTGCCGACAACTGACACTATAGCCACGTCGTGCATGACTCGCGTTTCGCAAAGTTCGTGGAGATTTTCCAAGATAGGTTCAATATTCTCGGTATTGTCGATGGTGACAGATACAGAAACTTCGGACGTGGCAATCAAATCGATCGGAGTGCGATATTTGTCAAAAACCGTGAAGACTTTAGCCAGAAATCCGTGGGACATGAGCATGTTCAACGAGCTGAAAAACAGCGCTGTGATGCTCTTCTTCGACGCGATTGCATAGATCGGTTGGTCGGCATCACCTTCGTCAGCAATTACCGTTCCTTTCGCATCGGGTTTTAACGTATTGAGGATTCGAACAGGAATATTTTTTTCGATGGCTGGTTTAATCGTTAATGGGTGGAGGACTTTTGCTCCGAAGTAAGCCAGCTCTGATGCCGCTTGGAACGACACCGTGGACAGTACCATGGCGTCTGGGATAACTCGCGGATCGGCAGTCATCATGCCGTCTACGTCGGTCCATATTTGAATCTCATCAGCTTCGCATGCCACACCGATAATCGCGGCGCTGTAATCGGAACCGCCCCGACCTAAAGTTGTGGTGATACCATTAGCGGTGCTGCCGATAAAACCTTGCGTGACGACTACGCGATTGTCAGCCAGTTCCGGAAGTATGGTGCCTTGTGCTTTCGCTGTGGTTGTCTCCCATAATGGATTGGCTTTTCCAAAAACGTTATCGGTAACCATGAAAGTTCTGGCATCAATCCATTTGGACTCGATCCCTTTCTTCTTTAGAAGCGTCGCTAAGATCAAGCTGGACAGCAGCTCTCCGAAGCACGAGATGGCATCCAGTGAACGTTTGGTTAGCTCGCCCAGGTAACTTACGCCACGCAAAATGATGTCGAGTTTGTTGAGATGACTTTCGAGATCTTCAACCAGTTCATCCACAATGGACGATTGTTGAAACAGAGTGTAGATGCAATCCTTGTGCTTCTCGTGAATCTTGTCGAGAACATCGAGCGCGGCGTCGAGATTTCGATCCTTAGCTTCCTGAGCGGCTTTGATCAACAAATCAGTGACGCCGGACATTGCCGAAACGACGACAACTGGCGCGCCATCTTCTTCTGATGTTTTTCTGACGATATCGACAATTGTTAGAAAGCGCTCAGCCGAACCTACTGAGGTTCCACCGAATTTCATCACGAGCATTGGATTGCGGTCTCCCTTATTTACTCAGCGCAACGCAATTTGCTGAACCGCTGGCGATCTGAGCCGCATGTCAACGGGGCGCTGCTGAGTCTACCAATTTTAACCGGCATCGAGATATAAGCAATGGAGTGTTGCGAACTCTATTGCACGGCGACGAAAACTGCGGCGATAGGCTTTCATCAAAACGGCAAGGTGATGACGGGAACCGTTCGGCGATCACAGCCTCTGTCGATACGCAGAAATACAATCCGGCAATCAGAAACATTCTCGAGCAACTAGAATAAATGAAATACTTTCCGGCAAACAGACCGGCAACAGAAACGGCAAACAGAAACGGCAAACAGAAACGGCAAACAGAAACGGCAAACAGAAACGGCAAACAGAAACGGCAAACAGAAACGGTTTCCGGCAAGCAAAAATCTTGGATAAACAAAAACGGCAGAGTCTCCCCTGCCGTTCTCAATTTCTTCATCAGAGTGGTGGTGCCACTCGCGAGTTTAACGGCGCCAGATTTCTGCGCCCAGTGAACGGAGCTTCTCTTCGAGACGGTCATAGCCGCGGTCGAGGTGACGCAATCCGGTTACTTCGGTGATTCCCTCAGCGCCAAGACCGGCGACGATCAGTGCTGCTCCAGCTCTCAAATCGCTTGCTTTGACTTCGGCACCCATGAGTTTTTCGACGCCTTTGATCACAGCGGCGTTGCCTTTGATTACAACGTCTGCGCCCATGCGTCTCAATTCTGCTGCGTGCATGAAGCGATTTTCGTAGATCGTTTCTTCAACAATCGAAGTTCCTTCAGAGACTGCCATGACCGGCATGAACAGTGCTTGTAGGTCGGTCGGGAATCCAGGGTATGGCAATGTTGTAATATCAGTGCCTTTGAATTTTGTGTTTTCGCATTTAATTCTGATTACGTCAGGCGCATAGATAGCCACTTCCGCACCCATCTCTTGAACTTTGCTAATCACAGAGTAGAGGTGATGTGCGTTAGCACCTTCGATCAAAATTTCGCCGCCGGTCGCCATGCAAGCAAGCATGAAGGTTCCGACTTCGACGCGATCCGGCATGGTGTCAACTACGGCATCATGCATCTCTTCGAAAGGCACGCCTTCGATAGTGATTTGATAAGTACCGGCGCCCTGGATGTTGCCACCCATTGCGTTGACGCAATCCGCGAGATTTACGATCTCAGGATCTTGTGCAGCGTTTTCAATAATTGTGGTGCCTTCTGCGCAAACTGCAGCAAGCATGATGTTCTCAGTAGCGCCGTTGGATGGGCGATCAAGATACATTCTGGCGCCGACAAGTTTCTTGGCGCTAGCGGTTACATAACCATGATCGATTCTGACGTCGGCTCCAAGGATCTTCAAACCCCGCTCGTGGAGGTCGATCTTGCGTTCGCCGATTGCGCATCCACCAGGAAGAGAAACCTTCGCTTCGCGGAAACGACTCAGTAAAGGTCCAAGCACAACGAATGATGCGCGCAAGTGGCTAACCAGTTCGTATGGCGCTTCCCAGCTGTTGACGCCGGAAGCATCAATCGATACTTCGTTGCGATTGATATCTACTTTCGCGCCGAGTTGGCGAAGAATCGTAGCCATCATGTGAACGTCAGTGAGGTTTGGAACGTTGCGAAGAACTGTGGTGTGTTTGGAGAGTAGAGCCGCGGCCATCATTTTCAACACAGCATTCTTCGCGCCGCCGACGCGGACTGAGCCGTGCAGTTGTCTTCCGCCCTGGATGATAATGCGAGAATCATCTTGAGGGTCGTTAGGAACGGTTGGTGGATCGATTCTTGTAGTCTTAGGTTGCATTTGTTACCGCCGCTTCTAGTGAGCTTTCCCGCGTAATTACGTTTTTCGACAGAAGTGTTTTCAAGATAGTTAGTAAGAGAGTCGACCGATATGCGCTTTCGCGCTTTCGTGTATATTTATTCGGTCCGCGCCTCTTGTTCTTTTCTTCTGTCGAGAACTACATAGCGCGCCACAGTACTTACTGTACTAAATCAAAGTAAAAGTAGTGTTAAGCAGATAATATCGAGAAATGTTCAAGTACTTGTTGTTATGCTGCTTTCTATCTAATACACGGAAAATTAGCTGCTCAAACTCAAAAGTTCAAAGATGTTAAACTGTCGTAAAACTTGGCTGTCAAGGCGTCTGTATATGTCTCGCATACCGAAAATGATCGCATTAGTTGTGTTGGTTGTTGCAACCACCTGTGGTTGTGCCATGTCTGAAGAAATGCGCCGCATCAATCAAATGAAAGAGATAAATCAGCGTCGCGACCTGCAGATGACGACGGACCTATCTGGTCAGCAAGTATTTGTTCGCAGCTGTAATTCGTGTCATCCCGGTGCAAAACAAGGGATGGGGCCTGCGTTAGATAAGCTTGGTGAGCACTTCCCCTCGGATGAAAAACTGAAGAAGTTTATTCGTCAGGGTGTCGGATCGATGCCACCACAACCAAAAGATGCGCTCGACGATCAGGAGTTAGAGAATCTTGTCGTGTATCTCCGCGCTCTAAAGTTCGAAGAGAAGAAGTAGTGAGAATGGCTCAGCGAGTCAGCTTTCTAGCATCATCTCCGGCATGACGATTTGGTTTCTTTTCGCACCAGCTGATCTTAAGCAAACATCATGAAAGAGAAGCGCGCGGAATCTCTGATCCAGAGCGGCAATTCCTACATATATAGTATTGCGCCAGTGCAAATTGGTTTTGGCCAACACGCATGTTAAAAAAATCGATGCTACCAGCTATGGTGTCAGCAAGTAGAAGAACCACAGAACAAGGGCGAAGAGCATGACGAAAGCGATGATCCACGATATGCGAGCGGGTCCTTTCATCATGATTGCCTGAATCGGACAATACTTGATGAACGACTTCACGACCTGATCTTTTTCAGCCAGGTATATCGAAAAGATTGGCATCGGCCATATCCGCTTGCTGTCAGGTTTTGGGCGATACAAAACCAGTATCAATTCCGGGCTGAGATAAACGCGAGAGACTTGATCCCAGTTCACCGTTTTTCTTTGAATCCAATATGGTCCGCGATATTTGATGCCCCGACTGCTCAATTGCAAACTCGATGGTGCCGTATAAGGTCGCGCGCCGATCAAAATTGCGATGATCGCGATAGTGACAAAGAAGCCTTCGACGTTAAAGAGCAATTTCCAGCTCTTTGTCAGATATAGCGGCGACCAGCAAAATTTTGCCAAACCCAGGTAAGCGGAGGCAAGAAGCAAGCAAAAGATTAGTTCGCTTGGTTCCTTTCCCTCGACAAAATTGTCCTGGGCGTCATTTTCTGGGTTGATGGCGGTCACTTTTCATCTGCCGGGTGTGGTTCGAGACCTACCTATCCAGAGTAGCGGATAGATAGATAGCCTTTCAATAGTCATTTCCCCATGGCGAGGAAGTTTGTTTGAGGACAAAACTGGAGATCAATCAATTCCGAAAAGCTCCTGCTGCGCTTGCTTACCGCGCACTTTTATAGACGCTGGGCTGCGATCGGCGTCCTGGTGACGCGGGGCGACCGCCTGGTAAAACTCGCTATCGAAGGCACGAGTTCGAACCACTACCGGCATAGGGACGGCATAGCCGAGCACCAGGGCTTGTTGTTTCGGATCTAGCTGGGACAGAACCGTTCTGAGCGTTTGGCTGCCTGACACCCCAGTGAAGACCGCATCGATATCTTTGTCGTCGTTGAGCAATGCAGTTACGCGCGTGCCGATCTGACTCAAGACTTCAGGATCGATTCCGCTGGGTCGTTGATCGACGATCAGCAAAGTGACGAAGTACTTGCGCATTTCTCTAGCGATAATACCGAATATGGTTTGCTTTGCAACCTGAGGCGATAGAAATTTATGCGCCTCTTCGATTACGATCATCAGCTTTCTGGGCGCTTCTACGTTCTCCGGGTTGGCGATATATTTTTCGGCGCGACGAACATATTCGGCGTGGATTCTTCTTGTAATTACATTCGTCGCTAACATGTACGAAAGCAGATTATTTTGTCTTCCGAACTCGAGCACAATGTGTTTGCCAGCCTGGATATGCGCGATGATCTCGGAGATGAAATCATGGTTCACTCGTGGTTTCAAGTACGGTGTCTTTTGAACGACTGTATTTAAACGACGCTGAAGAGTTTTCAGCGCAGTCGGATGTCCTTTGTGGACTTGGGTGAACTCTTCGATCTCGTCTCCCGACATATCGAGGAGCGTGCCGATCCAGTCCTGACCTAGTTTTTCTTTGATGATGTAAGCGTTTTCTAAAGTCGCTTCTGACAAAGCTAACTCGTTTTTCAGGAGATCCAGATCTTCGATTTCGATCTGGTTATAGCCGATGTTGAGTTCGTGCGCGTCAGGAATTCCGCGAGTACGCGACGACTCGGGATCCAGGCTGAAGACGACTACCTTATGACCGAAAAGTTGTTTTAAACCCTTGACGCGCGGTTGCGATTTGTTTTCTGACATTGCCTGCCAACCATATTCGTTGTGCATGTCGAAAACAATCATGGATGCTACGTCTCGGTGAATAATTCCACTGAGAAAAATCCGCGTCAGAAACGATTTGCCGGTTCCGGATTTTCCGAAAATTCCATTTGAGCGTTCGACGAATCTGCCAAGATCGATACAAACCGGCGTCTCCATGTTGAGTGGTTTGCCGATATTGAAATAGAGATTGTCCGGCACCGATTCGTCTTCTTCGCCAAAGACCATGGCGAAGTCAGAATCGGTTGCTTCGAAGACTGGTGAAAAGTGGTGCGGAATTGTTTTGACCGGCAACAATTCGCTCTTACCATCACGTTCCATCATCAGCATCGGCTGAACTTTGACGGTACCAAATGTGGAACCACCAGATAAAACTGACAAAATGAAGTCGTCTTCAGCAGGCGGGTTAAGCAAGATCGATTGATTCGCCGCGGATAGGGTCACATCTGTGAGCATGCTGAAGAAACGCGAACGTTTTCCTTCAACCACAACAAAACGACCAACGCGCAAATCTTCAACGGAATGCTCCGCGTCAAGGCGCATCTCAAGCCCGCCGGAAAGCGAGCCTTGGGTGATAATGCCCAGATGATGATTAGTTCGCGACCGGGTCACGAGCGAGTCCTCAGAAGATATGCAGTACCCGGGCGCTCAAACCCGGCGTATCAGTAGTGTACTGCCTCTGACCGTTTGGTGCTAACCAAAAACTCTAACCCGGAAATGTCATAAAGTTGCTAACTTACGCGTTTAAACGGCGAAGCCGATGGACTTGGCGAATTGCTTCACAGCTTCTTCGCGCTGAGTTTCTTCGAAGTGAGTTTCTTTCTCGATTGCGGATTCGTCTTCACCTTTGTACTCGGTGATTTTGTAAGTTGTCGGTGGCTTGAGGCTGCGTTCCAGGCGATGAAGATTGCCATTGGAATCGGTTGCGCCGACCACACCCCAGACGCCGTCAAGGGATTTGGTGATGTCACCGACCGTATGCGGCCATTGTGCTCTCTGTTGAAACAGTTCCATTGCGCCTCCCAGATGTTTGTCATTTATTAGCCGGTCAGAAACAAATTGTTCGGACCAACTTGTGCAACAAGGGCAGTTTGTTACCAGGCAGTTTGTTGCCAACCGGTCACTTCTGTTTCGTCACAAAATCGGACAGATTTTATGACATTCCACCCACCGGCAGCGAGTGTTCCACTTGCCCTGAATAGCCAACAGTTTACCGTCTGCCATAGGTGCCGGGCAGACTCGCTGTTTGACTAGTTACAAAACTAATGTCCGGAGAGGGACTTGAACCCTCATGGCTAAGCCACACGCCCCTCAAACGTGCGCGTCTACCAATTCCGCCATCCGGACTAGCTTCTAGGGGGCCGTCGTCATTGAGGAGTTATGACAACCGTCGAGAGGCTAAAAGCCGACCTCGAACCTAGTCCAATAGTTTAGCAAGACATCCGCCGTTTGTGTCAATAGCGCCGTCTTTCTCACGTTATTAACCACTATTTGAAACAAGTGATATAACTAGATTATGGCGAATCCCGCTCAACATCACGATCTAGAGTGTTTACATCTGCAAAAATTAAGCTTGGAAGCAAATAAACGCAAGGGTTGTGGGGAATAACTAGCTGTGGCGTGTGTTTAGGTTTTTGACCTTCTCTCTGACCCGGTGAGCGCCACCGTTGAAACCACAGCACCATACTTTTGTATGTAGCGCAAGAAAAAGGCTCTAAACCCCTCGTGGCGGTTACACCTTACATCTCCGACCTGAAGGACCGAGCTTTATGGTGATTTGGTAACGTAAGATTGATTGAAAGTCCGTGTGTATGCCAAACGTGAGGAAACAACGGTGAACGCGACGTAATGATTGAGATGCATGTAGCTGGAATCGCTCTGGATGCTCGCAATGGGCATCCAATTGTGGTTCTTAATGACAGCACGAAGCGTCGCGCACTACCTATATGGATTGGGGTTGCCGAGGCTCAAGCGATATCAAAAGCACTTGACAATCAGAAGCCGGATCGCCCGATGACACACGACCTTTTACTAAATGTGATTACAGCTCTGGGTTATAAAATCGAACGAATCGAGATCAACGAACTCGCTTCGAGCACTTACTTTGCCACCATTCGTTTAGTCCTGGGGGATAAACGAGTAGACAACCTTAAGGCGATTGATTCTCGCCCGTCAGATGCGATTGCACTCGCGTTGCGCGCCAAGGCGCCGATATTTGTTTCCGCTCAAGTGGTGGCTGATGGAACGATTCCAGCCGATCTTGAAAAGGACGAAGAAGAGACGAAGGAATTCAAGAAATTCATCGATAACTTGAAGGCGTCAGATTTCAAGAAAATAGGAAACGAGTAACGACTCGGCGCGCATCGCGATGCTGCTGCTGCTATTTAGCTACGCGTTTGTAATTCGCTTCCATGAACTGAACCCATTTGCTGTCCGAATTTCTGACGTTCTAGCTGTCAGATTTTTTCTTCTTATCAAGAGCCGACTTGAGCGCAGTCTCCAGTGTCAGAATTTTTGCGTCTAGCTGTTTGATGCGGTCGTTCATAACTTCCTTGCCCAACTTGTCATCTTGTTTTTGCCATTCCATTTGTTTCTGCTCGGAAATCTTTTCTTTGATTTTTACCGTGCCCCGGCTTGCCAGAATGCCCGATAGTCCGACAGCGTACGCGCCAAAACAGATAACGCCAAGCGGCACATTTACAGCCGCTCCCAGAAGGTTGAGCGCCACCACAGTTGTGTTCATTATTGAAATTGCAACGATCAGAAGGAAGAGTATTCCTGCGATTGCGATTGGGATGTTGCGTTTCACGATGTTACCTCAACTTCGAAGCGAGTCCAGCAACTTTTGGTAATCCGCCGGCAGCG
>JADYXR010000127.1 GCA_021772095.1 Candidatus Obscuribacter sp. | reverse complement strand
CAGAATCACTCGACGTTACTGATCTTTTGAATCGGGCTTTAGCGATGTCCGCGGAGGATTAGAGATGAGGTCCACACATTTCTATTCCTCGCGGTGCACAGCGCACACAGCTAGCTGCTCTTGAACTTCAGGGCGAGCAGCCATTTCAGTTATAAACTTGCCAATTTCTTTGTTGCCGGCGCGAAGATACTTTCGCCAGTGCGGAACAATGAGTTCCATTAATCTCTTGAGATAAGTGTGTCCTTCAAAAGGCGGATAATGCCCGCCATTAAGGCGGATGCGCAGCTCATTGTCAGCAATGAGTTGAATGACAGCATGCTTACAAAGTATCCTACACGTGAACGTCATCAACGATTGTGTCAGAGTTCTGTGAGTTCGAGTACGACTCAGATCTGCTTAACAGATGATGATGTCGGGCATGATCTAAAAGGCTTCCATTGTACGTAGATCGAATAAATAGTGAACAAGTAATGACTCGTGTAAAAAATTGGAAAATAGCTGTAATTATTGCCTCTGTTCTTTGTGTCGCAGGTTTGCTGTGGAATCATTGGGAAATGCAAATGGCACAAAAGAGAATCTCGCGCAGGACAGTTAATAATTTCAATTCTCCACGCGGAGACTATAATGCGACGATTATGAAACCATTGATAAAGTAGGGCTATAACTGGCATGTTACAGGCCGCACTCATACAGCTGCTAGTAGGAATACCGCCAGAAAAGAATACTTGGATACACTTCATCAAAATCGCTTCCTCAATAGTTTCTTTTCTAAAAAATCTAGTTTTATAAAACATCTAGTATTGCATCGGACCGCGACTCTACAGAGTTTCTTGTTTCCAAAAAACGCTTTCAGCTTCAGTAATTGATTGAATAAACTGAAAGCCGCTTAGCATCGACGCGCTGATTACACCCCTGGGAACCCCTGGTTTTGTAAGTGCAATGGCGCATTGCGAGACGATCTTCGCTGTCAGGTAATAGGGATCAGCGCCCGATATTTCTACGGTTGAACTTGAAGTACCGTTCGCGTTCGATCCTTTGCAAAAGATTTTGAATTTCGTTTCGGTGCGTTTCGGCACAGGATCCGAGTGGTCGATTGCCAGGTCTATAAGCTTTCTTAGTGGCGTGCGCGCAATCATCGGCATAATTTTCGAAACCAGACCTAGCACCGCAGGTGATGCTTCAGCGGTCAGGAACGTCGAGATGTTTTTGATCGGAATATGCAGTGGCAGAAGATAGACTTCTCCTCCGGGAAACGGAAAGCGCTGAACGGTTTTGTTCTTGTCGACTGGAAAAGGTGAGCTTTCCCCGCCCGGGATCTTTGTCAACGTCCCATTTCTCAATTGAAATGACGGTGATTCCAGTGCACAAATAATGCTGCGTTTGGTACCACGGCTGGTGTACATTCCTTCAATGAAGTACGTTGCTTCAATGCTGGTTAGTCCGCCCAATTGTTGGTGCATCATCGCGGCCGCAGTGTCTACCATCGCGTACTCGAACGCACAAGACGGAATCGCTGTGCATTCGTTTTTAATTGCCAGAGCATTGAATCTTTCAATTACTTGCGCAATATATTGCTGCTCGCCGGTGATGTCGAGGTAGCTAACGCCAGCGTTGATGACCGTTTCGGCGACCTTCAAACCGAATGTGGTGAACGGACCGGCGCAGTTAATCACCACATCACTGCCAGCTATAGCCGTTTTCAATCCACTAAGATCGGTGACATCGAGAACGATTTTCTCCGCATTACTAGACAGGGACGAGCCCAGTGCATCGAGTTTTGCTCGATCGCGCCCGGTGAGGCGCAGGGGCACTTGTTCTTTATCCAAAAGTTGAGCGATTAAGGTGCCTGTAAAGCCCGTGGCTCCAATTACTGTGATCATTTCATCTTCTTCCATCGACGAGCCAATATAGCGGCCAAACTTCTTAATGTTACTGGTCTTGATTATCTTAAATATGTTATTTCCAATATCTGTTACCTGATCTGGCCTTTGCGCCCGTGCAAGAGAGGTGACACGCAGTCGATGAAACCATTCTTCAGCGCCGAATATACGATTCTTCCAAGAAATCCCAGCGAGAGATAAAAAAGTGGCTAAAGCCAAGGTTAAGTCGATCGGAACGGCAGTGCCGGCTAAAATTTTGAGCAATTTCGACCTTGAAAAGATGGTCGAAACCTCCAATGAATGGATTGTTGAAAGAACCGGCATTCATCAACGGCATATTGCTGCCCATGGGCAGACCACCTCGGATCTTTCGGCTGAGGCGACTTTGAGGGCGCTGGACGCCGCTGGAGTGAGCCCGGCTGACGTTGATCTGATTATCGTGGCGACCATTACACCTGACATGCAGCTGCCTGCGACGGCATGCCTGGTTCAGGACAAAATCGGCGCCAAAAAAGCTTGGGGCTTCGACATGTCGATTGCCTGTTCCGGTTTCCTTTATGCCATGCAGGTCGGCGCTCAATTCATTCAGAGTGGAGCGCACAAAAACGTAGTTGTAATCGGCGTTGACGTGATGTCATCAATCATCGATTACACGGACAGACAAACTTGCATTATTTTCGGCGATGGCGGCGGCGCCGCTGTCATCACCGCTACGGAGAGCGACGACGAAGTCGGATTTATTGATTTCATCCATGAAGTGGACGGCTCCGGCGGCGAATTTCTTTGCTTGCCCGCAGGCGGGAGCAAGTTGCCAACATCACATGAGACGGTCGATAAACGTTTGCATTTTGTTCATCAAGAAGGCAAAGTGGTGTTCAAATACGCGACTCGAAAAATGCCTGAGCTGTGTTCCAGACTGCTTGAGCGCAATGGTTTGACCGGCGAGGATGTGGATGTGTTCATTCCACACCAGGCTAATTTGCGAATCATCACTTCCGCTTGTGAGCGGCTCAAAATGCCGATCGAGCGCGTTGTGATCAATATCGATGAGTTCGGAAACACGACCGCCGGAACGCTGCCGTTAGCGATTGAAAGCGCTATTGCTAAAGGGCAGCTCAAGAAAGGCGATCTGGTTTTGTTTGCTACTGTTGGCGCGGGATTCAGCGCTGGCGCGATGTTGATGCGCTGGGGTTTTTAATCCGTCCTCTTGCGAGGAATGAATGCATTCTGATGACGCTCCAAAATTAAGTTCTTCTGAGTCAGGTGGATTCAACGCGAACTCATCCGGTGCATCCGATTCGCAAGCCGAACCCGGCGATCAGTCAAAGTCTTCGGATCCAAGTTTGGAAACTGATGCTGAATCCGATGTTTCCAATACGAACAGCAAAACGGAACATGATTCCGATGCTGCCGATACGGATGTCACAACGGTCGACGACTCCGATCTTTCCAGTTGGGCTGGAGAAATCGATGGTTCGCCTGTCTTAGACACTGGTACTACAGGCGGTATCGGCAAGCTTGTTGTTTCAGCGGATAAAAAGCTCGATTTTATCGATGACGAAATGGCCAAGTCGCTTGCCGAGTATGGCAAGAAGTATGGCGACGGCAACCGCAAACTGGTCATGTTTGCCTGCCTCTTCGGCGGCCTTGTTCTTGGATTTCTTCCGCCGTTATTTGGTGTCAACCTCTGGCCGCTCTTTTTGACCTTTGTGGCATTGAGCACCGCATACGCCACCGTGCTTGGTTTGCAGGTAATGGATGCGTACGCCAAACATGACTACCGAACCACTTCTCGGCTGCTCAGCCACGCTCTGTGGTGGAACGCTTTCTGCGCGCCTTTCACTTACTTCACTTTCTTCTCGTGTTCTCAAATTCAGTCGCGCCTTCTTCTAGTGCAAGGGCGCTACACCGAAATGGAAGCGTTGCTTCTGATCAGCCGTGCAGCCAATGAGCGAAAAGTTTCAATCGATGGCGTTCCAAAACACTTTGTAATCGCCAACGATCTGGCGTGCACCTACATCGCTCAACACCGCTACTCCGAAGCGGCCGAGCTGCTCAAGCACGTTTTGAATAGCAAGACGAGCGAGGCAATCAAACAATATGCCAAACTCAATCTCGCGCTCTGCTACGTGAAAACGGATCTGGTTGAAGAGTTTGCCAAAGTTTTGGATGAAGGCGAGAAGGGCCTGGCGAAAGCGCCTGAGTCGTTGCGTCTTCGTGTCACGCTTGTGCGCAGTTTGATCGATCTGAAATCAAAACGATATGACGATGCAGAAATAAAACTGGAAAACACGATCGCGAGAGCACGAAAGCTCAAAGAGTCTGATGAGCTGCTGGGAATCTGCTACTTGAACTTGGGCGAATTGCGCTGGAAGCAAGATCGTATCGAAGAGTCGGATCTTTATTTCCGCACCGGAGTTGATCTGTTCAAAGCCAATACTGAACCGAGCTATTGGAGTCTGGCTGAAGGTCTTCGAAGCTATGCAGAGATGCTTCAGGCAACAGGGCAAGAAGCCGAATGCGCAAGACGACTTCGCGAAGCAGAGTTGTATGAGTCTGCTTATCTCGAAAGAGAAATGATGCGACTTACATATCTGCGATACAAAGTCACGCAGGAAAAGCCGGTGCGTATGCTTACCGATCTCGTCAACGTCGATGGTTTTCCTCCACTCTCAATCGAATTGAATCCGCCGGATGCCGATGGCTTCGCTCAGAAAGAAGAAGTCGATCTTGATGAAGTTGAAATCGAGGCGCAAAAGCTTGAAGCTCTCGAAATGGAAGAGCGTAAGAATGAAGCCGCAGCGCGTAAGAACGATACAGCAGAGCCTAAAAACGATACAGCAGCGCCTGAGAGTGAAACGGCATTGCCTGAGAACTTAAGTGAACGCGCGGAAGAGAAGTGAACGATTCGGACAACGAAACCAACAATCGTTTGGTGATCCCGTTTTGTGACATTCGAGCTAGCGCCCTTCAATCCACTTAGTGAACTTCAGGCTCGCGCTCTTCTGTCGATGGTTTATCTTCTTTCGGCTTTTGTTCTTTCTTCGGCGCCGCCTTGCAAGTCATATGAATGTCATCATCCTTGATGTCGACAACAGCTTTGCCACCATGTTCAAGCACACCGAACAGCAATTCCTCAGACAAAGGCTCGCGCAATTTTTGTTGCACCAAACGCGACATCGGACGCGCACCATAGAGTTTATCGAAGCCCTTCTTCGCAAGCCATTCTCGAGCAGCTTCAGTTAGCGATATCTCAACTTCTTTATCTACGAGTTGAATTTTCAATTCGTCTACAAATTTGTCGACTACTTGTTTGATGTTGTCCATCGTCAATTGATTGAATACAACCCAGGCATCAAGCCTGTTTCGGAATTCAGGGCTGAACGTTTTTTCAATCGCGGATTTGGCCTTGCTCGCGCCGGGTGTCATATCTTTCTTAGGCACCAAAACCGATTCGTCGATCTTCATCGCAAAGCCGATATCCTCGGCTGACAATTCACGCGCTCCGGCGTTGGTCGTCATAATCAGAATGACGTTTCTAAAATCAGCTTTCTTACCATTGTTATCTGTTAACGCCGCGTGATCCATGACTTGCAACAGGATGTTGAACAAGTCAGGGTGCGCTTTTTCGATTTCGTCGAGAAGCAGCACGCAATGCGGTGTTTTGTTAATCGCATCAGTAAGCATGCCGCCCTGATCGAATCCAACATATCCAGGAGGCGCGCCAATCAAGCGCGATACGGTGTGCTTCTCCATGTATTCACTCATGTCGAAACGAATGAATTTAACGCCGAGCGTATTGGCTAATTGTTTCGCCAATTCGGTTTTACCAACACCGGTAGGACCTGAGAAGAGGTAGCATCCAACAGGTTTTGTAGGACTGCCCAATCCCGCACGCGATAATTTAATCGCTTTGACGACTTGATTGATGGCATGGTCCTGTCCATAAATCATCGCCTTCAATTCAATCTCCATTCCCTTGAGGCGCTCTTTATCAGAGCCGGAAACAGATTTCGTTGGAATCTTCGCGATACTCGCAATTACATTTTCGATATCATCCGCGGTGACAACCATGGATGTTCTAATTTCTGACGGCGTTAGCTTAACCAGCGCTCCGACTTCGTCTATGACGTCGATCGCTTTATCAGGTAAGCATTTGTCATTGATGTGTTTCGCTGCCAGAGTCGCGGCTAATTCCAAAACATCATCAGGATACGTGACACCATGGTGCTCTTCGTAGTTTGGTTTCAAGCCACGAAGAATTTTTACAGTATCCGGAACGCTCGGTTCTGCTACTTCGATCTTTTCGAAACGTCGAGCCAGAGCCTTGTCCTGTTCAAACGACTGTTTATACTCAGGATACGTGGTCGTACCGATGCACCGCAGGTCTCCACTGGCAAGCGCAGGTTTCAACAGGTTCGACGCGTCCATAACGCTTCCGGTAGTCGCTCCGGCGCCGACGATCGTGTGGATCTCGTCAATCACCAAAATCACACCAGGCTTCTCTTTCAACGCTTTGATTACAGCTTTCAATCGCTCTTCGAACTGACCGCGGAATTTCGTCCCGGCTATCAAGGCGCCCATGTCCAGCGCGAACATCTCAACGCCGGCTAACTGTTTCGGCACGTCACCGCTAACGATTTTAAGTGCAAGACCCTCAGCAATAGCGGTTTTACCGACGCCGGGATCGCCCACATAAATAGGATTGTTTTTACGCCTGCGGCATAAAACCTGGATAGTGCGCTTGATTTCGTTGGCGCGCCCAATCAGCGGATCGATCTTCTTATCCTTAGCCTTCTTGATCAGGTCGACAGTAAACGACTCCAGCGGATCCTTGAGCGCTCGCTCATCACCGCCGCCGCCGCCTTCAAAACCGCCGGCCACATCGTCATCATCAGGCGATTGAATTTTTGAAATGCCATGCGAAATAAAGTTCAAAACATCAAGCCGCGTCACGCCCTGCTTCTCGAGCAAGTACACAGAATGCGATCGGCGCTCTTCGAAAATAGCCGCGATCACATTGCCGCTGTCAATAGTCGTCTGTCCCGAAGCCTGTGCCTGTAATATCGCCCGACGCAAAACTCGCTCGTAAGCTGACGTTTGCGACAACTTATATTCCATGTCGTCAGGCACTTTTTCGAAAGCGTCACTCAAGAACTGTTCCAGTTCCTGCCGCAACAGTTTAATGTCGCAACCGCAACTGTACAGCACCTCTTGACCCGTTTTCTCGTCCGTCAGGGAGTAGAGCAGGTGTTCCAGCGTCAGATATTCATGGCGCCGACTAAGCGCATCCTCAGCTGCTCGAGTAATTGTTTTCTGTAGCTCTGCGGTTAACATGCAAGCTCCGCTCCTGGACTGGTTTCGCTATTTCCCGTTCGGCGCTGACAAATGGTAGCGCCGGTCCTTCCATCGACCTTTCCTGTTGGAAGCTCTATGGAAGCAACTGTTTTTAGTTCTACCACCATTTATGTCAATCTTCCTCAAACGTACAAAGAAGTGGGAAACTATTTTCCCGCGCCAGCTCAATAACCTTATTGGCCTTGGCTTCCGCCACTTCAAAGGTGTAAACACCGGCAATCCCGATCCCAGCCTGGTGGACCGCCATCATAATCTTTTGCGCCTCGATGTCGTTTTTCAAGAAGACCACTCTGAGCACCAAAACGACGAATTCCATCGTTGTGTAATCGTCGTTGTGCAGGAGCACCTTGTACATTGACGGCTTCTTGAGATTCGTCTTCTTCTCAGTTATGACGCCATCGTCGTTTTGTAAATCGTCATCCCAGTCGGGCATAGTTCCGGCACCTTTCGTTCGTATGGCGCCTGTATTAAATCATCAGGCGACCAATCACTATTTTACCGTTGTGCATTTTTAATTGTAAATCTTGAAACAGGATTCCGGTGATTGTGAAATAAACGATTTAATCGGCAGTGAGCGATAGCTCTGCCAAACTGATGTTTCGTTTTTCAATCCTATTATCTGTTAAACGCTGTTGTGGCACCGAATATAGTGGCGCTTGCCGGAAGCGTCCACTCGCACACGCTGAAGCCGTTTTGGCACGGTCAAGAAAACCCGCGATCATGAATCTTATAACTGCTCGGAAAGTGTGGAGCAAACATACTAGTATTCCTCTGTCAGAAATCCGTTGCCCAATCGGCGGCGGCGTCGCGGCGGCATTGGATCGGCCGTGCTATATCTAAACAGATCTGATGTTATAGTAGAAAAGGCTAAGGGATAATCACCGGAATGAATGAAGTCTCCGTACTCGGAATAGCCTTCGACGAAGCGAATGAAATGGCGGCGGTTATCCTGACGATGGAGGGCGCGAAGAAGGTCGTGCCTATCCCTATTGATATAAACGAAGGCATTACCGTAATCAGGCTGCTGCAGAAGCGAAAAATGCCCCGTCCGATGACGCATGATCTGATGTATAACATCATCGGCGATCTACACCATCGCGTGCAGAAGATCGAGATCGACTTTTCTGACGCCGGGCAGTACATCGCCTCCGTTCTCGTTAAAGGCGGCGAGGATGCTCCACCACCCGAGCCTGCCGCCGAGGCTGAGCTGAGCGCCGACAAATTTATTGCTTTGGACGCCCGCCCGTTTGATGCGATCGCAATTGCGATCAAATCGGAAGCGCCGATGTTCATGTCAGAAAGTGCATATGACACTAACTCAGTTCCTCTAGTAATGGAACAGAAGACCGGCGAAAAGGATGATGAGTTCAAAGACTTTGTTCAAAATCTAAAAGCATCTGATTTCAATAAAGTTGAACGATTGGCCGCGGATCCTGAAGAGGAACCAGAAGGCGATCCGGAAGACGACGACGAGGCTGAGGAAAGACCTTAGTGTTCTGCTTTTGCCACCAGATATAGTGTCAGTTCTCTAGAATACGGCATGCCCTACCCGCTGGCTGTGGTGACGGCAGGCACAAAAACGCGAACCTTTACACAAAAGGGGCTGGCTTGTAAGGTGATGGAATGCTCGTGATCTAATGATGGTCTGGTTAGTTCTGTCTTGGAATTTTCGTGATCCAGGAATTTGACCTGTTTCAGACCTGAAAATTATCAACCACTCAATTGAGATGGCTCTCCTAAAAAATACGGAGTCGGACTGTCACAAAGTCGCGGGAGCCCAAATCAGGGCTCGAATCGCGGTAATCGAGCCTCATTACATCTGGGCAATTCCACGCTTGGGGTTTGTCAATGTTTAATGCGCTCAAGAGCGGTCTATAATATAGAGGCTGGAAAGGGCGCGAAAGGCAGCTATGGCAAGAATTCTGGTTGTTGAGGATGACACTCAAGTGGCGGTGGTGGTCCAGGAAGCTCTGGAGTCCAATAACCACGTCGTAGATTGGGTTGCAGATGGAGCTGATGGGCTTGAGCGCATCAGTCATTATCCGTATGACCTGGCGATTGTCGATTGGAACCTGCCCAATCTGACAGGTCTTGAAATTCTCAAGGCTTACCGCGAGTCCGGCGGTAAAATGCCTATTCTTTTTCTGACAGGGCAATCTGACGTTCCCAACCGAGTCGAAGCACTCAACCTGGGCGCCGACGATTATCTAATCAAACCATTTGCATACGCGGAGTTGATGGCCCGCATTCGCGCGTTGCTTCGTCGTCCGCAAGCTGTGCAGACAAAAGTTTTAGAAGCACAAGAATTGTCTCTCGATTTGAACACCTGCACTGTCACCAGATGCGGTGAAGAAGTTTCTTTAGCGCCGTCTGAATTCGCGCTGTTGGAGCTGTTTATGAAGAACCCGGGAAGGTTGTTCAGCTCCAAGGAATTGCTGGATCGCGTTTTCAGCCTCGACTCAGAGGCTACGGATGAGGCGGTGCGACAGCGGATTCTTCGTTTGCGCAAAAAGATTGATGTTGAAGGCAAGGACTCTTTGATCAAAACGGTCAAAGGTTTGGGCTACAAATTTGAGATCGCTCCGTAGTCACTTTCTAGACCTGACGACTAACCAGAGTTGGTTTCACTTTCCCGTTCGGCAGGCGACATTGTGACCGTAGCTTACGAGACAATTCGAAAAGCGCTTTGGCTGCACCGATCCGAGTGGCAGAAACGTGCGTATTCGAATGAGGACCTGAACGTTGAGGGTGTCCAACACGCCGTCGCGCAGATTTATATGGATGCCGGACTGCCACCACCTGAGCGGCTTGTGTGGCTCGATTCGCCGCTGGCGGGTTCCGTCGCCGCTGCGATTTTTGAACGCACTTGCGAAAATCTGTTTGACAAATTGTGGAATAAACCAGTCGGATTGATGACGCAGAAGTTGTGGCATGATGCGGAAACTGCTGGTACTACTGAACTTTGGAAAGACATTGACCTGCAGTTGAAAGCAGCACCACTTGATGTTGCGAAGAATATCGTCGAGCCGGTCCGAACGCAAATCTCGACGCAGCTGTCACTGCGATTCACGCGGATGGGCGATCCGCATGAACGGCATCAGATTTTCACTGAAGATACCTGGTCGTATATTCTCGCGCGAATTGAGCAGCAGTTGTCTGAAGAAGATTTTGCCGTGCTCAGCAAGCTCGTTTTTGATGCTAATTTTGCCACCGCGTGCGCGCGTCAGAGTTGGTACTGCGGGCTGGGCGGACAGGATGGCGACAACCTGGAGCTGATTAGTTTCGCTCATCTGATGGGATTCGAACTACCGGCGGTGCGAGGTCTTCTTGCATTATCTCGGCAGACAAATTGGTTTTGGATGTTCGATAAAGTTTGTATCGTGACTTATCGACCGCCAATGCTGCTCACTGATATGCAAGGTCGATTGCACAACGAGCATGGTCCGGCGATCGAGCACAACGACGGCTGGTGCGTGTATGCGCGCAAGGGATCACCAATTCCGGAGCGTGTAATTCGTTTCGGTTATCGCAAAAATTTGCAGGATATCGACCATGAGCAAAACTTGGAAATTCGCCGGCATCTGATCGAAATGTATGGGATCGAACAGTATCTCAAAGATGCCGAAGCTGTGAAAATTCAAGAAGATGAATGTGGTGCCTTGTATGTCAAAGACGACATCATGGATGAATCGCTAAAAATGGTGAAGGTGCTGAATTCCACGCCGGAACCGGATGGATCGATCAACACATACTTTCTGCGAGTGCCACCAGATATGAAGACAGCCAGAGAAGCGGTGGCGTGGACTTTTTTCATGACGGAAGACGAGTATCATCCCGATATTGAAACGTGATCGCTACTTCGTCAAAGGTCGACTGAGGATCCATTCGCCCTTCTGTCCGCCCTCGTCGTAGATGCCCAGCAGCTGCCGGTCTGGAATGTGGGAGTCGGGACGAAATGTTCCTGATCCGGATTGTTTATTCCATGGTGTCACGTATTGAAATTTGAGCAATCCACCTTTGGGATCGCGAACGAAAGTTCCAGAAACGATCTTTCCGACATTACCGTCCGGTCTGGTGAATTTGCCGTTAACCTGCACACCAAGCGAATATCCGGAGCTCTGCAATTCTACTGGACCGAATGTTGAGTCCCATACGCCGGTTACATTTGTCAGCACGGTCGATCTTTTGTTTTGTCCAAGCGCAGTTATAGTGTTTAATTTTCCGAGCGTGGTTGGACGAAAACCGGCTCCACGTCTGAGTACCCAATCGCCCGCTTGATCTGTTTCGTAATACTTTCCGGTTAAAACTGTTCTGCTCGCATCGAGTTTAAACTCAGCATAACCATAATGTTTTCTAGCCGGTACATAATATTCAATCGTCAGTGCACTGCCGACGGTGCGCGGCTGAAATCGTGCATAAACAATTTGCACGGTGCCGTCGTGCCAGGAACCGCTGACGACCGCCTCGCCATTGGAATCTTGGCCCTCGACTTTGAGATTGACGTTGCCGAAGCTCGAGTACCACAAGCCGGATACATCGGTTATCGGGATGTCGGCCGCGACCGCTGTTTGAACCGCCCCGCCAGGCTTTCCGACTGGTGGTCCGACGACCAGACCAATTAACATGGTTAGAGCGATCGTGTATTTTAGAATAGAATTTCTCATGGAAATCTGGGAAGCCCTGAAAGGTTTTTGTAATTCAACAGATTAGTATATCCATACAAAATCGAATTGATTCAAATTGCTCTTACATTTCAGGCGCCGGGGAGTAAACTAGAGAGCGATGGTGCGATGACTATTCGCACCAGGTATTCAGATCGGAGGCTTCTTGGAAAGCGAACGGCGGACGGGTCACAATGATGTTCAGATACTTGTCCAGCTGCTGCTTGGCAGCGGTTTGGTGACAAGAGAAGAATTCGCGCGCGCCAACGAGATGTCCGAGTTCGACAACGTGCCGCTTCTGACCGCCGTGACCAGAACAGGCTTGCTCTCCGAGGACAGCCTCAAGCTCTCGGTGCAAGCGCAGAAGAAAGTCATGGACAATGAAATTTCTTCAGACCTGGCCATTCGCGCCATGCGCATCGCGCTGCAGCGGCGGCTAAGCTTGCCGGACGCGATTGAATCCGTGCAGCGATTGCACCAGGCTACACAAGTTTCGGTTTCGGTCACTAATGAACTGACCACGTTGTTGTTAAACGCGAAATTCATTACGACTGAAGAACTTGGACGTTTCATCAAGCTATCGCTCGATTCAGGCATGATGATGGGACATCTTTTGATGTTGGACAACAAAATCTCGACTGAAGAATTGCTTGGCGCGCTCAATGCTATCGTCCTCGAGCGCGAACGTCTGATCGCGAAGAACAACAGTGCGCAAGGCTTGCGGTATGCGCGGCAGCGAAAAATTTCCTTTGAGCACGCTCTTTTTGAACTCGATTTCTTGAAACATCCACAAGCGAAAAACATTCGAATGGGTGAGCTGGTCTTGCTTGCCGGTTTGTTGACGCGAGAAGATTATGCTGAGTGTTATGAGATTGAACTGTTCAAGAGCAAGCCTTTCGGACAGATTATTTCGGAGCGCGGCCTGGTCACTGCGCACCAGGTGCAGTCTGCAAATCAGCTTATGGCGCTGGTTGTGGATGGTCGATTGAAACCGTATCAAGCGGCGGCCGGCTTGTACCGCGTCGTCAAGGAGGGCGTCGATGTTGACTCGGTGTCCATCGTTCCGGTTGATGCGATCGTTGATGACTCTGTTTCACTAGTCGATTTGATCGTGGAAGCCGGAGTTTCCAGTCGTGAAGTGGTCAGTCGAGCCATACCTGAGTCAGCCGCGACCTGGGCCGAACAGGGCGCCGCGTTGCGCAATAACTCCAGTCTCAATCAGCCGCTCGTGATTACGACGTTGCGGCTGAAATCTCTTGTCGGGCTTGGGTATTTGCCGAAAGATAAGGCTGTTTATCTACTCAATTATTGTATGCGCGAACAGACTACGCTGGAAGCGGCGCTGGTCTATTTAAACGTGCATGTGCCATCGAGGATGCAGTGGACCTGGGTGAAAGCCCTGGAGACTTCCTAGGCGCCGGATCTGCTGATTTTAAATTGAACTGGACCGTAGCTATCCTGCGGTGGGTCAGTTTTGTCGATTTGGGCATAATTATCTTGGCGAAACCGTGTCAGGATCAGGGACTGCAAACTTTTGATATTGCGACGGCGGGTTGGTCGCCCGAGGCACGGGGCCCTCGCGCCTGGCGTGAACGGGCTGGTTCAAAATGCGGATATTACGTATAGACTGCCAGTCGATAAAGTAAGAATATTGAGACCGCTCGCTCGCTTGCTCGCTCAAAATGAGGTTTTTTGCATGGGTTTTAACGAAGTACCAGATGGATCGCCCAAAGAGGCTAAGCCGGCAGATGCATCAGCAACTGTTCTGGCAGAGACACCACCGCCACCAGGCGCAGGCTCTGATAAAGTAGATGCTGGTCAGCCGACTGCATCAGGCGATAAACCGTTGGTTGATATGACCTCGCCTGACTCGACAGTACCAAAGACTAAAGATGGCGAAGCCGATAAGCTCAATGGCGCCACCATCAAGGGCGACGAAATAGTTTTCGCACCTGCCGGTCCTCCTGATACCACCGCTGGTGCCGTCAAAACTGACGCGGCTGTTCCACCTGCTGCAGCTGATGCGGCAGTTCCTCCGGCTGCTGCTGATGCGGTTGTTCCTCCTGCGGCAGCTGCTGACGCCGCGGTCCCTCCTGGTGACGCACCGGTAGCGCCGGCGCCGCCGAACACCGAGGGTGATACCAAGCTCAAAGGTGAGGTTTCTACCGACACCGCTTTCGATGCGAGTTACAATGGCGTTAAACCGGAAGGCAGCGACAAAGCCAAACTGTCTCCTGAAGCCGAAAAAGAAATCGCCGAGAAGATGGCTGAGTTCCGAAAGAGCTTAGACGAGAGCAATTATAAGATTCAATTTGAGAAAGGCGAAGGTCCGTGGAATGCGATCAGCCGTCAGCAAAAAGAAGCACATGCCAAAGAGAAAGCTGGTAAAGAACTGAGCCCTCAAGAAAAAGCAGTTCTGGGACTGAAGCCGGATGACATTATGAAGGATGCCGTTCGCATGCGCGATCGCGACTTCAAAGTTTTGAAAACCGAAGACGGCAAGCCTCGTAACTGGTACAAACTGCACGAGCCAAGCACTCGCTGGTCGGAGCAAGAAGTTAAAGACAAAATGGCCACGCAAGAAAAAACTTTGCGTGAAGGTGCCGAAAAGGCGATGAAGGAAGCTGAAGCGAAGGCTCGCGAAGCCGAAGCTGAAAAGGCAAGGTTGGTTGCTGAAGCTGTCGATAAAAACGTTCCTGCCGAATCGATGATTAAGGATGCCGCCACCACCACTGGTGTGGAAGGCGATCCGAAAGAAATTCGCGAGGCGATCAAAGCTCAGGTCACCAAAGAAGTATCCGATGGCACCTTGACGCCGGAGGATATCGCCAAGCCGCTTCCACGTGTTGGAGCCGCTCTTGTTGGGACCGGTGCGTTGACATCGGATGAATTGAAATCAGCCTTAGGCAAACAAGCTGAGCTGACGGCAGCCGCCGAAGCAAAAGGCGAAAAAGGCCCGCGTCTTGATACCGTGTTGCAAGACATTTTTAAAGATGATCAGGAAAGACTCGCCAAAATCGACAAGAGCAGTAAGTTCTTTGAAGAACTGAAGAAGCTTGTTGAGGCTGACCTCGCCAAGAAGGCCGCTGAGGCAACGCAAACCGATGAGTTCGGGGAAAAATTCAATACCGTGCCGAAGAAAGACGCACCAGTACCAGCGGCAGTGCCAACTGAAACGACGCCTCCGGCAGCCGGTGACAATGTAGAGCCTCCGTCCGCACCACCTGAAGCCGAGGTCAAACCACCTGCAGCAGTCCCTGCTGACGCACTTGAACCTGGACCTCCGGGGGAAGCTGTGCCGCCAGCAGCGGAAAAAGCACCGGCAGTAGTGCCGCCAGCGGACGCCGCGCCGCCTGCACCAGCAGCAGACAAGCCAGCTCCGGGAGCCTCAACTGATGTTGTAGCGCCGCCTGCGTCAGCTAAGGATGTGCCACTACCTGGTGCTGTCAAAGATGAGCCGGTACCAGCACCGGCTGCACCTGACCAAGCCGCATTAGATGCAAAACGAACAGAACTATTGAAGAGAATGTCCGCTAAGCCGGCGCCGAAAGCACCGCGCACAACCACAGCGTAATTCCTTTCAACCGGTTCGTTTGAAATCAATCGCATAAACATCATATGGAGGGCGTTTTATAGGCGCTCTCCGTTTGGTTTCTAAAATCGTTTGATAATGGTGGGAGGCGCGACTTTATATTCCATTTTTTGTTGTGCATGTTGGTCGCGACATAGGGGCGAGTTCCGCCTCATTGAGGGATACTTGAAACCGTGGTAGCAAAATGCTACCATGGTTTGTATGAGTCAACCTGTAAAAATATCAAATGAATTGCTTCTAGACGCTCGCCTCACTGCGGAATTGAGCGAACGCTCTATCGCTGGACAAATTGAGTTCTGGGCTCGATTGGGCCGGGCAATCGAACCCGTTCTTGACGGAGAGAAAGCAATAGCATTAAGAAAGAGTGGTGATCAGAAACCGCTTTCCGAGCTTATTGCGAGTGTTGATTCTGACGCCGGACGACAGCGCGTAGCAGATTATCTATCAACACAGCCCTACCCGCACTATCTACCTGTGTCAGACCAACCTGGATGCCTTCTGCGAGTAGAGGAGTCCGGACTTCAAACGATGGGCAGATTTGTGAACCGGAAATTCGTGCCTCTCAAGAAAGTCGACGCTGTCACGGTTCGGAAAGCACAATCAACCCAGTCAAAATCGCGTTCTAAGAAGACCGGCAAAAGACAATGAATCTTTCGTGGCTGGACGAACGGCCGATGATTGTCGCTATTGCTGGATCTAATGGGGCTGGTAAAACAACGTTTTACCATGCACACCTTGCCAGGGCCGGCCTTCGATTTGTGAATGCTGACTTGATTGCAAGAGAACTCGATATCAATGCATACGCAGCGGCCAGGCTCGCTAACAACATTCGCCGAGAACTGTTCAAGATGGGTGAAAGTTTTGCCTTTGAAACAGTGTTCTCCGACCCGATCGGAGAAAAAGTGGAATTTCTCAAAATGGCTGCGGCAAACGGTTATACAGTGGTCGTACTTTTCATTGCAATTGATGATTTCTCAGTATCCAACGAAAGAGTAGCGATGCGGGTAACCCAGGGAGGTCACGATGTTCCTCTCGATAAATTAGTGGAGCGTTTTCCCAGAACCCTGCTGAACCTAAAGCTTGCCATCAAGGAATTGCCGCACGTGTTAGTTTTTGACAACAACGATCTTGATAAACCATATCAGCTGATCGCGGAATTCGAAAATGGCGCGTTGAAGAATTCGAAAATCAGTAAGGCAAGACTCAATAAATTCATGTAATGTCGTGTGGACACAGCGGTTCAGCGCGGCCAAGAGCGCACTTGCGAAACGAAATTTCAAAGGATGCAAAAAGAATCTATGTGATGCTTTGATGTTTTGGGACGATGTCGGATCGGAACAAGTCGGCAAGAGTCGCAGAGCTGACTACGAATCAATCAAGGCAGTGCTCATCGATCTCTATACTAAGTGGAATAAACCAGAGATCGCCGAGTACTTTAAAGTGGTTCCCTATTGTCAGTTGCGACACGAAAATCAACGATTGTTCGGCGGCGAAGTCGAAGAATTTCCCACGATCTCTGAGTTCAGGCACGACATGTGGACGGTTAGAGGCAATCCCAAAGATCCGTATTACATTTTAGATATCAACGGAGTTGGAACCAAATTGACTATGCGAGGATCATCCCTGTTTAAACAGCTTGTCACCGTAGTTGGTGACACGCACGATGAAAGAAAATCTATTTTTCCTATCGATGGGAAATTTGTGGACGATGAAGATTTCGCCAGCAATAAGACATGCAAAGAATCATGATGACTTGTAGCCTTCAAACGCGGCAATTAAGATACCGGCTGCGATACCAAGCCTGTGATCGAATCGCCCGGCCGTATCCGCCGAAAAGTCTATCGTGAGCTCCCGGACTATAGGATTGATATTCTGTTGAAACGTGCAAAGCCGGTGACCTTCGAGTGTGGCATAAAAGGTTTGTGGTCCCATACCGATTGCTCTTCGAAACAGAGCGAGGATTAAATGCTTCTCTTCGATGAAGCCATGATACCTCTCTCCGGTAGGCATCAGCATCCACTTTTCTTTGAAGGTCGATTCAAAAATGACAGCCGTCTCTCAAGAATGGCTGTCAATCTGGTTTTTAATGGACCTGCCCGGTAAGACTCGAACTTACGACCTCATGGTTCGTAGTAATGTGCCGCGTGGTTTAACCAGTCTTATTAAAAGTCTCTATTGTGCTCCTAGTCTATCATACCGGCAATATGTATGTTTACTCACGGTGGCCCATTCTT
>JADYXR010000126.1 GCA_021772095.1 Candidatus Obscuribacter sp. | reverse complement strand
TGGTGAGCTAATTCAGGGAATTAAGTTTGTTGATGGTATCAAACAAGAAGAGGCCGCCTAAGCAATGCTAAAACACAACATTTGAGAAAATCTCCTGGAAGGATTGACTATGCTCCTCCGGAACCGCAAGACGTGCCTGGATTCATGCAATCACTGTTACGGTGGCTATCATACGCTCCTACAAGCGAAATTCCAGCCGTTGTGAGGGCAGGAATTTTGAGCCATCGGTTCATCTCGATACATCCGTTCAATGACGGCAATGGTCGGACAGGCAGGCTTCTAGCAACGGCTGAACTTTGGCGATCCGGCTACAAAATGCGAGGCTTTCTATCCTTTGATGAATATTTCAACGCCGAGCGAAACCTTTACTACAACGCTCTTCAAATGCAGCTACCATCCGATTTCTACCAAGGCCGTAATGACTGCGACATAACCGAGTGGCTAGAGTATTTTGCAAATACAATCGCAAAAGCATCTGAGAAATTACGACTGCTCGCCCTGTCCCTCCAAGCAGAGAAAGGTTTACCATCAACGCCCTGGGACCAACTTCCCCGCCGACAACAACAAGTACTGGTCAGACTGGTGGCTAGAATTAAAAGTGAAAAGACTGCTCTTGAACTGCTGGTTCGTCCATCGGATATTGAGTCATGGTTCGCTGTATCAGATCGGACCGCTCGACAATGGCTATCCGACTGGACTGAAAGTGGCTTTGTAAGTCCAATCGTCGCCGGCGCAGGCAATCGGATACACAAATACCAACTCTCCGAGGAGTGGCAAAAAGTCACCAAACAAGCGTCATAATCGACCAAAATAACGGAAGCCAAAACCTGCCACTTTGAAACACAGATCAGGCAATATGCGCATTTTCAGGTCTCCACAGACAAAAATAGCGGAAGTTCAGCACTTCAAATTAAGCGTCATTACCAAGCACAAAAACTATGATTGCTTAAGCTGCGTACGCAGCGTCCAGGGTGGACAAAATAGGCATTTTGTTTATCGCATGACAATTTGATTTGTATCACTTTCGCGAATCGTCCAGATAAATGACATTACCCATAAGGGCATGCAGAAGTTCCCTTTGTCCGGCAATGCCTCCATAGACGCAATTCTCAATTGCACTCTGGGTCAAATCAATCTTATCGTTCGCGGCGAATAAGCCTCGCTCTAAGCGCTTCTCTAGGCTGCAAAATGCTTTGCCATCGTGCCAAATGATCTTGCAACGATCGCGCTTGCGATTGAAGAAAATGAAAACATCGCCTGAATCCAGTTTGTTACCGGACCAGCGAACGAAGTCTGCCAGTTTTTCGGGAGATAGCTGTATGTTGATCGGCTCTCTATAGAAGATTGCTTGTGGTTGATCCATCTAGCTCCGCTTCGACGATGCTCCGAATGTCAATTATAGCGGTAACCAACGTCGTAGACAAAAGAGCTGTTTTGTCTACCTGGCATTTCGAAAGGTGCCAGAAGTCGTGACCTCCGCAATCACTTTGATCTCTTGGACCCTCAATAATTCCGAATAATTCCGGCGGTGTAATCATGGAACGACTCAGCGATGGCTCTAGAATATCCTTTTTTGAAATCCAATCTGTCCAGGTGACATTAGGTCCCATGATTCTGATCGCTGAACAGCGGCTTTCCGAAAACCTCAAATCCACCTTGAAGTGGCACCATCGTCCGTAGTAACCGATGAATTGAAATTGATGAACATCACCTTCCAAAGTTGCAGGGCCCCAGAGGTCTTCAAGTTCGTCGACAGACAAGTTCCAAATAGAGTTAACCCTTCCAGTAGCACGGTTTGCGGTGGGAATTGGTCCAATTACTGGCAAACCCTTATTGTCGACACGCAGGTAAGCTCTTCTAATTCTGTGATCTGCGGGGCTGTGAAAGTCCGAGTTGCTTTTATACAGCATCAGCGTATGCTCAATTCGCCTCGGAGCAGAAGTGGGTGACTTCAGTTCTCTTGAATTTGTTTTGCAGTCTTGTAAGACGACATTGGAATGAGTGCTGCCAGGCTTGTCATTGACTGGTTCTTTTGAAAGGGCAGGCGTGCCGAGTGTAAGCAGCAGGCACTGTATGAAAGCTTGTTTGCGTGACAGGTTAACGTTAAACATTTTAATCAGTTTACGGGAGGGTTTTGAAAAAAATCGTGTACGTGCCACCCGTTATCTTGTGGCAGATGTTGGAGATGCGAATTTTGCTTACCAACCAGGAGACGAGAGGCCGACGACACAAGAAGCATCACGCGACTTCGGACGGTCGATAGTGCAGAACCATGAGCTGGTTCGAAGACAGAGCGAGGCTTGCGTATGTCCGACCATCCTCGTCACAGAACTCTACTTCGAAGACTTCTGGTGCGAGGCCTTCTACGACCGTGCCAACCTGTCCGCGCCAGAGCTTTCTTTCCGGCAGATCTACAGTTAGAGCAACTACGTCTAGCAATTTCAGTTTGTTGGTCATTGGATTGTCCTCATTCAAAGGATATAACAACTCGTCAGTCGAGGGAAGTCCTCTTCGGTACGGATAATCCAAGCACTCCGAACGGTGACGTTCTTTTTTGGTCCTGCCATCTGGAAATCAACAGTATATCTTTGACCAAAGCCGTCGCGTTCTCCATGACCCGCTTCCTCAACGAGAGCGGCCTTTAAAATTGCATCGCGTAAGACTTCTGAATCGTCTGGTGCTAGTCCAAGCAATGATGCGAATACCCGCGCTTTGTTCTTCCCCCGCGGATGCTGCAGATTTAGGCAGTAGCTGCGCAGTTTTTCTATCTCGATAAATGCCCGGTCGGCATTGGGGAGTTTCATTACGATGCCGGACTCCAGATACTCGCTCAGTTTAGCAGGGCGAAGACAGCATAATGAGTTGCGCCACATTGAACGAAACTTGGCTTACTTCGATCACCCCATGCGTGATCGATTATCGAAGTTTGGCGAGAAGGCTACAACGGCTCAGGTCTGCATGGGGCGTTGGTTCGTTGAAACCAATGGACTGGCAAAACAATTTAAACGCGAAAGTCCGTGCGACGCGACACGAGAAATGGGTGCAGGTCAATGCAGCCAAACAATCACCCTGTTGAAATTCATCAATCAGGTTTTGTGCCCATTGATGAGTCAGACCGATAAACCGGAGTTGTTAAAGCGGTAGACAAAATGGTTCTTTTGTCTACCTTGCCACTACAGGTGGAATCACACCCAGCCACCACTTCCGGTGCCTCTAGGGCTTGCCTAAAAAATGTAATGCCATTAGCATAGACGAAATGAATCGAATCTGACTTTTCGTCTACCTCCTTACAGCCTGCCACAATTAAGCGCCTAGAAAGCTCCTGACATGCCCGGCCAAGCAAAAGTTCTTTCCAAAGAAAATATCGAAGCTGTTTTCAAAATCTTAGACAACACCCGAGACAAGACAATTTTTGCACTCGGTATTTATACCGGCATGCGAATTGGTGAAATAATCCGTCTCCAACAAGAATCTGTTTACACCACAGATGGTGGCATTAGATATCAGATTGTTGTGAAGCGGCTGAAGAAGAAAAACACGACGTACAGCGACATTCCTGTGCATCCTAAGCTTCGATCACTCCTCAAAGAATACAAACAAATCGTCCGCGACGACATGTTTCTATTTCCATCCAGCGAATCAGTTTCGGGACACATCAGTCGAGCTCGCGCTCACGATATCCTCGCCGGCGCATTCGAAACACTAAAATTAGACGGTGCATCTACGCACTCTATGCGCCGTTCTTGCCTGACATTCATGAGTCGCATCGGCATCCCACTCCGGACGGTCCAGGAGATCTCTGGGCACTCAAATTTGAGTCAACTGCAGGCTTATCTTGAAGTTGATGAAGAGGATAAGCACAGAGCTATCAATTTACTGAAGTACTGACTAATGGCGAAAAAGAATTTGTAGCGTGAAGAAAGAAGGCACGGGGATAGCGAAGCTGTCACCAGGTGCAACACGGAGCCGCAAAGTCATACCAGGTAAGTGTTTCAAAATCAGACAATTTTCGCCCTGCTTTGCGAATGCGATAGAACTCAGTCATACTGGGAACTTCTTGATTGCTTGA
>JADYXR010000125.1 GCA_021772095.1 Candidatus Obscuribacter sp. | reverse complement strand
TGGTGAGCTAATTCAGGGAATTAAGTTTGTTGATGGTATCAAACAAGAAGAGGCCGCCTAAGCAATGCTAAAACACAACATTTGAGAAAATCTCTGAAGAACCTCGACAACCTGCGACTTTTACGGATTGAGGGGCAACCATCGGTGTCTCCGGTCATTGAGAAATTAAGCAAATCCAGGGCAATGGAACGCTTAGAGTTGAACCAATGCGGTTTGACTCTTGCCGATGTGAAAGCTATATCCGAAATTCGCAATCTAAAAGTCCTGAGTGTTAAAGGCAACTTCGGCAAAAATCCAGACACAACGATGGCGAGCCTCATTCTAAGAACTCTCTCCACACTTCCCAATTTAGAAGTGCTTGGCGTAGATCATTACCTCGTCGAGGATCCAACCAATATTTCTTTGCTATCAAAGTGCAAGAATCTAAAATATTTGTACATCAAAGACGAGCGTGGCAAGCCCATTGACCGCGCGTGGGTGAAAAAATATTTGCCGAAAAAATGCGCAGTGATTCACGATGTGAACAAAACAATAAATCTCGATTGGTTCGACCCTCTTGCGACGGGTAAACACGCCAGTCATCTGTGGTAGGCGTTTCAACACGGACGAACGCGCCGGAAGTCTTTTCATAACGTCAGCAGAACACTGCTTGACGCATCTGGCAAGCCGGTCATCCGCACCAAAAGCCGATGTCTTCCGATTTCAGCTCAGGGTCCTTTTGCAACAGATAGGGAGGCAAGTTTTTCGATATTGACGTTTGCTGCCATAGCGAACATAATGACTATTATGACCATCGTGACCAGAAAAGTCCAAAAGCCAACCCGGCAAGTCGTTAAAGTCACTTGAGGAAAGCAAAAAAATGACAGACACGAAGAAACAATGGACAGTGGCAACAGCCAAAGCACACCTCAGTGAAGTTATAGACTTGGCGCTGACAAAAGGGCCTCAAGTAGTGACACGCAGTGGCATAAAGACCGTTGTGATCGTGTCCAACGAAGAGTGGGAAAGGAAGACAAAACGGAAAGGCACATTGGCAGACTTTCTAGCCGACTCACCGTTGCGCAATTCCGAAATCGAAATCAGCCGCGCAGAGGATACTCCGCGGACACTCGATCTGTCAGATCGTGATGGCACCACTTTTCATGAGTGATGAACTACCTCCTGGACACAAATGTCATTTCTGAATGGGTCAAACCACAACCATCTATCGACGTCGTTCGCTGGCTGGTCGAAACCGATGAGGACCGACTTTTCCTGAGCGTTATTTCAATAGCTGAAATCAGAAAAGGCATTGAATTAATGTCCCGCGGTGAGCGCCAAAACCGCCTGAGCGATTGGTTAACCAACGACCTTTCGCTGCGGTTCGCCGGACGAATCCTGGACGTCAACGAGCGCGTCGCAAACCACTGGAGCGTAACGATGGCCAAGTCGCAAAAGTTGGGAATTACGATGAACTCTATGGATGCACTTCTTGCCGCAACTGCGTTTGTTAACACGATGACTTTAGTTACGCGCAACGCCGACGACTTTTTACACCTGCAATCTGCGTTAATCAACCCGTGGCAGTCAGGATTATCCTAGAAAAACAGCTCCTCACCTTGTACCACAGCGTTCAATACATGATTGTCCGACCATCAGTTCCGCGAAATTCTGAAGTCAGAAGTGGCGAAATAGAGTTGAAGTTTAGCTCCGTCAGCCAGCTGCACGTCAATCGTTAAAAAAACGGCGACCCCGTCCGACATTGCCTCGAAGGCGACGAGATCCGTTCTTTACGAATCGCCCCAGGCATCGATCGGCTCCTCTGAATCTACACGACACCTCACCCAGTCAAATCGACGACAGGCAATTGTTAAGCCGCGTTTAAGAACCCCGAGATGTCAACGAGGTGAGACTACAATGGTTCTACCGTTACCAATCTGGCGTACAGAAATCTCGAGGTCGGGCACCTTCCTCGCGATCATGTTTCAGAGACTTCTCAGTCCTCGCTGTTCTCTTCAGCAGGGCGGATTCGTTGCGCACCATATATAGTTCCACTCATTCACAAGGCCAAACGATGAATAGAAAAGCAGTTTCAAAATTGGAATTCGCAAAGCACGCAACTTCAGCGTTGTTTTGCGTAGTCTTGGCATGCATGACAGGATTTGCAGCATACGAACAGCAAAACGAAAGGAGCTGGACAAAAGTAACCGCTACGGTCCTGAACAATCGCACTAGTAGTGAAGATAGACATTCGAAATTTGGAATGGAAACATTTCACAGCTTGTTTCTGACCTGCGAGTACAAGGTAGGCAGTTCAACGTACAAGAAAGAACTCCAAGAGGAAGAAGACAAGTCGTCTAATGTAATTCAGCTAGCATCGGAGAAATATCATCCTGGCTCAACCATAGCAGTCCACTATAATCCAGCTGATGCTTCGCAATGCGCCTTGGATCCAGCAGTCGGAAAAGATAAACTTCAACTATGGCAGATATGTACAGGATTGTTTGCCCTGATGGCTATCCTAAGTTTTTTTGAAGCGGGCAAATCCATACAACTTCGTTACTAACGGCAACGCGTTGCCAATTCAGGCTACTTAGCGGCGAGAGCACTTACTACTTGCTTTTGAGTCGCTTCAGTTCTGCCACTACATCTGATGGCTCCATGCGCTTTTTATAATCGGTGTCAACATAGACATAAGCGATTGTGCCATCGCTGTCGATAATAAACGTGGCTGATAGTGGCAGTTCGTCGCTCTTATTGCCGATTGCTGTTTAAGGCTCATTTCTTTCTCGAGGACGGGTTGAGGTGTATTTGTTTGTTCATTTGCATCTGATGCATGCGCCTCCCGACCGGAAGTCTAGTACCCGGCTCACCCGTGATGCCCGCGTATCCAATTCCATATGTGGAGACTTTGGCTTATCAGGTTTTGCCAGACCCAAACACAGATGGTCAGTTCATTTTGCGAGTCGCGCGTTTTTCAATTCCCAGCATTCAGAACGCCACAGCAGAGCCTTCATTGAACCTACCGCAAACGATTGCATGTGATTGACATGCAATTGTTCCTCTTTTCTATTTCTCAACGTGAAAAGGCGAAAAGTTCCCCATATGACCTGAATTGTAATTCGCTTCAAGACTTTGCTGTTACCAATAGTGATCCTTTAACAAGCAATCGTTCGAATCAATCTGGTATTTATAGATATCCTAGAAAAAGTGGCAATCCCCGAGAGGTGACGCTTTTACGAATTTTTCATCAGAGCACTCGGTGCAACTTCACCCTTTGAACTAAGCGACAAGAGAAACGGCAATCTCGATTTCGTCCCAAGGCACCACAAGTTTTTGATGTTCATCTTTCTGAATTAATTCAAGTTGCGATAACTGTTTTACATCCTGGTGCACATTCGAATAAGCTCGGTTAAGCAATTCCGCTAGTTTCCTGCAACTCAAAGGACCGGCCTTCTTAAGGAATTTAAGAAGCACCATTCGCTTCGGCGACAACGTGCTGAACAAATCGTCTTCGCTGGTAAAATAAACGCGGTGTATCGGATCATGCGCCGATTCGCCAGCCGCGGCACTGCGGAAGCTACTTCGAACATTCTTTTTGAATTGCTCTAAACTACAAATTGAGATTAGGATTTTGCGGCTAGTCATTCCTTCTTCTCCAAAATTTCGTCCACGTCACGCCAGAAATCTTTCAACAAAGTATCAACATCCGTAAACTCGTAAGGAGCCTCGTTGTCTCCGTAGTGCTTGTGATCACCTTTTCCAAGTTCATTGTCATATCTGACAAGAGTGATACCATCTGCGGTGCAATAACTAAGTCGATATTTGAAGCCGTGCGGGCGTTCGTCAGATCGCTCCGGTAACTCCCAGATCACCACGAAAACCAAAGAACCGCCTGGAAGCTTGATTTTTTGATTAGCGTACACCCTAGCCTTCACAAATAGCCTATCACACTATATAGCCCTTGACACTATCACCATTCTGCTGCCCGAGGTGGCTTTTTACAGTTTCGTCAAACCGTTCCGGTAACTCCGAGCACCACGAAAACCAAACACAGCCAAATCTTTCTGGCTCGATTTCACTCGGTCTTCCACACCACCGTCTTGAGCGCCTCGTCGAATTTTTCTACAGCTTTGTCAAAGTTGTTTTTGGTTGCTGCGACTCCGAATTCATATCGTTTTGTCCAATCACCAGTTGGGCTTACGTAAACGTTCTTCTCCAGGGAATCAGCCTTGGTACTCTGCCCTGTCATCACGATTACGTGTTTGCCCGCCAAATCTTGGACTTCGATGGAATAGATTTTAAACAGGTCAGGGTTACCAGCAGTACCAAAGATTTTGATTCGCTTCCAATTAGATGTTGGAACTGGCCCTGGAGTCGTTTTGGTGCGGTTCTGGAGAAAAGTGACAGTTTCGGGAGATGGAGGTTTAGGGTTGGCGTATACACGAAGAGTTGCCGGGACTGGATTAAGGAGTTTATAGAGCCTCCATGCAACACGTCCGCCGACGACCTGATTCCCAAAGTCTTTCCAGTCGGAGCCGAGGGTTAGAGTTTTGATTGGACCATAGTTTTCAACGTGTGCCGATTTTGTAGATGCTGGGTTATTGAATCGATTGCGGTGCATAGCATCCAGCTTTGCCTGTTCCTCAGGAGTTAGTTTTACAACCAGGGGAGGATTTGGTGGTTGAGCGTCCATGATGTTTCACCTCGTAGGAAAATTAAAGCTGTGCCAATATTTCGGCTCGTTCACGTTGTGGTAGATCCGCAAGCAAACTATCGAATTCTTTGGTAGCCAGCTGAAACAAGTTGGCAAACTACTGCATCGTCGGTACTAACCAGTCTACTGTCGACGCTGTTTCCCCGGTGGCAAATGTGACACCATCTTTGCTGAAAAACATGCCGTCCTTATTCAATGCTGATTGAAACGAAAGCGCAGTCATGCCGAGTTCGGGCAGTGAGTGCACTTCATTGCGTTCACTAATTCCATTTTGATTTTCATCTTGCCACACAGCCAAACCGTTTAACTCAGAACCAAACAATTTCCGTCGTGATTATCATCGAGAGCTGTCATCGCTTCGTATCCGTTTTTCCAGAACACCCAGAATGTATTCTGACCAAACAGTTGCAATCGTGACGTAATTTTTTTATGGATGAATCTTCAGTCACACAGATCAAAAGCCTCCCTCTTGAACAGATCGAACAGCTCGCTGCGGACATCCTTGACTTCAAATCAATAGCTAACCTGGACCTGTGGATTTCAGCGAACTTGAGGTAACGGTCAACCCGTGGTATAATAATAACCGGCGTCTCTTAAAACTGGCCTCCTTGAGGGCATGCGCATGACTGGCGAAGAGAACGGCGTTAAACCTGGCGAAAAGAGCAATCTCCAGAAACCAACCGAACGAAAGTCTGAAGCGGTTGCGTTGGAGACCGACTTAAAGGACGAGAACAGCCAGCGTCACATCGAACAATTTACGAAATCGAACAATTCAGATTCACTGTCGGACATGCAATTAAAGGCCCTCAGCGCGGAAGCATCTGAACATGCCAAATTGGCAGCCAATAGATTTGAGCTGAGTGACGAAGCGAGCAGCTCTTTTAGCAATAAAACGAATGCCCACGATGATTCTTCACTGATGGCTGACAGCGCGCCTGCGCTAGATAGAGGATCGTCATATGTTGAGGGATTGCAAGCAGTCGTCGAGAATGCCAGGACGCCGGAAGAGAGAGAACAGAAACGGCAGAAGTTCGAACAATTTTATTCCTTACGGAAAGAAGCCGAGCATTTAGCTGCTAGTGCCTCTGTGCACCGTGGCGAAAAGGTTTCGAAAAAGATAGATGCAGGTACTGACACAAGAAGTTCGGCAGCAAATAGTGTCGTATCGGACAAGCCGAATGAAGTTGCCGCTACACACAAAATTTTTATCCAGAGATTCATCAAACCAGGCGATACCTTGATGGGCATTGCCCGCGAACAGTTGGGCAAAGAAGCAAGCGAGAAAGAGGTAAGCGAATATGTGAAAGTAATTACAAGAGACAATCGAATAAGCAATCCGGACAAACTCGCGCTGGGCACGATGCTAACAATGAGACCCATCGAGCGGCCGGAGCAAGTACAGGCCGAAGAGCCGCAACAAAGTCATGAGCCTGAAGCCGAGCAGCAATCGAATCCGGTCACGTCGGCAGCCGATTCAAATTTCGACAAGCTCAGCGAAATGATGGAGAAGCATTATGCTAATTCACAAGAATTCAATGATTCTAAGTTGCCTGATGAAACGCGAGATACGATCGGGCGGGAAACTAATCGCGAACATTTGTTCGAAGTAGCAAAGAAACATGGGCTTGAGATCGATAAGAGTATTGGTTTGATAGAAGAACGAATAGCACGCAAGGAAGTTAGCTCGCAAGAAATCGATAAAGCGTACAAGCATGTAGAGCGGCTATTGGAGGCAGAATCGAATAAGGGCGTAACGAAGCCTGAGCGAGAGGTGTTGGCGCAACAGATTCTTTTGCAAACAGCCAATCCAACGCGGATCGATCAGGGCAATCATAATACCTGCAACGTCAACTCAGTGGAATGCAGAATTTACACGCGCGAACCGTCGCACGCCGCCAGAATGGTCGCTGACCTTGCGTTGAACGGGGAATTTGTTGCCGCGGATGGCAATACTGTCGTGAGACT
This sequence comes from Candidatus Obscuribacter sp., assembly GCA_021772095.1. Taxonomy (GTDB): domain Bacteria; phylum Cyanobacteriota; class Vampirovibrionia; order Obscuribacterales; family Obscuribacteraceae; genus JADYXR01. Next base: position 4,967 of record JADYXR010000125.1, on the reverse strand, counting down.
GAATCCGGGGCCGGTCGATTGGAACGGAACCAAGGCCTCTGTTATGGATGGGCTGCGGAGCTACGCCAGCGAACTCTTTCAGGTTTGTGCGGTAAATGTTCACTATGTAAAAGAAGGCAAAGGAATTAGGTATGAGCAGATAAAACCAGTACATGGAAACGAAGATGATACCGGTGAACGACTCTACGATTTCTCTAAGTCAGACCCGCTGATAGAAAAACAGCCCAATCTTGACGACAACGCGTTGATAGGAATCTACAATTCAATTACGGGGAATTCCGAAGACAGTTTTGTATTCTGCCATAAATCGTACGTATGTGGTTCCGACAAGGAACTAGTCACAGTGTCGTCGGAAGCTAACTTGCTTGACAAATTGCAGTCCACACCGTTGTCGCATTACCCGCTAATTTTTGGCGTGCATACAGCAAACGATCCATTTTGGACCGACAGTACGGGCGGTACCGCTGGTGGCGCCGGTGGTGACTCGGGAGGCGGTCATTTCGTCACTGTACTTGCGTTCAAACCAGGTCCGCCACCAAGCGTGGTGCTCGACAACCAGTGGGGCAGCAAGAGGGACCATGTCGACGAAGTGACGAATCTGTCCGTAAGAGAACTCTATTTCGCAATGAGGCCTCCGCACCTGGCAGTTGATGAACTGGACAGAACGCTTACGCAAGATAGAAACCACGGACAAAGAAATGCCTGGCGAGATCTTGAATTACAGCGCATGAAGGCAATGTATCACTTGTCCGAACCCAAAACAATTGAAATGGATGTCATCAATGTAATCGCCGAAAGATTGAATAAAAACTCAAATGCGGATGATTGGGAGCGAGCTGCCGGAAAGGAACGGTTGGAAGTGGTTCTAAGTTGTCTACCCAAAGAAAACGTTATGCGGATCAGGCAAGAGCAATTTCGAGTTGGGCTAATAAGTGATGAGGAGTTCCGAGAACACGCGATCAATTGCGCCAAAATGATCAAAGAAAGAGCTGCGCAACCGCACGACTTGGAAAAGTTGTTATTGGATATGCAGTTAAGTGATGAATTTACGGACGCAATAATAGATGATTTGCCAGAGACGAACAGTTAGAGGGGAAAGAAATGGACGCACAGCCACCACCAAAGCCAGCCCTGACAAAGCAATTGAGCCCCCAAAACAAAAGAAAGCTTGACTTGTTTTTGAATAGCAAAACGCGTCCGATACCCACGGTATTGAAAGTGCAGAATTACGGACCCATAGCAAGCATGACGTTAGGTGACGATTGGACTGACATCGGCGAAAGACCAAATTCCGACGACAAATTTCATGGTGGTAATTGGCACCGCTGGCGCAACTACAAACTCGCAGGAGATGGTGGCACGCTGAGGGTACACGCACGGTCTGAACCTTGTGCCGACGATGATGCGAGGAACTACCGCGAGTTTATAAAAACTCACAACAGCGCGGTCGATAAAGCGGAATACGATAAGTTTCGATATCTTTTCGGAATGGCCGGAAATCCTCGATTCTTTACTGTCGAATCTATCGAAGTTGTTGAATTGGGTGGAATCAAGGTTGTCGCGATGAGCGGGCAAAACACAGAAGACAGTTCACGAGAAAAGACGATTTACGTAAGTCCTTCCGGAGACTGGAAAGAAGCCTACAATTTTGGCATCGGAGTTTCTGCCGGCAAGGACTTTGACAAAGCGGTCGAGAAGTTCGACAAGGCGCTCAGCACGGTCGTATGGAGCAAGAAGTGACGCCGACGGTAAGACATACAAATTCAGGGTCGCGAACATAACGTAACGAACAAGTCTGTAAAATAGTTTGTGTCAAAAGATCTAAAACAAGCGGACGCACCATATACACCACCAATGCAATCGAGTCCATGAACATGACGCTCCGAAAAGCAAGCCGCAATCACAGGATATTTCCTGACGACTCGGTATTCAAGGTTATGTACCTTGCCGCACGAAACATCTCTAAAAAATGGACGCCGACGCACCCTGAATACCATGCCTCATTTTTCGACGGCAAATTCTTTAGCAATGACCTCTCTGTGTAATTTGATTGGTTCGTCGTTTTCCGCACCTTGTTGATCGAGGCACCAAACAAATCCGAGCTTGGCTGGCGTCAGCGAGGGCATCAAAGCAGGGGTTGGAAGGCCGAACGTGACACTTTCATGGTCGGCAGGCTTGATACCATCGAGCTCCGCCAGTTTATTCATAGACCCAGACTTGACTGGGTTGGATTCCACCGCCTGCTTGTGCTGCTGCTGGTAGCCATTTTCGCCGATCACCGACTCTTCCGCGGTTTCTTTGCTGGTCTTATCTAAGCCCTTCTCCAGCCGCTCTTTGGGTTGATCGCCAGTGTTGCTAACCTCTTCAGCCATGACGCTTTCCTCGACTCAGTACTTCATAGGCTCCCGAATAGTAACTTTATACCCGCGTCGTCGCTTGTAAAATAAACGCGGTGGATCATGCGCCGGTTCGCAAGCAGCGGCACAGCGGAAGGGACTTCGAACATTCTTTTTTGGAATTGCTCTAAACTACAAATTGAGATTAGGATTTTGCGGATAGTCATTCCTACCTCTCCAAAACTTCGTCCACGTCATGCCACCACGAAAACCAAACACCAGCCAGACTGAACGATTCACAGTTATCTTTCATCGTTGCTGCGACTCCGAATTTATATCGTTTGGTCACAACCACTAGTTGGGCTTACGAAAACTTTCTCCTCCAGCGGCTTGGCTTTAAAACCGAGTTCAGCGGTGACAAAAATTGCAACTACTTGCTTTTGATTCGCTTCAGTTCTGCCACTATATCTGATGGCTCCATGCGTTTTTTATAATCGGTGTCAACATAGACATAAGCGATTGTGCCATCGCTGTCGATAATAAACGTGGCTGATAGGGGCAGTTCGTCGCTCTTATTGCCATTGACTCGCTCCAAGTCGATACCAAAGCCTTTGTAAATTTTGATGAGATCTGGTGGGAGCTGATATACGAGACCAAACTGTCTTGCTACCGTGTTGCCCGAATCACTCAGAACTTCAAAGCTGAGTTTATCTTTCTCAACCGTTGACAAGGTTGCGTCGGGCTGTTGTGGCGATATTGCTACCAGCGAAGCGTTCTGAGCCGTAATAGCTGGCAACGATTTCTCGAGAGCGCGCAGCGCTAGGTTGCAATAGGGGCACCAGCCGCCACGGTAGAATGTCACAACGACAGGACCTTTGCTCAACAACTGTTTTAAAGTTATCGTTTTGCCTACTGCATTTGGAAGTGCAAAATCGGGAGTGCGCGCACCATCTTTTAATACTTGTTCGACAATTCCGGATTTCTCCAAAGCATCGAGTGCATTTTGCATGACTGCTTTTGATTCATCAGTCTTTTTTGACTTTGATTGCGCGGCCAAAGCTTCCAATTGCTGTTTAAGGCTCATTTCTTTCTCGAGGACGGGTTGAGGCGTATTTGATTGTTCATTTGCATCTGATGCATGGCAAGCGGGCGATGCAAGTTCAAAACTGAAGATTGCTGCGACCATAGCCGCTGTGAGCAGGATTTTCATGACCTTAAGTTTCCTCATTCTGGCAAGTTAGTTTGTACTGGAGCAACTACTGCATCGTCGGTATTAACCAGTCTACGGTAGACGCTGTTTCCCCGGTGGCAAATGTGACACCATCTTTGCTGAAAAACATGCCATCCTTATTCAATTCTGATTGAAACGAAAGCGCAGTCATGCCGAGTTCTGACAGCGAGCGAACTTCGTTGCGTTCACTGAAGGCCACAGACCACATCGTCGCATACCATGCCCGTCGAGGTCGAATCTGATTTCGGAGTTTTGCATCATTTCAGATGCCGCCACATGTGGTGTCAATGGAACAACCACAGGCGTGACCGTGCGAAATTGATTACTAACCTGCTTGCTTTTTTCTTTAAGCTCCGCGATCTCAACGGCATCTGTTGCAGGATCCAGCAGATTGATCAAATATGAGGCACAGTCTCTACGGCGATTGAGATACCACGAAAACCATCCTTGTCTTTTTCGGCATCAAATTGTTTTGCAAAAACCTCTCGATACAATTTGACTGCCTCGATTTTCCTACCGTGCTGATCGAGACACCAAGCTAAGCCTAGCTTTGCTTGTGTTAGAGCTGGCGAAAGAGCAATCGCCTCACGAAGATACGATCATTCATTTCATGCGACAAGTCTTTAACTTGTTAGAAAATCTCTCAAAACAGGGCATTAATATAGTTAGCGTCTGGACAACGAGAAGGTAAATGCAGTTTTTCATTCCTAGAAAACGAAAACTTTATTCTCTAGTTAAAACACGAGGGAGACGGTCTTCGCACGGCTACTATCTTGTTGGAACCCTTGTCGCTTTGCTCATCGGGGTATTGGTATCGTTTGCACTTCTTCAATTGTTGGTTGAAACCCTCCGAGTAACATCAACCAATTCAAACAAGCAATCAGCCGATCTAATGATCCAGACCACCCTTGACAGCACAAAGGCATGGTCGTATCAGAATAGAGCGCAGCCACAAAATCTGACTATATTCCAGCCTGGAAATTACGCACTGCTGGCCGATAGTACAACTTCGGGTCAAGTGTTGTCGACAGCACTCGTACACCCACTGCCGGTCGGACTTAACAAAGGCGATTTAACTTGGAAAAGCTCGTACAAATTCCCTGGAACAATTTCACTTGACCTTGCTGATGTTCCAATTCCGAATTCGCTCTCTCAAAGTGCTACAGCGTCAGTGTCTTGGATGGACAGCGGAAACATCAATGGAAGGACAATATCAACCCAGTCCATTATTCATCAAAGGGGAATAACCTTTTGGCCAAGCCCGTAAAGCGTTCATCTTGTGGCATGACAATAATTGAGCTGCGGAACTTGTCAATGAAATTGAGACAAATTTTTTTAGAGTTTAGGGTAAGTTGATTTTTTTTTTGATTTTTGTACTTTTTGACGAGATCGAAGAGCCT
>JADYXR010000124.1 GCA_021772095.1 Candidatus Obscuribacter sp. | reverse complement strand
CAAGTGGTGGCATCTTGAAAATTCCAAGCGAGCCTGTCTATTGACAAGATCTGTTGAGGACGATCTTCAAGCACGTTTTTCAGTGTGAACTAATTAGTCAATAACTGTTCTAAATGAACCTGGCTCATACTCGCGTTGTTGGACAACTTTGTAGAACCCCGGCTCCAATTCGATCGTGCTGTGTTCTTCGTGAACCAGTCGCGCGCCTGGCTTTGCTTCAATCAGCCTGTCACCTTTCCACTGATAAAGCGATGCAAAATTCGCATCAATAGCGTGGGCGTGACCAGTAACCTCACCATACGCAAGAACAATTCGCCCGTCGGCATCCTGCTGGACAGACCCTTCAGGAGCCATCGCCATGTCGACTTTTACGAGCAGAACGTCACCCTGGCGGTATTGAATACCCATTCGTTTTTCCTCCAGCTTCATGCGGAAGCACTGTGTCTAATTCCATAATATACGGGTGGCGCACCAAGTGGCGAGAGATGCGCAGGTTAATTCCTCTGGAAGCCAAAACCCGTAACAATCCTCAAGACCAGCAACACGCATGCGATTCAACAAATATCCGAACAAAATCGCTCGCCCAATCGCCGAATTTTTTTTGTAATTTTTGCAACACTCGCCCTTCGAGCTCCCATGTTGCCGCGCAAAATGTCAATATAGAAATAGATACAGCCACCGTTGGCAGAGTTGCACTGGTACCAGAAGTAATATCAACCGGAACCACGATGACCCACCTGGTAGACGATACGCTCAATCACCTCAGCGAGGAGCACAAAGAACTTCTGCAGCAATTCAATCAAGGTTGGACGCGCCACCAGAAGCAATCTAATCAAGTTCAGCGCCACTCGATGGCGCTCGACGTGAAGGAGCTCTACACTCGAGCAGGATTGAATCGACCTGCTGTAATCGTGTGCGACAGCATATTTCAGCTCACCGTGTACCCGGTCATCATTTCATTGATGCTCGATCAAAACAATTCAGATCACGTAATCCCGCTTCTGCGAAAGAGCCTCCAAATGCCGCCCTGGGGAAGGCTTTGGGAGAATCTCGATGCGCAACTGAAACCCAAACATCTCGAAAATTTGCGAATCCAAAGTGACAAATTAACGCAACAAAATTCGCAGAAAGAACTAAACCGTTTGATTCATCGAATCTACGAAACAGTCGGCGGCACCGTAGACACGCATGATGCGCCGCGTCTGACACCAATCGGTTTGCAAATCAATTCAAACTTCCACGCAACCGTGAAATCACTTCTCGCGTCGCTTGAAAAAGACATCGGCAGTCAAGTTTCAGATAGCGCGATGGAACGAGCCCGACAGCGGCTCGAGTTAATCACCAACATGTACGCTCGCATGGAAAGCCAATTAGATTTACAACTTCTCCCACAAATTTTGGCGAGAACTGTAAACACATTCAAAACCATTTTAAATAACCAGCGCCTCGATACAAGCAGTAATGCAGGTTCCGAAGCGAGACAGCGCCTTCAGCCAAGCAGTAATTCCGGTTCCGAAGCAAAGCAAAATGAACAATCCGAATCCACAGACAAGTTCAGCAGCGCAGAACAAAACGAAGCAGCAAAATATAGCGATGCACAGCCAAGCGAAGCAACAAAATATAGCAACGCAGAGCGAAGCGACGCAGAAAAACTTAGCAACGCAGAACGTGGCGAAATTTTTTCGCTGATCAATCAAGCGCAGGGAAACGATGACGTCACACAAGCCGGTCGACCACTCGGCGCCGTGCAGTGGACAGGTCCGCGAATGGGCGCTTACAGAGATCCGGCCATTCGTTTAATCTCCAGCGATTTGCAATTGGAACTATTCAAACGATCGCAACTGATGCGAAACTTCCCATTGCACTTTTTCTTACGTGATATCGCCCATGATACCTACAGCGCTCCCAACCTAGAATCACTGAACATCTGGAGCCGGCTCCTGGAGCGCGCCTACGCACTCCTATTTTACGAAGGCATCGCTTTCGTTTGCGAATACCCAGTTCACTCCTGTCTAGATGAAGAACATCGCTTCCACGACGAAACAGGCCCCGCGTTAAAATTCGCCGACGAATTCAGCGCCCACTTCTGGCACGGCCGCCGCGTCACACGCGACACCATCGAATCACCCGCGACAATCACAGTCGAACAAATCGAGAAAGAAAAAAACGTCGAGACACGTTCCATTCTCGTCGAACGCTATGGACTCGAACGATTCATCATCGACTCCGGCGCCAAGAAAATCCACGAAGACGAATGCGGCGTGCTCTATCACAAAGTCTTCACCTCCAGCGATTCACTAACAGATGAACCCCTGGTCGTCGTCATGGTAGACAACTCCACCCCCGAGCCCGACGGCACGCGCCAACGCTTTTTCCTCCGCGTGCCACCAAACGTAAGAACCGCTCGCGAAGCAGTCGCCTGGACCTTCGGTCTTGACGAAGACGACTACAATCCCGCCATCGAGTCATAGGACAGAATTAAAGCCTGATTGTGCGCTCTGATAGAATGCGGTTATGCTCCGAAAATTCGATAAGCTTCCCATACTCGGTTCAACCGTCGCCGTACTTATGTTCGGCATCGCTGTGTGTGTTGGCTTTGGTGATGAACTTTATCGCTTCACGGTAGAACATCAGAGCCTCGGAATCTTCGTTCCAATCACGATCGGGTGTATTTTCGTTTGGTCTTTAGCAGGGGTTCTAAAGGAAGCGTCTAAGAAGTACAAGACACGGACTTTGTTTCTCTTCGGAACACTTGTTGTTGTCGCGGTAATTGCCGGCGGAGTCGTCTGCATCCAGAGCGCAAGCCTGAAGTCTGTGTCCGGTCAGGACCGTTATCGGGAAGCCAGGCTCAGAATAATGGCCGATGAGCAACGGCTGGTCGAGATAAGAACTGCCGTACAAGCCCAAAATTCTGCGGGCAGCCCGCAAAAATAGCATTGGCACTTTCCTCAGTGCTTTCTGGTCATATTGACGTTCTCTCCGTCCTGAAGTACGTGAGATTCTTGCTCCTGGGCAATTTAGCCCAGTATCAAGCGAGCCCGGTGCGCCCCACCGTTGACATCAGAATACCTGCCATGACTGCGATATATT
>JADYXR010000123.1 GCA_021772095.1 Candidatus Obscuribacter sp. | reverse complement strand
TGGTGAGCTAATTCAGGGAATTAAGTTTGTTGATGGTATCAAACAAGAAGAGGCCGCCTAAGCAATGCTAAAACACAACATTTGAGAAAATCTCTGAAGCTGAACCAGTACCATCAGACCGTCAGTGACTGTTCACAGGTCCTAGGTCGATCGAGCAAAAGTCAGGGCACCAAGCGAGAGAATTACAGCGCCCTAAAGCTGAGGGCGGCTGCATACGATCAACTTGGTAAAAATAAACTAGCTGAACAGGATCGAAAAGCCATGCAACAAATCGATGATTTCGACATTTAGTATGTGGGACATCAGCGCAAATTCTGCGTTCGCGAGTTTGATATAAGCGGATTTATAGTTTCACTCAGATCGCTTCACCGGAATTTCGAACCAAAAAATTGATCCACGTCCGACTTTGCTGTCGACTCCTATTTCGCCGCCATGGCTTTCCACCAGCGATTTGGAGATTGACAGTCCAAGACCAGTTCCACCAGGCGCTCTGGTGTCTGACGAATCAATCTGTTGAAACTTCTGGAACAATTTACCGAAATCACTTTTTGCGATTCCTTGTCCTCTGTCGATTACTCTGAAACAAATAAATCCGTCTCTGTTTTTTATCGTGTGAATTTTGACCTTGCCGTTTGTTGGAGAAAACTTTATTGCATTTACGGTCAAATTACTAAGCACCTGGGCGATCCGATCTCTGTCGATTTGCATCTTATCATCACAATTTATGATTATTTCAAACGTAATATTTCGGTCTTTAGCTGTCGCTTCAAGCTCACCGAGTACCTGGTCAATCAGTTCTGCTGGAGCGGTTTCTTCCAGTCGTAATTCCATCTTCCCGGCTTCGATTTTTCGAAAATCTAGAATGTCGTTTACTAACCGGAGCAGACGACTGGTGTTGCGCCCAGCAATTTCGACTAGCTTCAGTGAACCGGAAGTCATCGGCCCGCCGTTGCCTTCCTTTAGTAACGACAGCGCAGTCCGAATTGACGATAATGGAGTGCGAAGTTCGTGTGAAATTTTTGAATAGAATTCTGAAATTCGTTTCTCCGCCTCCGTCCGAGCAGTGATATCATTTTGAATTCCGATGAAGTTGATTAGCCTCCCTGATTCATCGTGAACCGGCGACACTGTCAGTTCATTCCAGAAAAGCGAATTGTCTTTTCTGTAGTTTCGCAGAACCACTGTTATGGCGGTCCCTTGCTGAATCGCTTTTCTCAATTCACGCAAGCCCTCTTGATCTCGATCGTTGCCCTGCAGAAATCTACAATTGTGATTGATTACCTCATCTTGTGAATAACCGGTCAGTTCCAGAAAGCTTGGATTGACGTATGTGATTGGATTGTCTTCTTGATTAGGATCAGTAATCACTATGCCATTGCGTGCTGAAGTTATTGCACGCTCTAGAATAGTGAATTTGTCCCTGGCATTTTTTACGTCTTCTAAAAATGGAGTGCAAGATGATTCCGCGCCTTTCAGTTCGCCGCTCGTGCAATTTTGCTTCGCTGTCTGTTTTTTCTTCACTGATCGGCCGAATCCAAATTTCTATTTAGTTTGCTGCGACTCGCGGTCGAACTGTTGTCAATCCGCCATCTATGGAGAATACCTGACCGGTGACCCACGCCGCTTCTGAAGATAGTAACCACCGGATGGCTGAACTAATGTCCTCCGGTGCGCCTATCCGTCCTAGTGCATGCATCGCTTCTGAAGCTCTTCGTCCGGATTCGCTTGCTAACAAATTTCGCGTCAGCTTGGTTTCGACCATTCCAGGCGCGACACAGTTTACTCTAATATTTCTTCTGGCATATGACGCGGCGGCTGCTACCGCAAGACCTTCAATCCCCGCTTTAGCTGCCGAGATAGCCTCATGCGAGGCCAAGCCGACGGTGGCCGCTGCTGATGATACAAGCACTATTGAACCACCAGTCTTAATCATCGCGCCGACAGATGCTCTGACGATCTTGAAACTGGACGTGAGGTTGACATCGATAATTGAATTCCATTCTGCATCAGTCACTAGATGAGCCGGCTTGAGAAGCAGCGAACCGATGCAGTTGGCCACGCCGTCAATTCTCCCGTAGCGCTCAAACACTTTGCTGACGCACTGATCGATGGCACCGCATTCGGTGATATCGACGGAGTATGAATCTACGTTCGGAAGACCGTTTAATTCGCGAAGCCTCGCTTCGTCTCTTCCTGTCACAATAACTTTGTGGCCCGCTTCGGCTAGACTGCCCGCCAGAACCGATCCGATGCCGCCTGTTCCACCAAATATCAGGTAGACTTTCTGACTCGATTGTGGTTCAAAGGCATCTTCTGAAGGCATTTTTTTTTGTTCCTGTTTCGCTTAATCGAATAGCAAATGGTCCATCGACTTTTGCAATTCGGCAATCGGTCTATACCTGGTGTCATTGACCGTGAACTAGTTTGGGCATGCGGTCAACCGAATGCCTTAATGAGCATACCTCAGTGTTGATGCGACCATCAGACATCGGCATAACCGAGGTCAGCTTCGGGAGGCAGTCAGTCACTGCCAGTGTTCGGGCTCCTTCTGCTATTCGAATTGTTCCGAAGATACCGTCTGAGTGCCAGATATCATCGATCATGTCCCGGTATCTGGGGTCGAAAATTTGCAGCGGAAGTTCGATAGACGGAAACACAACCACAGGCAGTGGGAACACTGGAGTTAACTCCGTACTGTTTCTTGATTTTTTCACTGCGGTCACCTCAGGACTTGCTTTCTTCATATTGAACGCTCTTCGTGAACATTCTGGGAACGAACGATGTCTTCGGCAAAGTCGTACAATATAGCAGTCAGTTCAACCCGTTCTGAATCCGAGGTCCACTCTGTATGCGTACGAAGATACTTCTACTACTTGCCGCAGCCTTTGCTGGTGTTGGAATCATTGTAATTGCCAATGATGCGCTAGCTAAGTACGAAGAACCGAACTATTCCATTTTGGAAAAAGATGGCGATTTCGAAATCAGAGATTACCCAAGCGTAATCGCCGCTGAGGTCGAGGTGTCTGGAATCGATGCGTCCGCTGCCAACGAGGCTTTTAAGATTATTGCCGGCTATATATTTGGCAAAAATGTTTCAAAAACGAAAGTGGCAATGACAGTTCCTGTTACTGAAAAGATATCTTCTGAAAAGATCGATATGACAGCACCTGTAACTACTGACAAGAAAAATAATAGTATGACGATGCGATTTTATATGCCCTCAAGCTACACATTAGAGACGCTACCAGAGCCGATCGACAAGCGAATCAAATTATTCACTCTTTCTTCAGCTCGGTATGCAGTAATTAGATTTTCCGGTTTCGGTAATGAGAAAAATTGCGCGCACCATGAAAAATTGCTAAATGACTTCGTGAAAAAGAAGAATCTAGTGTCAATCGAAACGCCGGTTCGGGCATTCTACAATCCACCTTGGACTTTACCTTTCATGCGTCGCAATGAGATTTGGCAAAAAGTGTCTTCTTGAGCCGGACGGCAGATTTACCATGCGGTTCATGTCACTTTCCGGAATTTAGCCGAAGCTACTCACCCTGGACGCCCGTGTCTTCGGTCGGGACAAGCAATGAAGCGATCTTCAGTTCAAGATCGTTGAGTAAAACCGGCTTAAACAAAAAATCGTCCAAACCTTTGCCACCGACATTAGGCGATAGCAATTCCGCATTTGTAATGCGTGCCGAACGAGCGCGAGAATCTGCCGAGACAAAAACTCGCTGTCGAAAACATAAAGTAGATGCGCTCGATGTCGGATACCGACTAAAAGTAGACTAACATCGCCTTATCTCTACGATTCATGCGGTTCCGTTTAAACCGCTTTTCCTGAGATCTTGATGAGTTCTTTATATCCATTCCACCGTTGTTGAACCTTTTACAACCTGAAAGATGGTTAGATTTGGTTTCCGGCGATAGCAAGAGAAATGAAATGAAACCATCACAGGGCATACTAGCAGCTATATTATTATTTTCGTATTTGCAGGCGGGAGACGCGAAGACCTCGCGCCCAGTCTCTTTGGCGCAGAATAATCAGGCAAAAATTGCGGCATCAGCCCCCCGAGAAGCGTCCGCCAACATGTCGGAGTTTCCGAAGCAAATTCTCAAGTCGGGCATCAATTTAACGGCTCCTGGTCTGAGTCCTAACAGTTTGCAGCTAGCAAACACAATCGAACTGACGCCGCTCTTAGAGCGCAGCCAGGAATTACGTTCGCGTCTAACCGGTTTTGGCAGTCAACAAACAATAGAGAGTCTTGCTGCCAGGCAAGAATTGTACGAAGTAACCGACAAAATTGCTTTGCTCATTCAACGCACAGATCTGGAGATCGATTTTGCTGTTGCGGAAATGGATGCAGAAAATCAAGTCTATCAAGAGATCTTGAATAGGTTCACCGGAGATCGAGACAAAGCTATAGCGCGAACCAACGCTATAGGTTTTATCAGCAATGGTGCTCTATGGGCGGTGTGCGAAGCGCTAGCCATCCCGGCCTACAAACACGCAAGATTCGCCATACCTTCAGGAATCGTGGGGATTCCCGCCGGCGTGGTGCCTTCGATTGCGTCAATGTACACATTCAAGCAAATCAACGGAAAGAAGAAAACTTCTGAAGTAGAACCAAATATGCTGGCCAAATTATTCAACTATCCGACCAATCCGGAAATTGAGTATCCTTCCTGTGTTTGGGAATATCTGCATCAGGTTCCAGCCTCAGATCCGACTTCAAAAAAACGACTAGATCAGATGATTGATCGTTGGATTGCAGACGCAAACATTCCCGGTTTTACTGATAGAAATTCAAAACAGCAACTGGATGTTATCACGGCAAGTATTGCTCAGCGCAAAGGCCTTTCGATCAGCTCTCTAACCGCTCGCAGTGTGATGCTTCAACAGCTGCAAGCTGAGGTTTGGAAAATGAAACGGATGCTACTTGAGCTGGCCATGGCCGCGCGAAACGAGAAACAGATTATCTCCAGCAGTGCCGACGACTCCACTAAAGACCAGAGCGAGCCAAAACTTAGATAGAGCCTGCTCTGGTAGATAAAAGAAATTGTTGGTCATCCTTTCTCGTTGAGAAAACAAATTATGAAACTCAAACAAATAAACATTCTGGTGCTTGGCGCGCTGCTGACTTACTCAACGCTTCCTGCGTGCGCTGATTCGAGTGGTAGCGGAGTAAGTTATTTAATGAGCCGCACCATTCTCGATCCAAGCATGTCTGCCAATTCAGCTCGCAGCGGTGGCAAGACGAAACGACGCTCATTGGCTCAATCTCCGCCGAGCAATAACTCGAGCACCACTGCCAATCCAGCAGCAAACTCTCAAGAGTTTCCTATGCAAATTTTAAAAACGGGAGTGAGCTTGTCGGCGTCAGGCTTGTCGCCGAACAGCTTGCAGCTAAGCGATAATATTGGCCTGAGCCCGGTGCTTGAACGCATAAACACCATCCGTAATCAGGTGGCGGGCAGCGACAAGGAGCAGGCACTTCAGGGACTGTCGCTTAAGCAAGACTTGCGAGATGCAACTCAATCGGCGCGCTTAATAGTACAACAAGCCAGCCTGGAAATCGACTTCACCGTAGCCGAGATAGAAGCTGAAAGACAGGTCTATAACGAGATCCTTGGAACTTTCAAAAACGATCGAGACAAGGCAGTTGCCCGAACAAACGCATTTGCATTCATCAGCAACGGGATACTATGGGCGGTGACCGAGTCCTTCGTAATACCGACCTACAAATACGCGGTATACAATGTCCCTGCCGGTATTGTCGGAATTCCTGCAGGTGTCGTTCCATCAATTGCTTCGATGTACACATTCAAACTTCTCAACGGGAAAAAGAAAACTTCAGAAGTGGAACCGAATATGCTCGCCAAGGTTTTTAACTATCCGACCAATCCGGAAATTGGGGGATGTCTCTAGCGTAGTTGAAATTTGATGATCATGGCTCTGGGTGCTCATCTTCTTATTATGATATCAGGCTGCTTTAGTATTGCAAGTGGTGG
>JADYXR010000122.1 GCA_021772095.1 Candidatus Obscuribacter sp. | reverse complement strand
TTGACGTTCTCTCCGTCCTGAAGGACGTGAGATTCTTGCTCCTAGGCAATTTAGCCCAGTATCAAGCGAGCCCGGTGCGCCCCACCGTTGACATCAGAAGACCTAGCATGACTGCGATATATTCGCGTCCTCCGATTCATCCTGAACATCTTCATTCAGCACCTTATATCTCCCGACCTAAAGGACGAAGCTTTACGGTGCGTTTGGTAAAAAGTTGAGACCAAGGTTCATGACAAATGCCCAAGATCTTGCCAAGAGAGCGTACACTGTTCAGATCATAGAGATAGCTCCGGCATTCCTGCTTCGGAGCACGGATCAACGACCAGCGACCGGAGACTTTGTGACCATGGCGACAAAACCGTCAAACAGCCTGTTTCGAGAAGCCAAGCATTCGGCAACGCGTAATACGCGCTTCGAACAAAACACATGCATATCCTTCGAGCCTAGCTTCGATAGCCAGTCGACATCGCTTCCAAAAGAATGCGACATGGAAAAACTTTCGCTCGCAGTAAAAATGATGCTGGAAGCCGTCGGCGAAGATGTTAATCGTCCCGGTCTTCTAGACACACCATCACGCGTCGCACGTATGTACCGAGAACTTTTGTACGGCACCGGAGTCGATGCCGCGACTGAGATCACCTGCCTTTTCGAAGAAGGCAACGAGGATCCGGTGATCGTCAAAAATATTCCGTTCACGACCGTATGCGAACACCACCTCGTTCCATTCATCGGAAAAGCTGATGTCGCCTACATTCCGAAAGATGGAAGAATCACAGGACTTTCAAAACTCGCTCGCGTCGTCGAAGTAACCGCGCGCCGCTTACAAGTCCAAGAGCGCATGACTGCTCAAATAGCGGATGCGATCATGACTGCATTGGAACCTCAAGGCGCGCTCGTTATCCTTAAAGCAGAACATCTCTGCATGTCGATGCGCGGAGTGAAGAAACCCGGAAGCCTCACCACGACAATGGCAGCACGTGGACTTCTAAAAGAAGATCGCGAAGCCCGTCGCGAAATCATGGACTTGATCGCACACTAAACCTTCTCGCCGGTCACAGAAGCGCCGTTAACCGCAGCACGCGGCGGAGTTTTGCACCCACCACTTCAGCACGACCGTTTTGCGGCGCTGTTTGATTTGCGTTTCTATGACGTACTTGGTTCCGAACTTTATTGCGTCTTCGTTTTGGGCTTAGTTGAAGTGATCGCCTTCAGCGTTACTTGCATCTCTTCCGCTTTGGCAGCAGGCGGATTAAGTGCCAAACAAGTCTTCAAAGCAACCTTGCATTCTTCAAGCTTGCCCAACTGCAACAAGACGACCGCGTAGTTATTCCAGATCAACCAGTCTTTCGGAAACATCTGCGAACCCTGTTTCAGAGTCGCTTCTGCTTCAGGCCACTTGCCCATCTTGGCATATGTGCCACCAAGGTTTTTGTATATACCAGCTTCGTTCGGATAAGCGCGCAGCGCCTTCTGGTATTTCTTGACCGCCAGGTCCATTTGGCCGCCTTCTCTCAACTTGTCTGCTTCGTTGAGATAAGTATTGGCTTCCAGCTTAGCTTTAGCAGGATCTTTTACGGTGATACCATCTCGTACTTTGATGCCGATTCCTTTCTGAGCCTTGGCTTCAAAGCTCGGAGCGAATGCAAGCAAAGTCGCCGCGGCGGCAACAAAAGCTAATTTAGACAAGACGACTACCTCAAAATTGTAAGTCAGCCCAACGACAGCTTGCTCGGATTAACAAGCAATAGTCGTATTCTACCGCTGCCGGTCAGTTCGAGCCCCAGGGTATTTCCTGACAAGCGCAATTAGTTGATGTAAGTTAGTTCAAAATTTTGATCTAGAATTCAAGTAAACTATGCGCCAGTAGCGGATCCTACTGAGTCAAATGCATATCGAAGATTCTCCTTGACTTGTTGAGAGACGTTAAGTTGGAGGTTTTAAGCACATGCCCTGGGGTTCAAAAACGGCATTGCGCGGGCAGCGGCAAAATTTGCCATTTCCTATTAGTCGTCGAGATTTTCTCGGTTCGATGGTGGCAATGGCTATGCTCGGATGGCAAGAAGCAGAGGGCGCGCTCGTTCCGGTCAAGCCGTTTTCGTTCGCTGTTGTCAGCGATGTCCACCTCACAACCGGGGTGGCCGACACTTACATGCTGTACAACGAAAGCTTGCTGTTTTTGCAGGATGCGGTAAAAACGATCAACACGTTGAACGTAGATTTCGTTATGTTCCTCGGCGACATGATTGAAACGCCAGGCAAGGACGAAGTTAATTGGAACCTCTTCATCGACGTGATGCAGACTCTCAATTGCCGTTGGGACTTCGTTCTCGGTGAGAGCGATGTGACGTCGTCGAGCAATACGGAAAAGATGCGCTTGTTCGGTCCTGATTGGAAGGGCAAGGATATTGATACCAACGTTCCATACTGGTCATACAATTTTGCCAATAATGTTCATTTGATTGGCCTGGACACATCGAAAGCAAATTCGAAAAACGGTGCAGTCAGTGACGAACAGCTGAAATGGCTCAAAGCAGATATCGACGATCACAAGAGTCAATTCACAATAGTGTTCAGCCACCATCCGCTTTTACCACCGAGCCCTTTCGATGACGCGCCCAGCGACCAGAGCATCACCAATGGTGCCGACGTGCGTGAGATTTTGGCGTCCAGCCCGTACGTAAGAATGGCTCTGAGCGGGCATGTCCCTGTCAACGCTATACAAAAAGAAGGCAACATATATTATCTATCTTGCCCTAGCCTCGTGGCGTATCCTTGCGCACTCAAAGTATTTAGAGTGAGTAACGATGACATCAAGATGGAAACGCACCAGGTCAGTTACAAACCTCTGGTCAAAAAAGCTGAAAAGGCAATGCTCGAGTCACCCCTGGCGTATCGATACAACAGAGCTAAACCAAGAGAATTTCTGTCAATCTGTGCCGGAACTCCGGAAGAAAATAATGCACTGCTACCACTTTATGGTGGCATGACACCACAAGCGATGAAACCCGGAAAGCCGGTCGAAGAGAAAAAAACAAAAAAGAAAAAGGGCGGCAAATAGCGTCATCTAACCGATTCGGCAATTGTCAGACTCGGATCGAAATCACAAAGAGTGTGACTGGAAAGAATTGAACGAAAAGAAGTTTCGAAGGATTGAAACCTGAGGACTTGAAAACAGAAAACTCGTAGCCTAAACCATGTAGTGGAGGAAGCCCATGACCAGCGAATCTTCAGGGAAATCCAAAGAAGGAAGTAATTCCGAATATGGTGCCGGGCACACTTCTCTAAGCTACAACAGCTATCTAATGGTAGACCAACTCAAAGAGCTGCAGGTCTGCAAATCTGATCCGGCACACCATGATGAGCCTCTGTTCATCAT
The DNA here is from genome assembly GCA_021772095.1 of Candidatus Obscuribacter sp. Taxonomy (GTDB): domain Bacteria; phylum Cyanobacteriota; class Vampirovibrionia; order Obscuribacterales; family Obscuribacteraceae; genus JADYXR01. The sequence continues at coordinate 126,401 of JADYXR010000122.1, read as the reverse complement.
CATCCACCAGACTTATGAACTTTGGTTCAAGTTGATCCTTCACGAACTCGACACTGTCGTCAGCATGATGAGAGCCAATAATCCAAGACGAGCAACCTTCTATATGCGTCGCATTGTTCAAATCATGCGCGTGCTCGTCAATCAGATTCATATACTGGAAACGATGTCCCCAAAAGACTTCCTGGGATTTCGGAATCTGCTCAATCCAGCCAGCGGATTTCAATCAAGTCAATTCAGAGAAGTTGAATTCATGGCCGGTCTGCGCGAACCGCGCATGTTAGAACACTTCGCAAAAGACGAAGCATCTTTCAAAATGCTGCAACGACGATTCGATGATCCGTCGCTTGGCGACGTGTTCTATGAACTTCTCAGAACACACGGTTTTACTTTGCCACCAAGTACAGGCACTGAATCCGGTGGCGGTCCCGATCCGAATCAAGTGGCGAGAATTAATGAGCTGAAAAAGCTCTATGACGAGCCAGACAAATATCTCGACTTCCACGATTTAGCAGAACGGCTCCTCGACCTGGACGAACTCATTCTTCTGTGGCGGACCCATCACGTCACCGTGGTCGAACGCATCATCGGCTTCAAACCAGGCACCGGCGGTAGTGAAGGCGTCGGATATCTGCGCTCGACACTAAACAAGAAATGCTTTCCAGATCTCTGGCAACTGCGCACTTACTTGACCCTGTAAATCGATTGCTAAATGACGATCGACCCAATAGCGAAGTTGCTCTATCCCGCAGGTGACGCCAATCAACCGGTGAGGCAAGGTCTCCGGATATAAGACTTTGGCGAATGATCGCAGAGGACAAACGCGATCTGTTTCCAATCCTTATATATAGTTCGCTGGGCTCAAAGAGAGCGACAACTTTTCGACGCGCGCATCAAGCTCGTGGAAATCCAGACCGAATAGCTCCAAGCTTTAGCGCGCATGCAAGTTCTGACCGTAAGCTTCTAGACAAAGGAAACGGCACAACTTCAAGAGTTGTGCCGTTTCCAAACTTAGAACGAAGATATCGCCAGTGGTGGCTTAGCGCCAACGGCGGTCTCGGTCATTACGACGATCATAGCGATCCGCGACTCGTTGTTGATCGCGAATTTGTGTTTGCAATCGTACCATTCGTTTTATTCAATTAGATAGTCGATAATAGAAGATAGATTTTTTAGTTGCCGGATTGCAAATAATCTGAGGGAGTTCACCAATCGATAATTCCGAAATACGTTATTGCATGAGATGCCTCGAAGAACTGCATTTAGACACACGCAAGGAATGTTTCAAATGCAAAAGAATCACCTGTTCAAAACGCGAGTGTGGAATTTGGGCGGTGACAAATCGCTTCTGGTCTTGTCAGATTTGCCAGGATGAAGAGATTGAAGCGATGATTGATATCGCGGAGAACCGCTCATGAAAATCAAAACGGTGCAGGTGGCAAAGAAATCAGTAATACCGCCGATGGTGCCTGATCCCTAAAGTCACGATCAGTTTGGACAACGTTCCTTCAAAAAACGAACAAAACTCCGAAGTAGTCGATCAGGAAATACAAACCATCAAGCTTCGACTATCGTCCGATAAAGCGATAAAATCGAGGATTAATAAACAAGAAAATTGCACAAAGAAGAATTGAGAGCTTCGCGTGTAATCTAAAAGTCTTTGGGTAATTACGCCGATGCGCTCAATAGCGCTAATCCCTCAATCGAACCGCTGTGACAAATCTCGAGACACTAGAACAACAAACAGACAAAAATCGCTTGAAAGAACGCCTGCGCGTTCCATTTCTTGTGTTTTTAGTCGTTATTGTGATCGCGGTTTTCTGCACGATGGACCTGCAACCGTTTATGAAAACTGTGGCGACTGGCTCCTGGAGCGAAGCTCCAGGGATAACCAAACGTTCAGGACTTTCGCGTGTAGATATTGGCAAAGACCCAGCCTGGCGCAATGTCGTCGTTTATAAGTACACGGTTGACGGCAAAGATTATGTCAATGATGTGATCGCGTTTCAGCTTCTCACTGGGTTGCCGGGCTACGAAGCCAATATGGCGAAAAACCGGTACTCTCCGGGAAGCACGGTCACCGTCTTTTACGATCCCAAAAATCCGCAGGATTCCTGCATAGACCCAAACCGGCGCTGGGATATCATCTCGATGCATCTGATTTTGTACGTCCTTTTGGCGGCGCTGGCATACTTGTCCTGTTACCCGCCCTACAAGCCCGATGAGTCAGGTTTTTCAACCTAAAAATTGATGTTTATAGGACGTTTTTTGGTTACATATTGATTAGATGTGGAATGAAAATCCTGGAGACTGGAACGAAACACACATCACGCGCTAGCTCACAGACCAAAACCTTGGCAGTTTTGCTAACATGGCAGCCCGCATAGATTGTCGAACGTCAGGAAAAAGAAGTGACTCTGGATTCACAGCCGCAAACAACTGGACTTCCGAAGGTTAAGAAGTGCCCTGCCTGTAACGAGGAATATCAGGACACTAATCTCGTTGTCTGTCCCAAAGACAGAACGATGTTGCTTACACCTCAGAAGGACGAATTGATTGGGCAGATTCTCAACGACCGCTACAAGGTCGTAGAAGAAGTCGGCCGCGGCGGCATGAGCGCTGTTTACAAAGGCATCCATGAGCTGATGGATCGCACCGTCGCGATCAAAGTTCTGCTGCCACAGCTCGTTTCCGACACCATCAGCATCAAAAGATTTCAACAAGAAGCGCAAGCGGCATCGCACTTGCAGCATCCAAACGTAATCACAGTCTACGATTACGGTTTCGTAGCCAGTGGACAACCTTATCTGGTCATGGACTTTCTCGAAGGCGAAAGTCTTTCCGATATCATTCGGCACGAGAAACAATGCTCGACAAAACGGATGATTCCGATTTTCATGCAGGCTTGCGAAGCCCTGGAGCACGCGCACCAGAAGGGCGTTATCCACCGGGATTTGAAGTCCAGCAACATCATGCTGATCGATTTCGAAGGCAAAAAAGACTTCGTCAAAGTCGTGGATTTTGGAATTGCGAAACTGATGCCATCTTCCGGCAAGCAGTCGCAGAACCTCACCCAGACTGGTGAAGTGTTCGGCAGCCCGATCTACATGAGCCCTGAGCAATGCATGGCGCAATCGCTCGATGCGCGCTCCGATATTTATTCGATGGGCGCGATGATGTATGAATCGCTGACCGGTCAGCCGCCACTGATGGGCAACTCCATCATCGACACGATGCAGATGCACATGTCGACTCCGCCAAAACCATTCCGTGAAATCAGAGCAGATCTCGAAATTCCTGAAGCGTTAGAGCGAGTAGTGCTCAAAGCTCTGGCGAAAAAACCCGAGCAACGCTACCAGTCCATGCAGGAATTGCGCGACGCACTTGAAGGCGTTTCGAAATTACTCGACAAAGAAAAATTATTCGGACCGGGTCCAGCCGCTAAGGGCGCCCGTTCTACTCGTTCGTCGCTGGCGAAGTATCAACAACCCGCCAACAAAACAGCTGGTTCGTCGACTTCATCGCAGAAGGCAACCGGTCGGACGCAAGGCGCGACTGGTGCGCAAATGGCACCAGATCCGTCGGCATCACAAACCACTCTGCGCAAAGAAGAACAGCCGATAAAAGAATCGCTGAGAACCACTCGCACCCAGCAACGGCGCAAGCCTGAAGAAGTGGCCGAGACCGCGAAGGCCAAACCGAATCCACTGGATAAGTTTAAACAACTGGAATTTTTGAAAAAAGTTCCGCTTCCGGCGCTGGTCGCTGCTGCTGTAATCCCATTTGCGCTCGTCGGTGTTGTGGTGGCTTTTCAGTCCGCCAACATTGGCAAAATGTTCTCGACTCAGCAAACGGTCGAAGGCATGGTCTACTTCTACAATCCTTCCACGTCGAAGAAGAATGGTGACATCTCAGTTTATGTTGCTAACGAAGAAGAGGATGGTCCGGGCAAGCTCGTCAAAATCGAAACGCCACCGGCATTCAATCTCGATGATAAGTCAGGCAACACAACTGGCGCGGAAATAGGTGACTACTGGAAGCTCACTTATCACGGTCAGGGCGACAAAAAGATTCTCGACGAAGCTAAGTGGCCGGCTGAGCAGGCGCAAGGCGGCGAAGACCTCAAGCAAATCAACGTCCTGATTCGACAAATGTTTGGCGCCATGGCTGTGGAAAATGACAAGCTTGACGGTACTGCCGTCGCGTCGTACTACATGCCCGATTGGGCAGCCGACGGCTACAAAAAAATGAACGACACCTGGTCGAAAGAAACCATTCTTTTCAACACGTCTGGCACGACCAATCCAAGACGCAATTACATCAAAGTAGAATCCTACGACAAAGATCAAGGCAAAGCGACAGTGCTAGTGAGGACTAAACACTGGATGAAGACTGGACCTCAGTACATGCGATTCGTCATGATCAAAAAAGACAATCGCAAATGGCTGATTGCAAAGGTTGAAGAAATCGCGCCGAACATCTGGGAAAGCGATGGCGTTACTCACGAAGAAGCACCTGAAGAAGAAGAAGAGGCCGCCGAAGAGTAGTGCGCGTGTCCTTCAGTTAGATTGCCGGAACATGCATCGGTAGATTTTCAAAGTCGACATTTTTCAAATCATCCTGGTGTTCGAACCCGATCGCTTCAACCGTGATCACGAGCGTCGCTTCGCCGTTCAGATTTTCATTTGAGAATTTCAAAACGGCATCATTCAGTTTCATTTTAGAAACCTTTTCTTTGCCTGTGAAGCATCGATACATCTCAGAGACGTGCTTGGGCAGGTCCGGAACATCGGCAGTTTTTCCGACGGCACCACTGATGATGACATCGCCTTCTTTCAGTTCTTCTGGCGGTGATGTTTTTTGATCACTCGCAGACGGTGATGGCAACTTGCTTTGAATGTTTTTAATCATCGCCAGATCTTGACGATAGAAAATCTCGTTAGCGATCGTATCGACGCTCTCTTGTGATTTGTACGAGACAGCTGCTTGAACAAAACTCTTGGCGTAATCACGCGCGAACGCCCCGTGGATTTTGTCTTCGATATAACGACGCTGGATGTTCAATCGCGAGCGAATGATCTTTCCGTCCTGGTCGAGAGCGAACGTGAGGGTGATGAATGGACGTCCTGGTTTTAAACGGGGCAACCTCATCAAGATTTCGGTGTAACCATCGTCGGTGACAGAAAATCCAAATTGTCGAAAACTAAATCGTTCGAGGAAGTGACTATTCATCGCGTCCTCCATCGTGGCATCGAAAAAACTTAGCGACTGCCCGAGAGCATCACCGAGCGATTGAATGTTCAGGTCGCCATCAGCTTCTTGCTTGGCGCCAGAAGCTGCTTTTGCATCTTCTGGTTGCTTCGACCAACCAGGCTGATCAAACGTTGAACTGCAAGCCACTATGATTGCACCCACAACCGCCGACGAGCGTCCAAAATTGCGTCGTGCAAGTCTGATAAAAGTTTCGTTTCGCCAAACAGTCGAGCTGCCAAGCAACTTTTCTGCGCGACAAGATTGTAGCAATACATATGGATGTACTCGCCAAAAGTTGCCAGCGGTTAGCAAGATGAAGTAATTCTTACAATTTGTGACGACCGCGCCGATGAGACCTTTCATGCTTACTTGTCATTATTTCCGGTGAGGCAGCGGCTTACATGGCGCCTCTGCAATTTTTTCCAAGTTCATAGGTTTATCCTACCTATTTTATCGGCAAGCCTGCATTGACAAGCCACCTCCACAGTGGAATGCTATCAATCAGACCCTATACCATCGAGCCGATTATTGGACCTGATCGACATGCGGTCGTACCACTAAAGATGGTATCAGGATGTAAAGGAAAAACCTTCGTTGTGCAGTCCTTTCAAAAGGACTATTATTGGTAGTATTACTAACTAAGCGGTGGCTTCTCAGTAAGGAGTTTTTATGATCGAAGGTATCGATGTCGGACAAATCGGAATCATGATTGCGGTAGCAGGCGTGATCATCATGCCGGTCATCATCATCAGACTGGCTAAGCAATTGAAAAAGGTCCAAGAGCTGAAAGAAGGCAAAGTGCCTGGCGACAAAGTCGAGTAAGACTCGCTTTCGTTCGCAAGCTCACAATTCACACTAGCGTTGAGCGCTCGTGTGATCAAGCACCACATATGATGGCAAGTTGTTATGCAACTTGCCATCGTTTCTGTGCGGCTAAATCGTCGTTTCAAGGCTGATAAACAGTGGTATAAACCGTTTATCTGGGCGATTTTGGCGAGTTTGCAGAACCGAAAATGGTTAGAATTTTGATTGTGGAAGACGATGAGTTTCTTGCAGATCTGATGCAGGATTGTCTCGTTGCGTGCGACCACGAAGTGAAAAGCGTGGGAACCGGCGGAGATGCTCTCAAAGAGCTTGAGACCGGCAAATTCGACGTAGTGTTTCTAGATTGGCAGTTGCCGGATATGGAAGGATTAGACATCCTCAAGCAGTACCGCAAGAACAACGGTCCAGCGAAGGTTGTAATGCTGACTGGCATGCGCGGTCGCAAAGAAGACAGCTTGGAATCCGGAGCGGATTTCTTTTTGACAAAACCCTTTAAAATAGACGAGATCCTGAAGACGGTTAGCCAGATCGCGCCAGGAGTTTGATCGCAGACTTGCATGCATAGGCGGATTGATGACGGATAGCCACCAAACAGATGAACTCACGCGAACGGTAGAAAACGCGCGCGAAAAGTTTTACACCATCTCGCTTGAGCGCATCGAAAAGATTCGCGGCTTGCTGCTCGACATCAGAAATGACCCGCGCAGAAAAGATTTAGTCAAAGATCTGCACCAACTGTATCACCGGCTTGCAGGTGCAAGTGGTTTGTACGAGATGGGTGATTTTTGCGATCGAGCTGTTGCTGCAGAAGACTTATCCATGCAGCTCTCCGAACAAGATTTGACGACGATGATTCAAACCATTGATCAACTTGGACGGCTCACCAATAATCTTTATCACTTGCTTATGGCGTATAGAGACGATCAAAGCAGTCCACAACGCGCCACCGGCACGACCAGTCATGCAACGACGCCTACGGGCTCTCTGGAAGCGCTTAAGAGAACGATTTTTATGGTCGGTCCCGCCGCTCTCAATCTCGCTGAAATTTTTAAAGAGCTTGGTTTTAAAACTGATTCCGCTCCTGATTTTGCGTCAGCGCGCGGTGCATTATTCAGCAAAAGATTGCCCGATGGTTTGATCATCGATGCCGCACTGAAAGGCGGATCTCCGCTGGAACTGGCGCGCCTGGTCAGACAAAAACCAGACAGCGAGGATGTTCCAATCGTTCTTGTTGGTGAAGAAGGCGCCTTCAATGAAAAGATTACCGCAATTCAATCTGGTTGCGATGACTTCTGGAACAGCAAAGCAGAACGCGATGTTTTGAATGCAAAAGCAGGTCGCGTTTTCGCAAGAATTTGCACGCCTCGATACAAAATATTGGTTGTAGAAGACGATCCGGTACAAGCTGCCGCGATGCACGCCTTCCTGGATTCTGCCGGCTTCGAGCCGCTTGTGATGACCGATCCGACATTGTTCGAAGAAGGACTGCTCGCCTCACAACCAGATCTAATTTTGCTCGATTTGCTCCTCGGCGAAATGACCGGATTCGATCTGGCAAAATTCGTCAGACAGAACGACAAGTTTGATACTACTCCAATTGTTTTCCTGACCACGCAAAATCAATTGCAAAATCAAGTACGTGGAAAGCGGCTTGGCGACGACTATCTATTGAAACCTGCGACGCCTGAACTTCTTGTTTCAACAATCGCAGGAAGAATTGAGCGATACCGTGCCTTAAAAGGTTTGGTCGGTCGCGATGGTTTGACCGGTTCATTGTCATACGCAGAATTCATGAATGCAGCAACGCGCATTATGAAAACATCATCCGTAAACCCAGTGCTCATGGTAATCGACATCGAAGGTCTTTCTGCGATCAACGATCAATATAGTTTCTCATCCGGCGAAAAAGTTTTGTCTGCACTCGGCGATGTAATGAAAAAGACTTTTCGCGAATTCGGTGTGATCGGTAGAATCTCCGGCGACGAATTCGCAATCGTTGGAGACAGCCTCTCCGTCAACGAGTTCATGCAATTAGTTCAATTCGTCCGCGACGAATTCCAAAAACTCTCCTTCAAATCCGAAGAAGGCACATTCAAAGCCAGCATCACCTGTGGTGTCGCCAGCCTGAAAGACGAACACAACGTAACCGTCTGGCTAGACGTCGCACACCGCGCCCTAGCCGAGGCCAAGCGCCACGGGCCAGGCTCGATCATTCTTCAATAGCTCTGCGCTCGCTTATTGAGATCACGTCACTCCTCTGCCGATCGTAAATAATTGTGCCACCGACTGCAGTGGCGTTTTGTCCGGCGGCACTTCAAGGCTCAAAAAGTCTTAGAGAACCTTTTTGCATTCACGGACTTCTGGTTGCCCTGTGAACCACGGCCGGTATCAGGAATGTAATCAATGCACGAACGTTTTGCCTATTCAACCGAGGCTGACAGTCACTGATATACTACACACGAACCTTAAACAACTTGCCCACACGAAGGTGGTGTTCATGAATTCTCACGCCGAGCTCGAGCCAATTTCGAAAAGAAAGATCATGTTAGAGCTGCTGATTCTCAGCCTCGTATCTCTATTTCTCGAGCTCCTGATCGTGCGCTGGATGTCCGCGGATTTTAGAGCATTCAGCGTTTTCAAGACCTTCCCGCTGGTCACATGCTTCGTCGGGCTCGGCGTTGGTTTCGCTGCCAAGAGTGACACCATCTTCAAGTATTGTCCGTTGGCGCTCTTGCTACTCGTAGGATGTATCAAAGTTTTCGATTATTTTCGACTTGCTCTTTGGATGTTGCCTACCGAGGGTTTATATAGTCTCCCCGCCAAGGCGGGTTTTGCTAACGACATGTGGTACTACTACGTGTTTATTTTCATGCTGTTCTTGGCGCTTCTTCTGCTCGGTCCATTCTGCGCGATGGCCACTATAGGTGCGCGCTTGGCCACATTGTTCAATCATCTCAAGCCGCTGCCCGCCTATATTGTCAACATCGGCGGCGCGATTGCGGGCAGTCTTCTTTTTTCTGTGGCATCATTCACCGGCTTGTCCCCGGAGATGCTTCTTGTCCCTGTTTGCATAATCCTGTACTACTATCTGAGAAGCTTCGGCAAGTTCGGCTGGAAAGCCTTGGTTCCCTTACTGTGTGTGGTTTGTATAAGCTTTTGGGATCCGAAACCGTTTTACGAAGCAGCCACTATTTATTGGTCGCCTTATCAGCGCATCGAGTTACAACCTCAAACCGCAAAAATGAAAGGAAGCGAAACGGAAACTGTAATCGGTTACTGGCTACGCTCCAACAGAGCGTTTTACCAGTTTTTCTATGACCTTTCGGAGCGCGGCGTCAACAATCCTGATTATCCCGAGGCAATCCACAAGCAGCTGAGCGTATTCCGCGAGCATTACCTGATACCTTACAGCTTAGTCAAGCCTAAGACGGTTCTGGTCGTCGGAGCCGGCACTGGCAATGACGTGGCCGAAGCGCTAAGGCAGGGAGCCACCACCGTCGATGCTGTAGATATCGATCCAGTTATTTTGCGACTTGGCAAGCAGTTTAATCCGGCCCATCCATATGACTCGCCGCTCGTAAATAGGTTTTGCGACGACGCGCGGCATTATATGAACAGCTGCCACAAAAAGTACGACCTCATCATATTCGGTCAGCTAGATTCTCAAACTGGCATCGGGCAAGGCTCTTCGATGCGCCTCGATAATTACGTCTTCACCAAAGAAAGCATTCGCAAGGCTGCCGATCTTTTACAGCCGGAAGGGATTGTTTGCTTGTCGTTCGGGGCGATGAATGATCGATGGTTTCAAGAGCGCATGTTCGCGACTATCAAGGCGGCTGTCGGTTACGCGCCCATGGTCGTGCCGGAGAAGTCTCAACTTGATGACTACGTGTCAACGTATTACATTCTGGGACAACCTGTTGCGAAAGGCACGATCAAGCTACCAGAAGGCTTGAATGACATAGGTATTCCGTGGAGAACGAACCCGCCTGACGCTCGCATTCTCACAGACGATTGGCCGTACCTTTACCTGATTCCGATCGCAATAGACATTCCGTACCTTCTGGTTATGGCTGAGGTGCTTTTGCTCGCACTATTTGCTGGACGTCGCGTACTGTTCGCGCGACGAGATTGGGCCCACTGGCAGCTTTTCTTCATGGGCTCAGCCTTCATACTTCTCGAGCTTCAATCTATTGCCAGACTGGCACTTGTCTATGGATCAACGGCGCTGACATCGGCGGCTGTGATCACAGGCATTCTGATCATGATTTTGCTTGCCACGATCATGGTCCTGAAAAACTTCTTCAATGTAGCCAATAAGCAATCCGTCCTTTACATGCTTCTGGCTGCCACTTTAGTTGGCAGTTACGCTTTGCCGGTAGATCAAATCTTAGCGGCGACCGCCGATATCCCTTTGTTCGGGACACTTTGCGTGACATTCGTCACGTTGCTTCCGATGTTTATCGCTGGAATCATTTTTGCCGCAGCATTTGCAACGATAAAGCTGCCTGGACCAGCACTGGCTTTTAACTTGCTCGGCTCGGTTTTAGGGGCGATGTTGGAGTACGTGTCAAATTACACTGGTATCAATGGACTAATCTGGATCGCGGGCGGCTTGTATCTAGCCTCTTATCTCTGTCAGGCTCAACACAAAGCAGAGCCGGCTTCAGGAACTAACGACACGCAACCTGTCGAGGACTCCGAACCTACGGCAAATTGATCAAGGGTCTACAGTCGTGCACCACAGATGGTGAATGAGTAGCGTTTTTAAAATTTGCTGACCGCAACCCAATTGCGGCCGATTCATGACGGTCACGAACCTTTGATTGAGCTCCGAAACTCGCCCATGATGAGCTTGCTCCCATCCTGAAACGGGAGGGAGCACTCAAGTTTCGGTACTACATCTTTGTGACTTCGCCTTCCGCGCTTGTGACTTCGACGCCACCATCTACCAGGAATCTTGTCTTCTTTCCGGTCACTGTTTGATACCAGAGGTTGCCTTTCTTATCGAAGGCGACTGTGTTGATGACGTCTTCATCGAGAGGGTTGCCCTCGCGATCTGTCATCTGCCATGGTGCTTTATCAGCCTGTCCTTTGATCAGAGCGAATCCATCGCTGACGTCGACACGTAGAAGAATTCCGACTGGATTATAGTGAGGTCGGAACATGCGACCGCCTTTATGCACCAAGAGTTCGACTGTGCCCCGACTAGATCGCACGACACCTTCAGTAGGCATTTTGAAGATCGCTGTCTTGCCACTGGTGGCATTGTCTTCGAAATAAACTTCGTCTGCACGTTGTTTCGGAAGTGGTGGCTTTTTGCGATCAAATTTTGGTTTCGGTTGTTCCGTCGTTGAAAAATCAACCAAAGAATCTCTTGAAGATGAGGATGATGACTCGACGTTATCGGTATGGGATCGCGCGTCCTCGGCTTGCTCAACATACGCTTGCTGAACCGCCGGTGGTGCGTCCGACTCGACATGCGGAACGCTTTCTGCGGCAGGCGGCTCGAATTGCGGCTCTTGTTGAGCGAGCTGCTGTGGTTGCTGCTGCTGCTGTTGATGAAACTGTTCACTCTGCTGTTCAGCTTGCGGTGCATAGTGCTCTTCTTGAGGAGGCTGCACGTCTTGCGACTCTTGATGCTGCGCTTGATGCGACTGTTCGTATTGATGAGCAGGTGCATGAGCATGACCTTGCGCTTGTTGCAAAGCTTGATTGAACGATGGTGCCTGAGTCGGCGGCGTGACGGGCTGCTCTAGAGGGGCGCTTTGGGTGGGCGTCTCCGTATCCTCGTCCTTGAATAATCCACCAAGCAACTTGTTATATTCTTCTTTTTGCACTGGTGGCGCCGGTGGTTGCTCATGAGTCTCGTATTTGACAGGTGGAGGCAATGCTCTCATCGACTGCGACACAGACATGCCCAGAGGAGGGCGCTGTTGCGGTGGTTGCTGCGGATGTTGCTCCACGGGTTGTTGCGGCGCAAATTGCTCTGCCGGTTGCTGCTGCGGTTGGTGCTGCGGTGGCAATTGCTGGTGTGGAGCGCCTTGCTGCTTTTCATCAGCGACTTCATCAGGCGACGCTAACATCCCGTAATTCGATTGCTGACCAGAAATGTGCGTTGGCTTTCCAACCGCACCAGGAGCAGCGTAAGGATTATCTGATTGCTCGTTCTGAGAATTAGAGATCTGCTGATTCTCGGGAGCAAAATCGTCATTGCCGGCAGACTGCGGCGGCGGAGCGAATTCCTCATGGCCGGCGACCTGCTGATAGGCTGCATTAAATGCTTCGTCGCTCATCACTGGTTTAAAAGCAAATGGCGCATTCTGCGCAGCTTCATGATAGCCATCGTAAATCGTGGTGTTGATATCACCGGTAACTTTCTCAGCATGAACTTCAGGCGCGCCCTGCGTCTCGCTCACTCCATGCATCTGAGCTTCAGGTGGTGTGTTGTTAAACGCCTGCGCTTGAAACGCACCAAGCGACATGTCGTTCATCGTCGCGTGCACTGTTCGTCCTACCGAGTCCGCCGCCTGAAAAGCAGCTTCCAAATCTGCATTCGCGACCTCAGCAGCTTGTGCATGTGTCACGGAAATTCCATCTTCTTGCGACGGAGGTGCAAACTGGTCGAAAGAATTATCGTAAGGGTTTCCGGCTCCACTCGCTTCCTGCGTGAGTTTCTCGGTTTCTTCCATCAAATCATCGTAGCTAAGATATCCCTGAGACTCGTAGTTCGCGACAGAGCTGTAAGTGGAAAACGACTTCCCGCCCTGAGAGCCCTCGAGATTTCGCAAAATCTTGTCGTTGATGTAGCGGCGCCCATCAAGTCCGTGAACGTACGTCAGCTTGGGTTTTCGCTTCTCTGGCGTCTTGTCAGCCTTCTCCTGCTTTTTCGCTTCGCGGTCATCAAGTAAACCCATATGCCTCTCCCGGTCGTCGCCCTACGCTTATGCGGATTTTTTCATAGAGATACAAACTTACTATATATCGGTTTTAGGCGGAAACCAATAGAACTTAAGAAGTAAAATATAGGTTCTTCAACTTGAGGGACCAGATGACAAAAGAAGAACTCATTGCTGAAATCACAGCGACCACGAAGGTACCCGCACACAAAGCGGAGGCAATGGTCGGTGCAATAGCCGCAGAAATTGTGGATGCGATGGTCCTCGAGTATTTCGTGTATCTCGATGGCTTGGGCATCTTCTGGGCAAAACTCGAAAACGAAAGAAGCGCGCAAAATCCTCGAACAGGCGAAGAAATGGTTTTGCCTGCGAAAAAATGGCCGACTTTCACATCCGGTGAACCCTCTGACCATGCGAGAAAAGCAGCAATCAAGCTTCTGACGAATGAAGATCTGTCTGAGAATCTTGCAAGGAAATATGCTTTCGAGCAAAGTCTCGCGATGACAGTTATCAAAACATTCGTTGATATTTTAAAGCGAACACTGGACAGCGGCGAACGAATTGTAGTGGCTGAACTCGGCACTTTCGACTCCATGAAATTTCCGGCGCGTTCATTAAAGGATCCAGATACTGGCGAAACGCATTCAACTGAATCAAAACGAATTTATACTTTTTCGTCCGCAAAAAATGTGAAAGAAAGAGTGATGGGAATCTATTCGAAAGGGTGATGGGAATCGAGTGTACATCTCACAACAAGCAGATTGCCACAGAGCCTAATTAGCTATCAGACTGTGCATTAAAACTGACCCACATTCGCGTCGTCTAGCCGAATGTCATCACCAAGTTTTGTTTATTAGCATTACGCACGAGCCAGCGAAGTCGCGTCCAGACTAACTTTTCGACGACCCACGGATCAAAGTCATCCAACGTCCAAAAAATTTCCGGTCCCTTTAGTTCAGCCAACGAGTCACCAAAAAGAACCGGACCAATTTGGTTCAGTTCGTTTAGCAACTGAAATGAAGATCCGCATGAATTGAGCGTCTCATCGATCACCAGAGGAAACGGCTCGGCAAAATCAATCGGCAAATAGAATCCGTCCGAATCCGAATGTTCGATCAAATGTTGAAACTGTTTTGTAATTAATTCGCCTTCGTAAATGTTCCGAAGAAGAGGATAATTAGCCGCTTGATCTTCCACCGTCGGAGTGCCACCATTAAACTCGATGTGCGCGGCGAAACCTCTTAATTTATGAAGGTTGCCGTAACTGCCGATCGATTCACCCTGCACACCATCAACATTGGTGCCGATGACTAGTTTCGGCTCTTTAACGGAAAGGGCAACGGCTTCTTCTAATGAAGGAATCAGTTCTTCATCGGTATCATCGATGACTGAAACAAAGAGACTCATGTTGTTCCTCCGAGACGCTCTCCATTATACGGAGTTCGGCAGAAACTTTTCGAGCTAATGTAGGAAATGATTGTCCGGGAAATTTTTCAGGACTAAAGCGGACTCGCCGCCGAGTTCGAACTAATCAGTTGCATAGTGCCAATGCCAACCATCTTTTGAACTTCTGCTTCGTTCAACATGCGTGCAGGCATTTTGCCTGACTCTTCTTTGCCGTCGCCATCTTCCGAGTCGACATTGAGTGTCGGAACAACAGCATCATCGAAAAGCAACTCGTTCAAACTTTGCTTGAGAAACTGATTGTACTGTTGTGGGGACATGGCATTACGTGCGGTGTTAACTTCATCGATACTCTTACTGAGATCTTTGTTGTTGAAATTATCGTTTTGCCCGTAAGGCATCTTGTCGGAAGAGCCGGAAGTTTTGGACGAGTCACCACTTTCCATTGCTTGTCTTGCCACGAGTCCGCCGCCTTTTGAGTGATCCGCCGACTGTGTATATTCTCAGTTTGGGTTTTCTCGACATTATTATTTCTCAAAACTTACAACTCAATTTTAAAAGTCGCAAAGCGGGAGCCGCGCCTGAGTTCAGGTTTTGTTCTAATAACAAAAACGCGTAACGTCAAGTTGTAGCCCACGTTCCGACAACGAAGCACGTTCAGACACGACGAACTTGAATGCGAATTGAAGATGCGAACAACACATGATTCGGAACTACGCAGGAGTCCGAACAAAACTGCAGGATTCAGAACTAAACCAATTAGCAGATCCGCGAACTAATCAGGAATGTCCGCAACGTCTTGAACGACCATCGCCACTAGATCAGCAAGCGCTGCCAGACTCGAGTTATGCAACACCGTCGCGTCAACAACTCCGCCTGATGGCGATGGCACATCTCTTGTCGTACAAGTTGCCGCAACTACTGTTGCATTGTATCCAAGATCCGCGGCACCACGTGTAGTGGCATCAATACACATATGAGTCATAAAACCGGCGATAATTACATTTTTTCGTTTCGTGCCGGTAATCAATTCATGCAGGTTGGTATTAACGAAACCACCTGGAAGATTTTTAATGACAACCGGTTCGCCATCTACCGGACGAGCCTGTTCTGCAATCTCGACAAATTCACCATTCGGATCAAAAATCGGTGCGCCCGCAGGGGCATGATGCACGAGATGAAAGATTGGCGTTTTGTTTTTTCTTGCGCGTTCAAGCAAGATTTTAATTTCGTTGAGCGACCGATCGATTTTGTAGAGCGGCAAACTGCCGTCGACATATTCGCGCTGGGCATCGACCACGATCAAAACACTTTCAGTTAATCTCGGCGCTACCGATTCCACGCTCAGGTGGTCGAAAAGGGTTCGGGCTCTATACATTGAATCCATCCTGAAAAACAAAAACCCTGCCGAAGCAGGGTTTTCAACACTCCCGAGGTAAGATTCGAACTTACGACCAAGTGATTAACAGTCACCTGCGCTACCGCTGCGCTACTCGGGACCGAGCGGTTCAAAGATGTACCACTGAAGTGGCACGTCGATAAAAACAATAATACAACAATGTTTTGTTTCGACTAGGCCCTGTGACAAAGTTCTTCGTGCTCTGTAATCAAAGATTTTTATAGACTCTTTTTAATGTGTGTATCTCTTGAGAATTCAGAACAGCTTTAAGGTTTATTCTCACAAGTCAAGGACCCTCATAGATTCACTGTTTACGCCTAAATAGGACCCGCCCAGCCGCTCGCCGGGAGCCTAAACTGATTTTGCCATCTGCTTGTATACTATGGGGCGTTAGACGGTACGTGCATATCAGGTAGCTAGCGCCTCCGAGGCTAGCAGGGGATGAGCTTGTTCGGAACACAGAAATTAACTCAGGGCGCTGCAAGCGACGCCGTTACAATGGTCGAGCAATATTTCCGCAGACGCGGGCTCGACCCGCAGACTCACGCCTTACGTGATGCCCAGGGCTACGGCTGGTGGCTGTCCGAGGGCAGCGCCAAGATATATGTGTTCGTACAAGTCAGCCAGCACGGGGCTGTACTTAGAATAACCAGTCCGCTGGTTTATCTTCCTGACAGCAATCGCGAGCCTTTCTACCGAAAATTATTGGATCTGAATAGCTCGCTCAGTAGCTGTGCTCTTTCGACGCATGACGAAATCGTCCTGGTTGTCGCCCAGAGACCGACTTTTGGACTGGTTCAAGAAGAGTTGGACGATCTGGTATGGCACGTCGCCTACGTCGCCGACCTGCTCGACAACAAATTGGCTGAGGAATTCGGGTGCCGCATGTACACGGACCAGCAAGCCCAGAGTCTGGGATAATTAAGCGCCGGTAAATGCTATATAGATTCCGTTCAGAAAATTCCGCTTCGTTTCCAAGGTCTAAACCTTTGGACAAATTCAGGTATCCGGACCGATGCCACAAGCAATGACATGTCTTTTGAAAGACGACGAAATTTCATTTTTTCTCGAGTTGATTGAGAGAGCGGGTCAACTAACGCTTACAATGCGCGAAACCGTAGACATTCAAGAGAAGACCGGTCCGATGGATCGCGTCACGTCAGCGGATTTGGAGCTGTCTCGCATATTAGTTGAACAAATTTCTAATAAGTATCCGCATGATATCGTCGTCTCCGAAGAAGACAGCGAACTTGCCGAAGTGCCGATGTCTGGTCGGGTCTGGATGATCGATCCAATCGATGGCACTGACAACTATATTAAGAACGACGGACAGTACTCAGTCATGATCGGACTGCTGATGGATGCAAAACCTGTTTTTGGTTTTGTCTACGCGCCTGCAGAGAGCGCTTCTTGGTTCGGCGGACCTGAATACGGTGCCTGGAAGAAAAAAGACGGCGAAGCCGCAGTTCAATACGAGCCTCTCAAAGAATTAAATCCAAACGATGAAATGCGCCTGATGATGGGCTTCCGCGATCGCAAAGGCCATCCCTGGATTGAAACACTGCCAAATGTTCAGTTGATCAAAACAGGTAGCATCGGTGTTAAAGTCGCCCGCATTCTCGATAATCGCGCCGATATTTTCGTTCACATGTCAGGCAAATTGAAAACCTGGGACACTGCAGGACCAGCAGCCATCGCACTTGCCAATGGACTGGACGTAGGAACAATGGACTTAGACGAATTAAAATTCGAATTTCCATCCGTTCTGCACGAGACGTCAGTAGTCATTGGTCGCAAGGGTACATTAGAATGGTGCCGGCATAATCTCGGCAGTCCACCTTCAGCTCGGGGATCCATATAATCCGTGATCGCAAAACTCGTTGTTTCTCCGGCTGATCTAGAAGAATTATGCAACCACATCGACAGTGTCGGATTGGCTGCGTTCGACTTCGAATTTATTCCGGAGCGAACTTATTTCCCAATTCTTTGTCTCGTTCAAGTCTGCGTTGAGACTACGCCATATCTCGTAGATCCCTTTGTCATCCAAGATCTTTCGAGCTTGTGGAACCGTGTTGCAGACGAAAAGGTCAAATGCATTTTCCACGCGGGAAGTCAGGATCTGGAAATTGTTTTCCAGTCATCTGGTTTGATACCAAAAAATATTTTCGATACTCAGATCGGTGCGGGCTTTGCAGGCTTCGGTTATTCGGCCGGCTATCGCCGCTTGCTGAGCGATATTTTGAACGTTCAGATCGCAAAAACTGAAAGCTTCAGCGATTGGCAATCGAGACCTTTGACTCCAGCGCAAATCGATTATGCGGTCAGTGATGTTCTTCACTTGATACCACTTTACAACAAGATCGTGGATCGTTTAGTCTCTCAGGGTCGTTTGGAATGGGCTGTCGAAGAGTGCAAAACTTACGAGAGCAATGAATATTACGAGCACGATCGCAGCCGGGCATTCATGCGTATCAAAGGCGCCAACTCGCTCAACTCGCGCGGCTTGGCCGTGTTACGGGAGATGTGGAACTGGCGCGACACCGAAGCGCGCCGGATTAATAAGCCGCCACGGGTGGTGCTATCGGATAACGTCATGCTCGAGATCGCGCGCAAACCTTCTACATCTATAGATGATTTGAGAAACATGCGCGGCATCCGACCGGACCAACCAAGGGTGTACGGCAAAGCCATCATCGCCGCGATCGAGAAAGCACGAGCGTTGTCAGATCAAGATCTACCGACCTGGCCGACAGGAAAAGTGCCTACCAAGAGCGAAGTTCTGACCGGGGACTTTTTGTACATTGTTTTGAAATATCTGGCTAACGAAATTGGCCTTGCGCCGGAACACATTTGCACACGCGATGAATTGCAATTGATTGTTCGCCTGCACAAGGAGAATAAACTCGAGAATGCCACTGATCTGAAGATCAACGAAGGCTGGCGCTACGACGTGGTCGGCAAACAACTGATCGAAATTCTTTCCGGCGAAGAAATTAACGCGCAGGTGGTTATGACTGATGGAAATCTTCAGTTGAAATTAAACAATCGTTCGATTCCCATCAAAGTTAAGTAACACCTATTTAAAGCGAAGTGACCCCTCCCGTTCCGAAACTTCCTGGCAGGTACAAAATTCTCGGCAAGCTCGGCTCGGGTGGGATGGGCGCCGTCTATAGAGTGCACGATAAAGACCTCGATAACGTCGTGGCCTTGAAAGTTTTGCATGTGGCCATTGGCGGATTGGACGAACAAATTGTTCGGTTCAACAAAGAGGCACGAGCTTGTGCACGGTTGAGACATCCAAACATCATCGGCATTTTGGACTTCGGTTTCTACGAAGGAACCACACCGTATATGGTGCTGGAATATGTCGAAGGACATACTCTTAGAGATCATATTGCCAAAAACGGACCGCTCTCAAGTTTGGACACCGCCTGCGTTTTTAAACAAATAAGCGAGGCACTCGCTCACGCGCACGGTCAAAATGTAATTCACCGAGATTTAAAATCGAACAACATTCTTGTGTCAGATGATGGCAACTCCGAATTGACGGTTAAACTTTTCGACTTCGGTATCGCTCGATTCAACGAGGATCTCGAAGCAATGAAACTTACCGCGACACACTCATTGATCGGCACGCCGAATTACATGAGTCCGGAGCAAATTAATCACGAAAACATTGATGCTCGCAGCGATCTGTACTCATTAGGGTGCGTCATGTTCGAGGCTTTAACCGGACATTTGCCGTTTGAAGCACCAGACGTTTTGTCTCTTTTAGAGTTGCAATTGCATGGGGTGCCGCCAAGAGTTGGCGATGCCATCCCCGGTCTAATCGACAGTGTATTGGAGACGATCATCGATAAATGTTTAGAGAAAAATCCGGAAGATAGAATTCAATCGGCAGCTGAGCTTTCCGGTCTTCTCAGTCTCGCTAAAGCTGAAGAACGTAAACGCGAGCAGGAAACATCGAAGGCTACGGCGCATCAAATTCCACAGAAAACCCCGCACGTCGTACTTCAAAACTTCGGCAAAACTTCGCCAGGAAAAATTCTGCTGTTAGTCGGAATTCCAGGCATTCTCCTGCTGCTATGCACAATGGGATTTATGGAATTTCAGAGGGCCGGAGTGAGTCAGAATCAGCGTCGAAAAATCAACTGGCTTCGTGATGCAACAACAGCAGATTGTCCAAGCGAAGTTGTTTTAAACATGGTTCCGGATTTCCAGGACGTCGATATTAAAACCATTCCCAATGATGGAACAGTCAAAAGTGTGGACGTTTCCGCGCCGAATTACGGAGGAAAGTCCACCAGCTCTTTGGCATTTAAACTAAATGAAACCGGTTATCGATACATCTCAAAAAAGACCAGGTTAGTAGGCATCAAGGTGCATGGCGGCGAGCTTTCCAAACAGACAATGACGAATCTGTCCAAGATGCCGAACCTGGAGTCTCTCGATGTCAAAGAATCAAAATTCGAAGACAAACGATCAATTTTGAGACTAAAGAATTTGAAACACGCAGTGTTCAGCACGTTTTCCGCGGACGACATAACTATGCTCAACAAACTTAAAATCGAACAGTTGGATTTAAAAGATGGAAAAATCGACGCACGGATGATCGACGCGCTAAGCACCTATCCGAACCTTCGAAAAGTGGTGTTCGACTCGTGCCAAGAAATGAATGGCAAAGCGCTACTTCGATTGAAAGCATCGAAGAATATCTCGGGTTTGTGGATAGAACGAACGCCGAAAGTTCTAGACGATATTGACGCAATCATCAAGTTGAATCAGGTGACCGATTTGCGATTGAAGAATTGCGGCGTAACTGATGTTCATGCTGCGGAACTAGCGAAAATGTCGTGGTTAGAGATGCTCCAACTGGAACACAGTAAAGCTCTAACCGATGCTGGATTGGAGCATCTGGCAAGACTTCCACGATTGCATTACCTGTCACTCAGAAGTTGTGGCGTTTCAGACGCAGGTATCAAAAAATTCGAAATCGCTACCCACGGTCGTTGTGAAGTCAATCATTAGTTTTAAACAATTGCCGTAACTCGTCAAACGAACGGTGAGCCGATTCTACGATCATTCGAATCAGGAAGGCAATATTTCCGTAGCCATTTGAGTGAACACAAATGTGTTCAGCTCCTCAGTTTTGACTCTGATCATTTCACTGAGCGCATCGATCTGTTTCTGCGCTTCAATAATCTTGTCCTCGCTGAGTTCAATCGCTTGTTTAAATCTCTCAGCCGAAGCACCCAGCGTTTTCACGTTCTCGCGCGCCCGGAGTTGATCCTGCTCCAGCGTCACACGTTTATGTTGAAGCGCGTTGACTTGTGTGCCCAGGCTGACGAGCTCGCGTCTTTTGATTTGCACTGCTCGCATGAATTCCAAGAATTTCGGATCGGAAACGTTCTGTTCGAACAGCCACCGCAGTTGATACATGTCCGGATCGAGGTGAGCGAGATGAAATGAACTCGTAATTTCTTTTTCTTGTTCCACTTCAAGTGTGTGATCTTCTTTTTCTTTGAGCTCAAGTCGATAACGATAAAAGTTTTTCGTAATCTCGTCAGGCTTGGGCTCACTCGAGAGCGTCCAGTCCTGCATCAGGTTGTGTTCGATATAAACGATTTTTGTTTTGCTCGCTAAATTCTCAACTTGATATGACTTTTTAGAAATTTCTTTGTGATAGAAATACAAAATCGAATCGTAGACCTGAACTTTCGAAACCGGCTTTTGACTGTACTCTGCTCTGACAATAATGCGAACCGATTGATCGAGCGCGTAAGGCAAGAACCTGGTGTCATCAGGTTTCACAACATCGAGCAAACACTCTCCGGCATAACTGTCATCTTCCATCACCGTTGCGGGACCACCTTCCAAAGTGAGTCCGGTAGTGTTTTTTAGTTTCAATGTCGAGTACGGAAATCCAGGATCGCGTGATTCGTTGAAAAGAGAAATTCGTTCTCCTTCTATATATTCTTGAACAACAGGAATTAACGCAGAACTATTTCGCGGCACAGAAACAGTGCCGCCAATTCGATACTCGAACAATTCACCTTTTTCAGCAGCTTCTACATCGAGTCCGGAATCAGCCATCTGCCCGAGTTCCGCTGAGAAACCACCGGACGGCGGTGACGACGGCGCGCACATCTCTACCACGCCATAGCTCCCGGTCGACATCCCATCCATCTCCATCGGTGCAGCGGCCGCTTGAGACCTGCCCCGAGCAAGCGGCTTTGCAACCACGGCATTCTTTTTCTTAGCTGCGGGTTCTGCGACGAATGGTCCGGACGATTTAAATCCTTGCGTTTCGATTGTGCGGCGTTGCGGTTTAATCGGCTCGTAGAGCGGTTGTATAAACGATATCGGACTGGCTGACACCAACACCATTCTGACGTCGGTCCAATCTTCCTCCTGGATGTTGTCGACAATCGCCACGCCTTGAATCAGCAATCGTTCCTTATCATCAAAAACCAGTCTGTAACTCGTTTTCCAGATCGGACATGGAATCGAGTATGCAATGATCAAATCGTTTTCGGCTTCACCAGGGATGTCGACTTTTAATAGTTTGCGATCCTTTTTCTTGACCGACAGAAAAAGCAATTCCAGCTGTTGCTGCACTTCCTTAGCGAGTGCGGCATCTTTGATTTCAATGCCATTGATGGCGGCGACATCAATGCGCACCAAAACATTGTCTTCCGAAAAAATCAGCAAGTAACGTTCGTCGACAACATTGCCATCAACAATCCGACTGGCTGTATCCATTCCGAGAACGCGTCCGTTCACTTCCTTAGATCCAAGCTTCACCGAAACCGGAGTGCCTTTCAGCTGGCCGATCAAATCAGTCAAGTTTTGGCTGTACTTCAAATCAAAACCGAATTCACCCAATCTTTCATCAAGTGGCTTCGAAGACTCGTAAGTCACTGCCGAGACGCTGCTGCCACCCGTCTTCAGAATCAGAAGCGATTTGAGCATGTCGTCAATCTCGTCGGGACCACATTGCAATTCCACATATCCCGGCGCTTTCACTTTGCCGCGTCGTTCGAAATAACCGATGCCGTGCTTGTAAAGGGTAACTTTGGTTAGTGGAACTATGGAGGCTGAGATCTCGTTCAATGCGTTTCCTCCCTGGAAACCCGCTGTAAAAGCCGGAAGATAGAGACAGGGGCGACTAATGGGTACCGCAAGCGTTGACGAAAGCAACCGCTTGAATCCGATTGCCACTGTTTTCGTACTCAGAGTATTAGACCAGAGAAGGTCAAAAGTTGCTCATTATTGCTTATGGCAACCCAAAAACTGTCCTCTATTCATCCTTAGAACGGCTACGTGTGTAAGAATTACAAACAGACAGGTGGCTTAAAACCACACGTCATGTTGTTAGCAATAGAGTTGGATGGAAAGATGAGCCCTGATAACGATCCCAAAAACGAAGTCAGTTTTGCCGAAACCGCTCTGCGCCTTGGTGGCAAAAGCGAAGACGAAGCGAAACGCACCGGCGCAGTAGACCGCGCCGACGATGAAGTCGAAGATATGTTCGCCGAAAAGTACAAAACGGTGAACAGTCCGATTCACAAAGCAGTCTGGGAAAACAAGATTCCTCTGGAGCTCTTCTCGACTCCAAAGCTTGACCCGGCAACCATAAGTATCCCGGCGATGGAAAACTCGCTTGCCGTGCTTCGCGCCGCAAGAAAAGAGAACCGACAATACGACAAAAACGGCAAGGTCTCCGAGGAATTGCTGCAGGAACTGGCCAAAGCCGGTTACTGGGGTTTGCTTATCAATAAGAAGTATGGGGGCTCCGGAGTGGCGGTTCGTCCGTTCATGACCTTCCTGACCAAAGTGGCGACCATCGAACCTACTGCTGCCGGACTGGCTTCAGTACACGGTTGTATCGGTGCCGTCGACCCGGTCGAAAACTTCGGCAACGAAGCACAGAAAAACAAATTCTTGCCAAAGCTGGCAACAGGCGAGGCGCTCTCCGCTTTCGCGCTCACAGAGCCGAATGCTGGTTCTGACCTCACAGCCTTGAAAACGACCGCTGAGTTGCAAGGCGATCATTATGTGGTCAACGGTGAAAAGCTGTTCATCACGAACGCCAAGGAAGGTCGCACGGTTGGTATCGTTTGCCTGGTCAACGGCAAGCCGGCAGCGCTGATTGCTGATCTGCCGAATGAACAAAACGAAACCTTCCAGATCAAAACTTACGGTCTGCACGCTCTCAAACACGCTCACAACGTCGGTCTGGTCTTCAAGAATTTCAAGGTGCCTGCCGAGAACCTACTCAAGGTCACTAAGGGCGATGGACTGACCGTGGCTTATCACGGTCTCAACATGGGACGTCTGGCGCTCTGCTCGACGGCTTCGGGCGTTATGCGTTTGATGCTCAAAAATATGCTGCCATGGGGCAAATTCAGAGAGACTTACGGCAAAGCAATTGAGACTCGCGAACTTGTAAAACGCAGAATCGCCAGAGCGGCTGCCTTAATCGCCGGCGCCGACGCGCTTGTGGCCTGGGGTTCGTGGTTGCTCGACCAGGGCTATCGCGGCGAACTGGAATGCATCATCGCTAAGATCTTCGGAAGCGAAGCCGAGAAAGAATGCGCCATCGAGTTGTTCATGAAGACACACGGCGGACGCAGCTTCGTGTCCGGACACATCTTCGGCGACAACGTTCATGATTTCCTAGCTCCTTGTATCTACGAAGGCGAAGGCGAAATGCTTGGCATGGCGTTCTTCAAGTCGCTCGCTAAGCAGCACGGCAGCCATTACTTCGAGCCGATCGGTTTGGCTTTGCAGAAGCATGGCATTCGTGATTTCAATCCAGCCAATCCATCTCATGCCTGGGCTCTGAAAAACGAATTGATGAAATACAGCAGCTGGTACATCGGACAAATGCTATCCGCCAAAGACAGTGCTCAATTCAAGGGAATGGACGACAGATTGGTTGCCCACATCAATTTTGCGATGGAACAATTGCACCAATCGCCAATGGAATTGAGCGAAAACATGGTCAAACACCAGCTCAAGTTGCCTGATAGACAGTGCCGCATCGCAGAACTCTCACAAAGAGTTCAAGATGCCATCGTCATGCTTGTCACGGCAAGCTGGGCTCATAACGAAAACGATTCACTGATGATTGCCGCGGCAGACATCCTCTGCCAGGACTTGACTCGCAAATTGACCGGCGAGCGTCCAAGCGACAGTTACTTCAAAGACTGCTCCAAGCTCGCAGACCGCATTATCGCCGGTGAATTCAAGGCTCTGGAAGAAATCGATGCAGCTGAAGTAATCTTCCCGTACGATAAGGCTCCGTCGAGAAAAGAAGTAGTCACCGCCAAGGCGTAGTCCGTTCGTCACCAGCTATGGTGCCATCTATCGGCCGTGCTAATACCACGGCCGATACCATGTGCGCACATTAAAGATCCGCACGTCGCATTTAAGTGTCGAGGCGTTTAATTGAATTCCGCAACCAGAGGAGTGTGATCCGACGGCCGATCTAATTTGCGCGGCTCTATGTCGATCCAGGACCTCTTACATTTACCGGCCAATGATTCGGTCACATAGATGTGATCGATTCGGAAGCCCATTTTTCTTTTGAAGCCTAGCAAACGATAGTCCCACCACGTGAAGTGACCGGTCTGTTCTTCATGCATTCTGAAGGCGTCAACGAATCCCCAGTCGCGAATCACTGATAGCGCCTCGCGTTCTTGCTCACTGCACATGACTTCGCCGCGATGTCGATCCGGATTGTATATATCGCGATCTTCAGGAGCAACGTTGAAGTCTCCGCATAGCAACACCGGTTTGGACGAATCCTGGTTTTCATTTAAATAGTTTCGCAGCGCACTAAACCATTCGAGTTTGTACTCATATTTGTCAGAACCAACGTACGAGCCGTTAGGAATGTAGGCGTTCAAAATCACGTTGCCTTCAATCTCCGCTTTGATAAAGCGCGCCTGGTCGAGCTCCGGCGTTTCTCTAAATGTTTTCTCGACTTTATCCATTGGAAGCTTGGAAATGATAGCGACGCCGTTATAACTTTTCTGTCCATGAAACACAGCTTCATAGCCAATCTCTCTAATCTTATCGATCGGAAATTTTGTGTCCTCCACCTTGGTTTCCTGGATGCATAAAACGTCAGGCTGATGTTGTTGCAGCCACGAGATCAGATGCGGAATGCGCACGGAGATTGAATTGACGTTCCAGGTGGCAAGGATCATTTTGATTACTTCAATAGTAGGAGCGGAACAATATATGGAATTGAGTTTGAGAACTAATCGAATGAAACGGACTATGTAAGAGGCGTAAGCAGAACTTTCTATTACATAGAGGAATCAACTAAATAGATCTGTCGACATGACGAAAGTAATGGAAGAATTCGAAATATGCAATTGACTTTTCAACTATGTGGCGCCGCGGCGCTTCTTATCATCAGAGCCTTACCTATATAGAGGAATGGCGCACCTCAAAATTCTATCTTATAAATGTACGCGTGAAACCTGTTGCAAACTCACTTGCGCAGAATGAGGCATCAAGATCTTTTACTGTCAATGATTCGAAAAGCAGTATTTCGCTCCGCTCGATTAACTTTCAAAAAACGTGTTTCAATGCGGTTTTTCACACTGATCTCAAAATCCAATTTCAGTTTTGCAAACCGAATTTCTGCAAAAGTGTAGGCGCAAAGTAATGCAACTGGCTGATGCTGCATTGTTTACCTTTCGTATCGAAATTCGCTCTAACATTAGTCGCGCTCGATTGTCGCGTCGAAACATTCGTATACACAGTTCCGCAAACCTTTGGACTAAGCGGCTTTCGAGAGTTAATCAGGATTGACAAACCTGTTCATAACCTTGGAAAGAGAAACATATCTGTCCGTCACCGAATCATTAACAACCAACTATGCACCATATATAGTATCGCTCGTTTTTGCGACGCCTCTCCACCGGCACTTCTATCGATAGCGCCATACCAAGCCATTCTCGCAATGACTTCGCAGTTGACTGTTTGCGGTCTACGGACTACGCCGTAAAAGCGATAGCGCTGAATGCATCCCGATCTTGGTATCACTCGATATGCATTGGTCTACTACAAGGGGTCACTCATCGAAAGCCGTGTGAAGAGGGAAGCCATGCGGTTTTCGCTCGAACGCGGCATGACAAGCAGATTTCAGCGTGTTCGAAAAGCAGGACAAAATCATCTCACTGTTACGCCACCACATACGATGGGCAATAGCAGCGCGCCAGCACACTTCAAAACTTTTGCAAGTCACGAGATATGTCATTTGAGCGTACGTATATCTATATTTTTGTCTTACTTACAACCCCGCTTTTCGTCGGAGTCTTACTGCTGTTGGCTTTCCGAATTTAAAAAAATCCTTTTAAGTGTTTTCTACCTAAATTGAGCATTTATGCCCCTTTTGGACCTTTACGATATTGGAATTGATGTGTAAAGTGATATGCATTGAACGGTGGTTGATCGATCCCATGCCACCGACGTCGCGGTTACTCTTTGTTAAGAGCCGCGGAAAAATTATGAGCCGAACGAGAGAAATCGAGGACGGCTCTATAGATACCCATGCCTGTTTTAAGTGAGGATGCGCCTATGCCCAAGAAAGTACTCATTGCCCTTCCACCGGCGATGCTCGAACAAGTGGACCACATTGCAAAATGCGAACACAGAACCCGTTCAGACTTAATTAGAGAAGCTCTCAGACGCTATCTCGACAATTTCAGACGCACCCAGGGTGCACAACTTTCAGTATCAACAATGGAAGTTTCCGAAACACCAAAGCCTTCTTTGACCCACTCTCTCACCTAATTCTTGCGAACTAGATAAAGTCAGAAGCCCATGTACACTGTGAATTTCTTCTCTCTCTCGGCAATTATTGATAGTCACGAAAAAGACTTTAAAACACCTGCATCAATCTCTTGCGGCGCCGAAATCTAAGGAAACACAACGACTGAACAGCATAATCCGCTCCTTTACACGGGGAGCGGATTTTAGCTTTAAGGGATAATGAAATCGTTTGTTGGATTTAAAATGATGCGTTGGAATCAAATCGCGTTAATCACATGAGCCACGATACGATGAGCAATCAAGACCCCATAGACAATTCGCGTTCAGAGGTGCTTCTCAGCCTCTCCAGGCTACTTTCATTAGCAGCATTGATGGAAACATCTCTTGCCTGTTTGGAAACCAAACGAGTAACGCTCGAAGAAAAGATGATCAAGACATACATAAATGTGCTTGTCATCGCAATTGCCGATTACGTCAGTGGTGCCCATGCGATTATCAATGCACCAACTTTTGATATTGAACAAAACGCACTCGATGATTTAAACGCTCTAATCGCAGAGATGCAGCCGGTCTTCGAAGACCTGCAAAATAAAATTGATTACGACTGGAATTTTTTGGAGCAGTATTACGAGCACGCGTTTTATGGAAGGCTGTCAAACGATCTTCGTTTTAAAGAACGTATTCAAGCGCTTTCGTTGTGTGTTGTCGCGACTGTAGCGAAATAAAATTCAGTGCGGATTGGTGAACAAAGCAATTTGCACACTACGATCGAACAGCATGCGACCTAGTCGTACACTCCGATTTTGCGAAGTGCTTTTTCGGCCTTGCCTCTCAACTGAGAATCAGGCGCAGCAGCAGCCACTTGCAAACTCTCGATAATTGTTTGATCTTTGATCTTCAATTTTTTGCACAGCTTGCCTAAGGCTCTAGCTGCCCATCTCTGCACTTCCGGATTTTCATCCTGAAGCAATGGCGAGATTTGTAAAACCATCTCTTGGTTTGGTTCTGTCGCGCGCTCAATCAATCTAATGGTTTCCATGCGCACATACGGGTCGACATCTTTAAGCATCGGCAACACGACCTTGATCATGTAACTTCTCGCCAGACCTGGACGCTCTTGAAACCAGCGCAGCGACGCCAGTCTCACAAAAACATTCTCGTGACGCAAACCATCGCCGAAAACTTTTGCCGGTGCTTTAGTGACTTCATCAGGCAGACCCAGTAGCAAAGCACGAGGCTCGAAGCCCGGGTAATCGTGTTGAATGATCATGTTTTCAACAACTTCCGCCAATTTCTCTAAATTCATGGCACTCACGGCGAGGGGTTTACTGCATTTAAGAAATGATTCTACCTCGGTTTATTTTGAAGTTGGTTGAGCTGTTTCAAAATGTCATTTAAACCACCGGCGCCATTGAGCCCTCCGGTGCCGCCCAGTCCACCCATGCCAGGAAGGCTGTGGACGCCGCCCTGAGGCACTTTCACTGGACCACCGCCGCCCTGACCAGCCATGCCGTTCATCATCTTCTGCATGTCGCCCATGTTCATCATGCCGCCCATCATGGAATTCATGTTGCCCATTGGGTTTGTGTCCATGCGGCGGTTGCGGTCGACGGTTCCATACATGATCAATTTGCTCAAATATTTTCCGGTGTGCCCATACTTAACCGCTGCACACAAAACGTAAAGGCGGTTGTTATCAAGCTTCTTGAAACGCATAACGCTTTCGTCGAAACCGGAGTTGGTTTTTCCACCAGGCGTCTTGGTCGTGAACTTGGTGACGATCTGCTGCTCGAGCACGCCGGGACCAAGCATGCGGATGACGTTCTTGGCGACGACCTGATTGAAGTCGTTGCCTGAAACTCCGCGCTCCATGCTGTTTGCCGAGGCTTTGCCGAAGTGAATGCCAATCACGGGCGCTTCCATGTTGCCCATCATCTGGTTGAACATGCCGCCGAATTGACCCATCTGCCCGCCACCGCCGCCGGCAGCCATTTGAGCGAAAGTATTCGTATCTTTAATTGGTACTGTGAGCAGAACGGTTGCAGGTTCAAGCGCTACCTGTCCGGTTCTTGCGTCATTGTGGAAATTGAAATTAACGGCGCCGGAGCGCTTCGCTTTAAGAACATTGGCGCTGCTTATCGCTTCCGCTCTGTCTACAACCAAGTAGTCAGGACTGTAGCGATAGCTCCAGATTTGCATATTGCCGCCCCAGACGCCGCGGAAATCGGTTGGGAACGACTTGGCGATGGTGCCTGAGTACTTTTCAATTTCAGCAGGCAGAAGCTTGCCGCGCGGATCGAGGACAGCGGCTTGAGTTTTCAAAACCGGCATCCTGACGTCGCCTTCACCCGAGATTTGTTCGATACGTCCAGTCAGTGTTCCACTGGAGAGATTGATTGGTTTGTCTTTCTCGGCTGCGGCTGCCGCTTTGCCAGCAGCGCTCGGTTGAGTTCCGGAGAACGTCACGCCCTGATTATTTTGTGGCGCGGTGGAAGGCAGACCAGTTCCTGATTTAGTCGCATCAGGCTGAGCCTTCATTAGAACCTTGGCAGGATCGACAGTGGTCGGTCCCAAATTTTTAGTCGGGTCCGCAGTCGCCGACGTGCTCGCAGGCTGGCTTCCTGACTGGGTAGCCGGCTGCGATGGTCCTTGTGAACTTGGAATCGCTACTTTCGGAAATTGATCTTTCAGTGAATTAAGAACGTCATCTCCTGATGGCATCTGAGGATCGGCGCCTGGTTTGTCCAACTCCTGCTCGACTTTCTTTTCCAGTTTGCTATCGAGCGACCAAACGGTATCACTTGCAGAACGGCTGTCAGACTCGGGTGATTTCGAATTCGGTGCTGGTGGTTTCACATCAGCAGGTTTTGAATCCGTAGATTTTGAATCAGAAGCGTTAGCCGCGCCCTTCCCTAGATCGCCTGACTTCAACGGATCGCCGCTTGAGGTCTGGCAAACGCCGGGATTACACGTGCTCAGCAAAAGCATCGCCGACAACATAGCTGCCGGTAACCTCTTTGAATTCGACTGCGATTTACGCATGACAATCTCCATTCTTAACTGCTGTCTGTCTTACTTCCAATTCATTATAGATTGATTTGAAAATTCCACTTCCGAAAGCGACTTATTAAGCTGGTATCATATCTGGTGCCGCTAAATATTCGTACTTCGAGCCACTCGTAATTAAGCTCCAGACAACTTCTTACCCTCCCCGTCCGGCCAAATAACCACCGCCCGCCAAATCGCTAAGCATTGTATTATTGAGCGCTGTTCAGGTTAACGAGGCTACAGCTTGATTATCCTACTCATGGGCGTTTCCGGAAGCGGCAAAACCACAATCGGCAAATCGCTGGCGCAACGGCTCTCATGCGATTTCGAAGACGCCGACGATTTCCATTCAGAAGAAAATAAAGGCAAGATGCAAGCAGGTATTCCGTTGACTGACGCTGACCGATTACCCTGGTTGTCAGACTTGTCTGAATTGCTGAAAAAACGAAGTGAGAACGGACAGGCAACGATCCTCGCCTGCTCTGCTTTGAAATCTTCGTACAGAGAGAAATTTTCGGAGGCGGCGCATGACTTGATGGTCGTTTATTTAAAAGTCGACTTTGAAACCGTGGCCGCGCGTCTGGAAGCTAGGCATCACGAATTCATGAATCCGGAGTTGCTCAAAAGTCAGTTCGATACATTGGAAGAGCCATCAGACGCCATTGTCGTCGACGCAAATAGAACTGTTGAAGAGGTAGTCGATGACATTAGTGATCATGTCAACAATTCAACAGTGGCAAAGAAATCAAAAGCAAAATAGGGCGGCACCGTATTTAGTGCCGCCCTATTAGAATACTTGTTTATCGTTGGACCTAACGGACGCCGCCGGATTTTCCAGCAACTTGATTAGATTCGTAATTGCGAACGTACACGTTCGTTCCAACAGGACTGAGTCTGACACTCGAATGTCCGCTTGCGTTGAGTTGGCTGCGCAATCCATCGGTGGCATCGGTTGTGCCGAGTGAAGGTTGCACGGATGCTGCTTTGGTTTTGGCAGAATTTACCGCATGCTCAGCCAATTTGTCGCCCATTTCGATGGCCGCTTGTTCGGCTCCGCCGATCACCGGCACCATTGTTCCGGCTTCGCGATCAAGTGTCCACCAGGACGAATTCGCTTTCATTGACTCGATTTGAGCCTTGGCATGGTCTTTATATCGTTCTGCACTCTTCTGTGCATTTTTTTCAATCGAAGCTTTTTGTCTGTCAGCGACCGCTTGTGCCTGCGCTGCTCGACGTTCACCTTCGGCAGCCAGTTTCGAACCTAATTGGCCGGAACCATCGCCGCTGGCTGGAATTGCCAGCGCCTTAGTTGAACCGTTCAAATAAAGCAGCGCCTTCTGGCAATTGGACTTAGTCTTCTGGTCGGGATACATCTCAAGGCACATCTCATATTCAGTCTGAGCCTCGCCCGATTTGCCGAGCTTCATGTACGAGTTCGCCAGCGCGTAGTGGGCAGGATAAGCTTTCGGATTTTTGCAAATCGCGTCAATAAACGCATCAGAAGCGGCTTGAAATTGCCCCTTTGCGTAGAGATCGCTTCCTCGGTCAAAGTCAGTTGCGGCAAACGCCGGTGCTCCGATACAGAGTCCCGAAATCACTGCCATCATCAATGCTGTTTGCAAAAGTCTCATCAATTCGCCCTCGCTGTCGCCCGGCTTGCTGCCTATTTATAGATCAATATTTGTGCGATGCATAGAGATTAGATCCAGACGATCCAGATGTCAATGGGAATATCACCGTACCAGGCTTGAATGACACGACTTTTAGATTTCGCTATCAAAGTTCAGACAGCTACCGCGCAGATCACACGTCCTTTGCATCGTCTTCCGTTGTGCCGCTCGTTCTTCTATGCGTCTTCGTCATTGGCATGGTCGTCTGCTGCGCGAGGTCCAGTCGCTTTAGCAGCGCCGGTTTCGTCCGCCGGTTTTTCAAGCGGCAGCCACAGAATCGCCAGCATTCCAGGAAAGGCTGCTAGAAAACTGCCGAGAAAAAATTTCTCGTAGCCAAACGTGTCGACGAGATATCCGCTGTACCAGCCTGGGATCATCAATCCAAACGCCATGATCGCAGTTGCGATCGCGTAGTGAGCAGCTTTGTACTCCGACTTCACCGTGCTTAAAAGAAAAACGGTGTAGGCAGCGGTTCCTAAACCGTACGCGAATTGCTCGAATGAATTGACCATGATGGTATCAAACAGTCTATGGTCGAACCATCGAAGCAAGTCGGGCGAGGTTGTGATTTTGCTGACCGCATCGGTGAGGTTGAAACCGAGAATTGAAACTGGTCCACTCGGTCTTGCCGCTGCGAGCCACCAGTAAAGGGTGATTGCGCCGTTCTGAATTAGTGCTGTGGGCAGCAAACAACGCTTCAAACCATAGCGAGAAACCAAAACACCGCCGATGATACCACCGGCCAGCAGGAAGAGCATGCCGACCGTTCCATATATGATGCCGACATCGGACGTGGCAATCGAGAGACCGCCTTTCTCAGCCGGGTCTAAAAGGAACGGCTGCGCCATCTTGAGCATGAACGCGTCGCCTGCTCGAAAAACAAGGATATAGAAGAAGACAACTGCTATACGTGGTTGCTTTAACCAATCGGCAAAAACTTTTACGAATTCTTTGGGCGTTAACGTAAGAGCCGGACTTTCCTTTTTCGACAAATCTTTTTCTGGCTCAGGCAAAACGAACGCGTGAAATGCAGAACAGGCAAGCAACAGAATCGCGCAGACCGTGAATGAAACGCACCAACCGCCACGGACGCCAAGGCTGGTGGTTTCTGCCAGCTTACCTGCTAGAAAAACCAGCCCGCCGGAACCCACTAACAGAGCGACTTTGTAAAACGCGTTTCTCACTCCGACAAAAAACGCCTGCTGTTCTTTGTTTAAAATATCGAGATAGTAACCGTCGATAGCGACGTCATGCGTGGCCGATGCGATTGCCATAATTAGAAAAATCGCGACACTCGCAATCATGCCATCGGGGATGAGTACGACGCCGACCAGCATAAACGCAATCAGACCGAGCACCGCCTGCGCCACCAAGATCCATTTGCGCTTTGTTCCATAAACATCAACCAGCGGCGACCAGAGAAACTTCAAAGTCCACGGCAATGAGAGAAAACTCGTTGCCTGCCCGATGTAGGTGTTACTGGCGCCGATGTTCTTGTAGAAGATTACAGACATCGCGTTGACGATCGTGTACGGAAGACCTTCCGCGAAGTACAGCGTGGGAATAAATAAAGATGGTTTCGCCTTTGAGCGCAATTTAGCTGTCCTCGACGTGATGCTTCATTCTAAGCGATGAAAAATTCGTACGCATGCAGCCGACGATATACTGCCAGAAGGTGCTGAGCGTGCACATAGATGTACATATGCACCATCTAGAATACGCATTTAAAATGCAACAAGCATCAAGGGTGGTATCGTACACTATTAGCATCGACTCCTTTAAATGATAAACATGTCAAGCAAAATTCGCGAAACCTTTTTTGGCGCACTTCCAGCTTTGTTATTCGGTATTCAGGTCGCAGCTCCGCTCGGTTTGAACAATCCAGCGTGGGCGACATCATCGGAAGGATTGCCGCCATCCTTTTATATAGATGCGAAATACAATCAAAGGGCTCTCGACAAGGTTGATGCTCTAATTGCGAAGCGGCTCTACAGCAAACAGCTTGCGCAAACCGCATGGAAAGATGGTGCGAAGAAAAATCATGAAGCGATCATAAACAGCAAGACGTTGCGCGATCTAGGCAAGTCTATGGGTGCAGCAATCGGAGAGTTGAAATCGAGTCACTGCAATTTCGTGACGATAAACGATGAGATGTATCATTTTCTGCACGCACTGTTCTCCGATTTTAACAAAAAACTGAGCAAGGGCAAAATTGATTACGTGGGTTTTGTCGCGGGCGGTGCGCCTTTTGAAGATAATCAGGTCCGGTACATCTTGGACGGAAGCCCCGCATCCAAAGCCGGTCTTCAAATAGGCGATCGAATATTGACAGTAAATGGTCACACTTACGTTGGCTACTCCAATTTCATTGATACTGCAGGAAAAAACATTACGTTCTCGATTGAGCGAAACGGTGAGTCGAAATCGATCGTTATCAAACCAGAAAAAGAAGACATCTATACTGCTTACATCGACGCGATGCGCAAATCCGCGAAAGTCGAAACAACAGGCACCAAGAAAATCGGCTACATCCACGTTTGGAGCGGCGGACGACGGAGTTTTGAAGCTCTTGATGATATTTTGGAAAGTAAACTTGGCACCACGGATGGTCTCATTTTCGATCTTCGTGATGGTTATGGTGGCAACAGTCTGGACGACCTGGATCGATTCTATAGATCGCCAAAGGCATATCCGGATTTCCAAACCATCGATCGCAACGGCAAGAAACACACCTCACGCTATTACTACGATAAGCCAATAGTAGCCATCATCAATGGTGGCAGCCGTAGTGGAAAAGAACTATTGTCTTACAGTTTCAAACAGACTGGCAGAGCCAAACTCGTAGGTACCAAAACAGCGGGCGCGGTTCTTGCAGGTAGCCTGTTTAAAGTCGATGACAAGGCGTCATTATATTTAGCTGTTTTAGATGGCACGTTGGATGGTGTGCGTTTAGAAGGCGTCGGTGTAGCACCGGATGTGGTGATAGATAACGCAACACGCGATCAGGTTGGTTACGACAAACAACTATCAGCGGCACGCGAGACCCTTGTTGAACAGCTTAAATAGGTTGAACGGTCCGCACAATTGAACAATTCAGACATTGAACAGGTCAGATAGTTGAATGGTGCAGATAGTTGGGACAAATCAGATAGCTGGAAAATTCAAATGTCTAAACCAGCTTCTTCCAGAGAAAATATCGAGCATGTCCTGGTGGAAATTCGTCCAACTGTCCGAATAGTTGGTAACCTTGCTTCTCGTAAAATGGTCGCGCCTGAAAGCTGAACGTGTCTAGATAAACCGCATGGCACCCGCGTTTCACGGCTTCATCTTCAGCGGCTTTCAAAAGCTGAGCGCCGTAACCACTTTTGCGCATTGATTCGCTCAGCGCCAAATTTTCAACGAAAAGCCAGCCCCAATAGGTTTCGCCGGTAAGGCCGCCGACAATTTTTCCGCTTTTGTTTTTGACGAATATAGATAGCGGCTTGAAATTGGATTCGCCTGCCTTTGATTTGTTGTAGCGTCGCAAAATTTCGAAGAAGGACTGGAGGTCCTTATCAAAGGGCTCCTCAACGATTGCAATTTCGAGTTTGCGTACAGGGCTCACAAAATACTTCCGTGTGGTTTTTAGAAATCAGATCCTAATACATTGTGTTCTCGTCGAGTTTGTTCTTTAAAAGATAAAACAGAACGTCAGGCTAAATGAACTCCGACGAAATTTTGGTCACGATGATGTAACGCAGCAATGTTCCAAGTGTGGTAGTCGAACTTCCATTCCTCTCCCCCGTTTCTAAGCCGGACTATTACTAATGTCATTAACTCCTTCAGGCGACAATGTCGCCCGGTCCAGTGGCGAGCAATCAATCGCCAAAGCGCCTTCATTTGAAAGTCTAAACAGTGGATCAGTCCTGGCACCAGGGGCGGAGTCACTGGTAGAACAACGTCAGGCGACCGAGCAGCGCCTGGCGCAGTCGGCTGTAGGCGCGGCACCATTTTTGAACGACATGCAAATCGATTTCGGCTCCGACACTAAACAAAATGCGCCAGGCAGACCTGGGGCATCCGGCGACAAACCTGGTGAAGGACCAACAGAACCGCCTGTAACCGGTGACAGACCTGACAGACCTCCGAGTTCGGATAGACCACCTGGCTCAGCGCCTGGCGACAAGCCGGACACCCCCGGCGAAGTTCCTCCTGGTACCGACAAACCGCCTGCCGCTGGACCTCCTGGCGACAAACCGGTTGTTCCCGGTGAAGTAACTCCTCCTTCCAACCCGAACAAACCGCCTGCTGATGCACCTCCTGGCGACAAACCGGTTGTCCCCGGTGAAGTAACTCCTCCTTCTAACCCGAACAAACCGCCTGCTGTTGCACCTCCTGGCGACAAACCGGCTGTTCCCGCTGATCCTGAGAAGCCGGAAGAAAAACCGCCCGCCGTTCCGGGACCAGAACAAGTCAAGCCGGGCGAAAACAAACCTGGCGACAAGCCGGAAGAGGCGCCTGAAAAAACCAGAGAAGCTCGCTAAGAA
Organism: Candidatus Obscuribacter sp.; assembly: GCA_021772095.1. Lineage (GTDB taxonomy): Bacteria > Cyanobacteriota > Vampirovibrionia > Obscuribacterales > Obscuribacteraceae > JADYXR01. The sequence continues at coordinate 89,587 of JADYXR010000122.1, read as the reverse complement.
GCCCGCCGGATGAGCCAAAGGACACCGAAAAGAAAAGAGCAAAGGCGGCCGTAAGGGCGGCAAGGGCGGCGGCGGCGGCAAGGGCAAGCGACACAAAGGCAGCCCTCAACAAAAAAACGAAAACGAAGAGCAAGAGGGAGAAGGTGACGAAGGCGACGACGTCTCCGACGCCCCAGAAGCTCCAATGGTAGCCTAACCGCTTCTAGAAACGGATTCGCACGATTGACGAATGGATAGGCGAATTTTTTCGTTCAGTCCTCAGGATCAACCTTCCGCGCTCAGGATAATTCCACCGATACTTCATCTAATTGACGCATCAAAAATAAATCGGACAAAATCATAAAGACATAGCGCTTGATTAGAGCATCAGTCCTTTCAGTCTAGTAAAATCTAACTGCTGATCAGGACAAACGTAACTGCCAAGACCCGGATCGCAACGGTGGGCGTGGCGCCCGAGCCCCCAAGTGCATCCTCTATACGCTACCTCGATCAGCACGAGACGGTCTAACCAAGTCCATCTCGACAGGTTGTAAGGCGCATGAGATAAAGGCAAATACTATGACGAAGTTGAGCAACGAAGACTACAAGCAGTTCTACACCTCCCGCGCAGACAAGTATCGTGAGGCGAAGAAAAAATATAATCGCCCTCTGACGCTCACCGAGAAGATTTTAACCGCTCACCTGGACACGTATCCTGACGACAGCGTTCCTCAAGGCGGTATCACTTACGCTTTCCTTCGTCCCGACCGCGTGGCGATGCAAGACGCAACCGCGCAAATGGCGCTCCTGCAGTTCATGCAAGCGCGAATTTCGCGAGTACAAACTCCGACCACAGTGCATTGCGATCACTTGATCCAGGCGCGAATCGGCGTTGAGCAAGACCTGGAAGACGCGCTCAACGAGAACAAAGAAGTCTACGAATTTTTGAGATCAGCTAGTACAAAACATGGCATTGGTTTTTGGAAACCAGGCGCCGGAATTATTCACCAGGTGGTTTTGGAAAATTACGCCTTCCCGGGCGGCATGATGATCGGCACGGACTCTCACACTCCTAACGCCGGTGGACTTGGCATGATCGCAATCGGAGTCGGCGGCGCTGATGCTGTTGACGTCATGGTCGGAGAACCATGGGGCGTTCGGTGGCCAAAACTGATCGGTGTCAAACTGACAGGAAAATTAAACGGCTGGACCGCAGCCAAAGATGTGATTCTGAAACTGGCAGGTATCCTCACCGTGAAAGGCGGAACCGGAGCCATTATCGAATACTTCGGACCAGGCACGAAATCACTCAGCTGCACAGGAAAAGGCACCATCACAAACATGGGCGCAGAACTTGGTGCCACCACTTCGATCTTCCCTTACGACGATCGAATGGCAAACTATTTAGTCGCTACAGAACGAAAAATCATTGCTGATCTGGCAACCGCGCATCAAGAATACCTTTGCGCCGACCCTGAAGTAGAGAGCGATCCGACCAAGTACTACGATCAGATTGTTGAAATCGATCTGGATACATTGGAACCATATGTGGTGGGTCCTCACACACCCGATTTGGCCAGACCAATTTCACAACTCGGTGCCGATGTTAAAGCAAACGGTTGGCCGGATGACTTCAAAGTCGCGTTGATCGGAAGTTGCACAAACTCTTCATACGAAGATATGACACGTTCTGCAAACGTCGCCAAGCAAGGCGCAAAACTTGGTCTCCAAGCCAAAACCGGCTTCTTGATCACGCCAGGTTCTGAGCAGATTCACCAGACGATCAAACGCGACGGTCAACTCGAAGCTCTGGAGAGCATCGGTGGAACCGTTCTGGCTAACGCATGCGGACCGTGCATCGGGCAATGGAAACGCGATGACATCAAACTCGGCGAAAAGAATTCGATTTTGACTTCGTTTAACCGCAACTTCCAAAAGCGCAATGACGGCAACCCAGAAACCTACGCCTTCATCAGCAGTCCTGAAATCGTGACGGCTCTAGCGCTGGCAGGAAGACTATCGTTTAATCCTCTCACTGATACCATCACCACCGGCGATGGCAGGCAAGTGAAACTTGATCCACCTGAAACTCTCGAGTTGCCTCCTCGCGGATTTATTTCCGAAGATGCCGGCTACATAGAGCCAGCACCGGAAGGCACATCGGTCGACGTTATCGTCGACCCGAACAGCGAACGTTTGCAATTGCTCGATCCGTTCAAAGCATGGGATGGCAAAGACTATACGAAACTGACGTTGTTGCTCAAAGCCAAAGGCAAATGCACAACCGATCACATTTCACCTGCAGGACCATGGCTGAGATATCGCGGACACCTCGATAGAATCAGCGACAACATGTTCATCGGCGCGATCAACGCGTTCGGCGGAGAGCCGGGCACAGTGACCGACAGACTCGACGGCAAAGTGAAGACAATTCCTGAAGCCGCCAGACACTATAAAGAAAAAGGTCTGGGATGGGTAGTTATCGGTGACGAAAATTACGGTGAAGGTTCGAGCCGCGAACACGCCGCCATGTCACCGCGCTTCCTCGGCTGCAAGGCAGTTGTCGTGAAGAGCTTCGCCAGAATTCACGAAACCAACCTTAAGAAGCAAGGAATCCTGGCACTGACATTTGCCAATCCTGCCGACTACGACAAAATCCAACCAACAGACTTCATCAGCCTTGTGGACCTGGATGAACTCGAAGTTGGAAAGCCTGTAACCATGTTGCTTACGCATGAAGATGGCAAGGAAGAAAAAATCGAGTTGCTCCAGACCATGACGCGGGAACAGATCGATTGGTTCATCGAAGGCAGCGCGCTCAATCTGATTCGGAAAAAAAAGATAACTGAACAAGTGACCGCGTAAGAGCGTCGGCTACTGGTATCACGGCTGACCAAACTACGAGACTGTAGCTTGAGAACATGGCAAACCTGCGCGGATGAAGGCATCGCACTCTACAAGTGTTGCCAACTTTTCGCCGCGGAAGAATGCCTGGTCGAAAGCGTCAGACGCGCGCGCAATGAGAATGCTCAGAAGTTTGAACTTGCACAAACGCTAAACAATTTAGCGATTGTCTACTACAGTCGCGCCAAATATCAGGACGCCGAAAATATTTTGCGTGAAGCATTATCGCTAACGCAAGACGCCGAGACCCAGTCGGGACGCCTGCAAAGAACGCTGTCCGTTCACATCCACACTCAAATGTTGATTGAGCAAGAACGATTTCGCGATGCGCAAAGGGAAATCGTCCTCGCACTCCAACAACTCGGCGATGAACTAAAATTTTGCTCGGCAGAACTATGGTTCAGTCTTGTCAAAACGTATGTGGGATTGGGTCAGTACGCAAAAGCCGACGATGCGGTCGACAATTTTCTAGAGACGACACCGCTGTCTCTAAGCGGACCATACCGGATCTATATAGATGAGGCGTGCGGCGGTTCTTACTTCGGTCCTGGGTGGAATCAGACCGGCAGCAGCCAATATGCGTCGGTGAAAAATCAGACGCGCGGCCCTCTCTCTGGCACCGCGGATGGTGCGGACACTGAAGCGAGTATCTCTGGTATAAAAACCGACACTGATCGAAAAGATGCGCCAGACGCCGACAAGACAATGCGTTTGGAAGCTGATATCAGAGGCATGCTCGTAAGGGCGTCACTGAAAACGCAGATACCATCGCAGTCGAGAGACATCATTTTCGAGGTGCTCGAACTTTGCGATCGACTCGGCGATCATCCGCTCACGGCCCAAACCTTAGTGATCGCCAGCCGTCTAGCCTTCGGTAATAGTGAATGGTCCGAAGCAACCAAATACTGTCGACGCTCTTTGGAAATCGTTGAGAAAATTTATGGCGACCATAATCCAGCGCTCCTGGCGTATTTAATTAACACAGCCAGCCTCACTTTGATGGCCGATGGATTGCCGACATGCATGTCATTGATGGAGCGCACATTTAAAATCGTAGCTGATTTTTTCGGACCGCGCCACCCGAAATATGCCAGATGCCAACTGATGTGGTCGGGTTTAATGCCCTTCGTCGATGCCGATAACACCGACATTACAGCGACGCAAGAACGGCTGGTGGCCGAGGCGCTCGACACATTCCTCGATTATTTCGACGACAAACACAGCGCGGTTTTTTCGGCGAAGTTGCAACTTGCCGAAGTGCTTTTGAAAACGGATCGTGCCCAAGATTCCGAGATCTTATTGAAGCAAATTGTCTATGATGCGTCTGTCATAAGAACCACCAACCCATACCCGATGATCGGCTGCCTGACTGAGATGTTGAAGGTGGCTGACGAATTGCCTTCAGACGAACGCTATGTCCTTTTCGATTACATTCACAGAGAAACATCCAAAATCGATTGCGAAATCATCGAGGGAACTGCTCGACAGATCGATCTGATGAGACAGCTCGCGTTCATTTTTCAAAAGGTCGGAGACGCCGACAAGCCAGAGCAGCTGCTGCGAAGGTGTTTTGAAATCTCGAACGAGGTCTGTTCTGATCTGCATCACCGATGCAAACAAGATCTGGTTGAACTACTTTTAGAGAAGGCAAAGCCACAACAAGCACGAGAACTTCTCGAGCGAGTCGAGGGCGAGAAAACTGTAGCTCAAGATCTGCGTGAACAGGTTCAACTCGTCAAAGTGAACATTGCTATGAACCGCGCTTTTGAGGCAGAGCAGCTTGCTCTTGCGGCACTCAGCCAGACAGAACGAATGCTTCCCGATTGCTCTGATTCGTTTATGCAGTTAAACGGAATTCTGATTGATGTCTACGTGACTAGTGCAAGACTCGACGAGGCTGTTCGAATGATCGGCACGATGATTAGTCGAAAGTCGGTGCTTGGAGTTGCCGCGCTCGATGTGATACCACTTTCGCTTCGGATGATTGCCGACGCGTTTGCGGCGCAGGGAGACACGCGCGCCGAGCAGCTCTACCAGCAATCAATCAGCGCGGCCGAAGAAATTCAAGGCAAGTCGCCTGAGACACTGGACGCGTCGATAGTGGCATTTGCAGATTTCTGTTTGAACAATGGACAAATCGATAAGGCCAGAAAACTTTTCGAACGCTGGATGGAATTACGCAGTGTGGTCTGCGGCGAGGACAGCTACGCATGCGCGATCGCGATGCTCAACGTGGCTGAGGTTAATGCCGATCACGATTTGAATAAATCACTCAAGTTAAGTTCAAAAGCACTTGAGATTATGGATGGAGACAAAGATGTCGATCCGGAATATCTGGTTGCTGCGTTGCATTTACGCGCGGCGATTTTAGAAAAGGCGAACAATCAAACCGAAGCACTCGCGATCGCCGAGCGCGCCAGGAAGCTTGAGAAGAGTAAGTCGCCGAAGAAAAGAAAAGCCCCCGAAGCATAGCGAAATGACTTATTTCTGAATTCCTTAGAAATCCTCATGGCAACGTGACACTCTAAGGAGGCCGCAGTGATATCATAAGCTGGCAATTTGCTGGAGGTAGATATGAGGGGTTATTTCTTGCTAGCGGTCCTGGGAATGTTGATACCGCAGGCTTCGCACGCCCAATTCAATATTCAATCCGACGAAGGCGACGTGACGATGGGGGCCGACGGCATCCACATTCGCAGCGCCGGACAATCCGTAGACGTTGGGAGAGGTGGCATCTCCGCATCGAAGGCAAAGAAAACCGTCAAAGTAAACTCCTCCGGAATTTCAGCACGAAACGGCAGAAACTCGGCCGCGATTCACTCGTCGGGGGTGGCCGTCAAAAATGGCACCGTTTCCACTCGGACAAAAACCAGCACGACAACTGTGGTTTCACTGGAGCAACGAGTCGGCAGTTTGGAAATTCAGGCATACGGACAGAAAACAGTTGGAGTTCCATTGATCGGACGAGTGGAGAAGCTTGAAGCCGACACGCTTGGAGCGACAGGAACGGGCACACTCAATGTTCGCATTTCGAAACTGGCGGCTGCACTAGGAACAACCGAAACCAGCAGCAAACAGACTGTGACTGTTAACGAAGGTGTCACCGGCACGCGGTCAACAATCGAAAGCTCCGGCGGAGTGCCGATGGTCGACATTTCAAAGTTTGGTAATTCAGTAAAAATTCAAGCCGTTGGCGCTGCTGGTGCCAGGATTACTGGTGGAACCGGCAAAGACATAATTCTCGATACGGGCGGTTATGAAGGAACCATTGTCGGCAATGGTGGCAATGTGGTTCTTAACGCCAGTGGTTGCGACATCAAAATTACTGGGACAATCAATGCGCTCGTATTAAACGGCAGCAGCAATGATATCACCTGCGATACCGTTCACCACGTGCAATCAAACGGCAGCGCTAACACTGTAAGCTGGAGTCGCGGCGTTTCACCCAGCATCGCCGATGTCGGCAGTGCAAATACACTGGGGAGTCGTTAGACTCGGAATTTCTCGTTTCACCGGAAACGCGTTCGAAATCGTGGAGAAGAAACTCAAGTGCACCGCATTGTCAACTACGGCGGTGGCGTCGACGTGCGTCAATCGCAACAACGACCCTATACAAGATTCGAGAAGGGCTTCGCTAGCCGACGATGATTCCATCGACTAGCGAATACTCAACTCGAATTCACAATCGGTCAAAGTGCACCAACCGATTTTCTTTCACAATATTTGCTTGTCCTAAGGTGTAGGCAGGGCTGGTTCTGGCAGCGCAGGGGCTTTCACTTCGGGCATATTGATCGTCGTGGTCGTTGAAGTAGGGGCAGCTCCACTAAAGTAGTAGATACCAAATCCAACAGCGGCAATAACGATAATTGCCAATACAAACATCAGCGCGCTGCTTCCAGCTGAATCGCCATTTCCTGTTACTACTGTAGTCATTTTCTCATCTCCATCTTCGGGATAGGTTACGTTCGAGACATAGCACATTGCATTCGAGTCTATTGCCGAGACAGACAACTGAAGGCTTTTCACAGAGAAGGCACCGTATACATAAGTATTGCTGGATTTAAGTTACTACCGAAATAATGCGTTCCACGTTTCTGTGATCTTCTGTCCCAAACCTCGATCCGCTGCGGCTTGACCTCTGGTGGCACTAGTTCCGACGTAACCAATAATGGTGGCAGCGGCGCCTTCTACTGATACCAGATCGCCACCATTGAGCAACATATCGGAAACACCGCCGACTCCGCCAAGCCCGTCTAGATCAACGCTTCCATCGCCTTTGATTCGAATCGCGTATGATTTGCCTTTTGTCGCCATATCGAGTTTTCGCGCGATCATGTCGCGATTACCCAGCGATTCTTTCAAGTACTTCGCAGGATTCTCCACTACTGCAATGATTTCCTTCGGCTTCATGCTCGCATCAAGATGAATAGTGGCACTACTGACGACACCATCAGCTTTCATGGTTAACACTCTTTCGCCGGCTTTATCCGGGCGAGTCAAAGAGAGATATCTCATGGAGATCGGCATCTTATGCGCGTATATCTTGCCGGCAACATCCGGGAGATCGACAATATTGATTCCAGTGATTTCTCTCAACTCCAAATTTGCCGCTTTCGGATCGATTTTGAAACTGACCGCTTTGGCGACATGGACTTTGAGACCGCTCTTCTCATGCACAGTTTCTTTCTTACGGTTGATTGTGATTTGGTCACCAACTTTAGTGACTGATTCAACTCCGTTGAGTAATTCTTTGACGTTAGGATCCAGTTCGGCACCCATAAAGCCCTGAACAACTTGAGCGAGCTTATCGCTACCGCCTGTGACGTTGATCGCAAATTCAATATTGGCAGGATCGCCTTTAGCTAGTTGCTCCGGGTTCGCGGTTATCTTTATGGATGTCCGTGCATCATCACGCTTTAAGTTAGCCTCAAGCGTTATCTGGCCTTGTTTATCGCGTACAGGTTCAAACTTCGGTCCGATTTTAAGAGAGACCGATTCCAGGATTGAATCCGTTTTGATCGTCGCAATGCGATTTCCGTCCTTATCCGCTTCGCCTATTGAAATTTCTTTAAAGGCAATCTCCATCGGATTCTTGATACCAAGGCCGTTTGCGACATCGCCTGGCAACGCCAGTTTTACTTTCGCGCCTTCAATATTTGTGAGCGCAATTTTGCCACCATCTTTTTTCAAATCCGCGGAAATTTTGGAATCCCAGGACAGGGGCAAACCACCGATGCTATACAGGTTTCGACCATTGGTTTCAATCTCGATCTTGTCGCTGGTTTTCTTCAACTGCTTTATGTCGGTGAAAACATTTGAGATTTCTGTATTGGCGTACAAACCAACAATCGATTCAAACATTTTTCCGGCGTCTTTTGCTTCACCTGCCTTGGTCCAGTTGAGAGCTTCCGAGAATAGTCGATCGAAGCGAACCTGCCCCGGCACAGGAATTTGCACTAACGGAATGTCGGGAACTTGCAATCCGACCAGGGCTGCAAAACCATCTTTTGCAAGTGCTTTTGGTCCAACCTGTTTTTCGGCCGCGACTGCTCGAATCAGTCGACCAAATTCAATTTTCAAAGAATCAGAACCATCTTCATTCTTCACTGTGGACAAAACCAAATGTTCCGGTTGAAGATCGGCACCATATGCCGATATCGAGAATCCCTTAAAGTTGCTGAGTTTCAGTCTAGTCGGATCTTTTGGATCACTGATGATGTCGCATGATGCATTAGACAATTTGATATCGGTAACGATTTCTGTGTTTGGAACTTTAAATTTGAAATTTCCTTCTCCCTCGATTTTTAATTGGTTACCCTCGAGCTTAATTGCTTTCAAACCACCGAGTTCGCGGGTTCCCGGCAAGCGCAGACCTGGTATAGCTTCGAGGGCTTTTCCTGCGTCACTTAGTTCAAACCGAATGACCTTACCGGCGGTATCAAGTTTCAAATTAGCAGGTAGCGCATTAGTCACAACCAGCAATCGCATGAGATCGCCCGGCGCGTTATTGACGGCTTTCATGTGGTCAGCGACTCTGTTTATTTCAGTTACTTCTTTTGCATGCCATTCGGCACCGGTTTTGTCATTCTGCTTTGCTTTGAGTTCCGCCAGGTGCTTATGATGTTCGACCAGCTCCACGCTTCCTGGAACGTAACGGCGCTCCGCATCGTTAGCTAAACTCTGATGATGTTTGATTGTGCTCAAACGACTTGCTGAGTCCGCAGTGACAGGTGAATCAGACGTCTTTACCGCGTCAGCCTTGATCACATTTGTTTTCGCAACATCGGGATTCGCGCCACCTGTTTTTGCATTCTCAGCCTTCGCAGCTGGATCTGGAACTTCAGCGCCGACAAGAAACAGAGAGCCAAACATCTGATTCGTCGCGCGCTCTTCTTCCTGACTCGCAGGTTTAATCGCAGACGTAAAAGACTTAATATTTAGTTCTTCAAAAATCCTGGCACTGTCAACACGCTCAGACTGCTCGTCCTCAGACGATTCAAACTGTTCAATTACCATGACTGATAGCCTCTACGAGACCGCCGCAGCCAAAAAACATTCAACCTTTGTTGAATCAAAAATATTCGAGTTCTTCAAAAGTACCCAAAACAATTTCGAACTCGAGAACTTGCCGTTAGGATGGCAACGCCATCACCCGCCCATCGCAGCCTCATTGAGGCGTGATCGACTATATAGCCGTATAACATTTGTTGGACAGCTCAATGCAAATTTAATCGAACTTGTTTGAGTCAATACGTCTCTATCGTCGCGATAAGTGTCAAAGATGGGGATGACACGTTGGATCGCTGCGTTGAAACGTTATCGTTTGTGTGGCAATACACATTACCCAATCGTGATACCACTTTATCCGATTGTCGCGCTACTGACAGCAGAATCACTGAAAGCCGCTTCATCCCTCGTTTCCATGCGTTGCATCGATTTCACCTCTCTGGCACGATCTTCGAGTTCGGCAGCTTCTTTTTCCAAATTCATTGTCCGAAGCAACTCCGCATACGACTGCAGGATCCGAGCATAAACAGAATGCTGTTGTCCCAAGCAACGCGTGCATCGATTGATCGCGCGAAGATACATGTGCTCCGCTTCCATCAATCTGTGAGTTTCCATCAGCAATCGCGCCATATCCAGGGCGCTGAGAACAACTTCCGTGCAGGTGATATTTTTCACCTGGTCATCGATATTAATAATGAGGCGGTATATTTTTTCAGCCGGCGCATAGTCTCCACGGTCAAACCAACAGCGCGCCAACGCGTACAGTCCTGGAATAAGGTGTTCGGCACTCGGTTTCGTCGATGCTGACGTGAGCGGGTGCCAGTCTTTCTCGCTGGGTTCCATTCTAAAAACCTCTCTAGGTCACATACTTCCATTGTGCGTACGTGAGCCTAATTTGTTTTATGGGTTTGAGGATAATCTATATAGGGTTTTGGCAGATTTTGAAAGCTAATCGCTCAAAAGAATGGCGTTAAGCGGTCGAATCTTTCAGGCTCAGATGTTATGACTAAACTATAGGCTTTATTGCAAAGCCGATAAATGTTTACTCAGGGTTATATGAGGCAGGCGCAGACAGTGGCACAATTGCAGTGTTGCTCATATTGAAAACCGGCAACAAGCGCACAAGTTCAAACACGGCAACTCTTTGCGGAGAAGCCGCCACACTGCTGTAAGTGGAGCATTCAACATGGTTATCGATATTCCGAGAGCACTTTTAGTTAGCGAACCGTGGATGACGATGTCGATCGGCGGTGTGACACAAACCAAGCCTATGGTCGTTTCTTTGAAACAGGAAGCGGTTGAGGGCGATCAGCTCGCACAGCAGATCAATGCTGCGCCGGCGGGTGCAAATACATTTCGTGTCGTGGACGACATGGGACCTTGTTATGAATTTCAGGGCGTCGCTCAGGTAACCAACGATATGCTCAGCGTTAAGATCGAAGGCGAATTGAAATTCCTACGTTAATTATTTTCGTTTCCAAACCGTAGCCAGCGAGTAAATCAGCTGATACTTCCGGCGGTGCTCACGAATAATCAGTGGCATATCGAATTCTTCGAGAAGTTCGAACTCAGGATTCAGTGCACTCTTCAATTTATCCGCGGAGAAATGGGGATTGCCGTTTTCGTCTGTGTAGCCACCCATCCAAACGTCTCTCGGCGTGTACGTTTCCATCCACGTGAATGGTGTCGTTATTACAACGACACCGCCGCGTTTTACAACACCGCGATCACCGCTCAAACGATTTAACAACGACATTGGACTCGGCAATCTGCACAAAACGTTCGCAATCAGAACAGCATCGAAGTCAATAAATTCAGGTGGAAGAGAACATGCATCAGCTCGTCTGAAATTGACTCGGCTGCGCTGAGTCTCATCAACAGTGGCTTTATGAGCACTGACGATTTCACCTTCTTCAAAGACGTTGTATGCGACCTCGCCTTCTGTTTTCAATTTATTAGCGAGGTTGATGAAACTCTGGCTCAAATCGATTGCAGTAACGTGGTCGAATTTTTCTGCGAGATGAAATGATGCGCCGCCAACTGCGCAACCGATGTCGAGAACTCGATCGCACTCAAGATTGAGTTTCTCTGCCCAATTCGTGACCAGGTCTGCGCATCTGGTTGGAAACAATGTCGCTTCGGATGGTCCAGATTTAAACGGCATTTGAATGTTCGAATCACCGAAGTGCAAAAGAAGATAATCCGAAAGCATCCGATCGGTTTCGTATGGATTGTCTGTGCTGACTCCGATTTTCACCGCACGCCCATCATTGTCGTCGGCGCTGTATGCCAGGCGAAAACCGGCGTGCTGTGCGAAGTGTGGGCGGAAATGAAATCTTGCCCAGGGCGATGCTTCGCCCCCGGTGCTGACAAATGATCCACCGAGAATCATCTTATGTTCGCCATCAAAACATGGCGTGCTGAAATCATCGTACAAAGGATGAATACGAAAACCAGGTAGCGGATTGAAATCGTCTTCACACCACTGCCAAACGTTTCCGAATAGGTCGCCTATGGCCGGTTTCGCGACAGCACCGATGGACGTTCTCGAACCTTCGCCGATGGCCGGTTTCGAAACATCGCCGCTGGACCGCTCTGAAACATTGCCGTCCACGGGTGATTCCGAGCCACAACGCAAATTCAGATTGCTTTGAGAAGTTGGGTTTTCGGTATTTGAAAACCCAGTGTGCTTGCGCATACTTTCGTGTTCTGCTTCAGAAATTAGCCGATACGAACTCTGCGTTCCGTCAACTTCGGATCGCCATTTGCAAAACGCGCTAGCCTCGTGATAGTTGACCACTGCAGGCCACGACCACGGCATCGGAATGATCTCGAAATTCGTTCTCAGATTGTATAGATCAGAGCCTGCTGGACCATTCGGCACCCAGAAGGTTGGGAATTTGACGTTTCTGAAACCTCTCCAATTCCAGCCGGCCTCACTCCAATATTTCTTGTCACGATAGCCGCCGGCTTTCACAAACTCAAAAAACGATCCATTGCTGATCAAGCATCTGTCCGCTTCGAATTCAGCGACCGCGACTTTCTTGTTTCCGTACTCGTTGTCCCAGCCGAACGTGGGGAAATCAACGGGCTTACCGTACTCGACGTCGACAGCTTTGAACGAAATCAATTCGATTGCAGGGTAATCCTCACCCACCACGGGTGACACCACCTCATGACCGCGAGCTGATTGATGCATGAGCGGCCAATGAGCAGGTGTTTCAACAAGAGAGATTGGCAGCTCGCGAATTAGAACCGAGGACGTTTCAATATGAATCCGTTCATGTTCGAATCCCATGAACAAAGCCCACAGAGGATGCGCTTGCTCGATCACTCTATGTTCATCGCCAAGATCCGGATGCTGAGCGATGACATCACAGACGGTGCCATAAACTTGTTTGCGAAATTCGTGAACTGCGTCAATCGTCGGCCACTTGATCGAATTCTTCGACATGTCATCCCAGGACATTTCGTCGACGCCAGTTTCGAAAATACTTTCAATGCTCCAGTTGATTGACGAATCAACGAGCCCGGCCACTCTCAACTTATTAATGTACAAAGCCGCCGGGTGCCCGTAATAGAAGATCAACGGGTGACGAAGATGGTGATACGGGGGGCGATAAAAAGCTTCATCGTTTCGCAGCGCACTGAACAAAACTTCTGTAATCGTCCACGAGTTGTCGAAGTACTCTTGAACCTCTTGCCGTGTGCATGTCGCTAGATCAGGAATCACAAGAGACGAAACCGTTCCGTCTTCTTGTACACCAGGACACGACTGGTGAGCCGGTTTCTGACCGGTCCACCAGCCATTTTCGCGAAGCTTTCTGAGATTCGACGTCCCTAAATTTTGCCGCCAACCATCATCGAGAATCTGTGGTTCAGGCAATTTTTCCAGGCACTCAGTACCTGCGCAGGAAGTTTTTGAGTTCATCGAATCAACCATCGGATTTAACCGAGCTCCTAAAACTGTGATCAGGACCAGTGAGCGGCAATAGACAGGACTGGTGTAGCGGGACAACGTTCCAAATTCACGTGCAACCGAACACATTATGTTCATCATTTAAACGAACAAACGTGAACGCGGAGTGAACTAGTCGGAAGAATGTTATTCTCCACCAGTGCGTTGGTTCCATTCAGAATAAAGTTTAGCAGGAGATGCCGCACTTATCCCGTTCTTGCCGCTTTGGATTAAATCAATGTGGCTCAAACACCACAAAATGTACGATTATGAATACATATTGTAGGTTTCACCAGCGATGTTCAGTCGGCGGTATGATGGAGTATTCAGCTGCCAAGTGAGGCGCTAGTGGGAGTTAACATGGAAACTGGTGAAAAAGAAAAGACTCCGGTCGTGATCACGGATGGGCAAAGCGGTTCCAAGCTTTGGCTCGCGTTAGTTCGCTATGGACTGATAGCCGCGGTAATTTTCATTGTCGGGACGACGTTGATGTCAGCCTTTTCGAATTTGCCTGCACTCAATCAATCCAGCATCTTGTCGGTCTTTGAGCCAAAACTTAAGCATGTCGAACTCAATGATGCAGCCGAGCTTGCCAAAGTCGACCAGCTCATCGCAGCCGGTCACCTGCAATTGGCGCGCAAAATATTGGAAGAAGAGGAATTAGCGCGCGGTTTGACTCCTGAAATGTCGGATAAACTCGATCAAGTGTACTTAAATCAAGCCAGGTACTTTGCTAGGAACGGAGCCAAAGCTGACGCAACTAAACTACTCGAGCTGGTTCCTATAGAGTCGGCGTTATACGCGGAAGCGCAACAGTTAATCAAAGATTTAAAAGCAGAACCTAAGACAACGAAGTCGGAAAAAAAGGTTCATTCAATAACCAAACAAGGTGCTCAAGTGAAGCACCAGAGATAGTGCTGGTGAAACCTGCGAGAACAGGTTGACAGAAACTTTTTTCTAACTGATAGCTTTAGTTGAACTTGGTGTTGATGCTGCTGCGACCGCGTCCAGCTCTTTTCTAACGTCTCTTAATGTAGTTGGGAATTCCAACAGCGCCTCGAGATATTCCTGCTCCGCCGTGCTCCAAACATCACCATGCGCGGTGCCTTTCAATCGCACAAATTTCTTGGAGCCACCATGCGCTTCGAAAAGATCATCGGCATGTTTCACCGGAATCACACGATCAAGTTCGCCATGAATAATCAAAAGCGGCATCGTTGAATTTTTCAAAATCGCTATGTTATCCAGCGCAGGCTGCGGGAATAGCGAGTTCGGATAAATTCGTAAAAGTGGAAAATGTGTATGCGCGATTCTCGTCAACGACGCGAATCCGGATTGAAGAATCATCCCGCTGCACTGGCGCACCGTCGACAAATGCGCGGCGACCGAGACGCCAAGCGATTCTCCGTACAGAATAATATTGCGCGGATCGATGCCTCGTTCGTTTACAAGATAATCAAACGCCGCGGCTCCATCCGAACAAATACCGTCAATTGTCGGTCGGCCTGTGCTGCGACCAAAACCTTGATAGTCATAAACGAATACCGAGTATCCAGCGCGAACCATCAAGCGGCTGATGTGATGGCGAATGGTGAGATTGCCAGAGTTGCCATGATTGAATAAAATGACGTATTCACTGTCTGGCTTGTTAAAGTACCAGCCATTGAGGGTTTGACCCTTCTCGCCCTTGAAAAATACGTCCTCGCCGGCGATGCCTTCGAGATTAGGAAGTCCCGGGAAGTCACGCGGGAAGCGGGCCGGGAAGAAAAGCATTTTGCGATACAGCGGAATATTGATGCGTGGGGCCAACCCTATGTAAAAGGCGGCTGCCAACAAGGTTCCCAACAATAATTCTGCCGGCACCAATCAATTTCTCCAGCGGTTCACCAAGCGGTCAAACGACCACCCATTTTTAAGTTTATCCGCATTTTGAGATTTCAACAGCAAACGTTAATATGAGATTCAGGCGACGCGTTGTTTGAGTTCCTTGACAATGTCATCTTGCCCCAACAAATAGCCGCGGCGAGCCTGATCGTCAGCGAATCCGGCAATCGCTCCCGACAATTCCAGGACCATTTCGGTCGGCGCAAATTCCGTAATTAAATTCAACAGTTGCTCTACGCGCTGCCAATCGTCCGTGATAAGCGGCAACGATTGGTCGAGCCTGTCCATGACGAAGCGTTTGTTGATTTCGTTTTCAGCCTGTCGACTTCTGGCCTTGTAGGCCGCTGACTGCAACTCGTGTTTTGTAGATTTCTTGTTCATTCTGTCCTCGCTAACTCCGCAGCGTCGGCTCATGTAATTCCCAGAGTGCCATGGCTGAACCCAGATCAGACTTGCTCTCAGCCTTACGAGCGTTCAACACAATTCCCTCAACATTTTTTTCAAGAGAATTAGGCAGCGTCCACCGATTAAAAAGACGCCACTTTTGATAGCAGGTTCCTTCCTGTTGCCAACAGGAAGGTTCTGGAAACTGGCTCTATATCAGGATGTTGATGACATTAACTGAAACTAAGAATCTAAAAGATATATCACTCGGTGTGACGTTCGCAAGGTTTATCATTCGCCTTCGATGTTTTTTTGTTGATATAATTTGGAGTAAGAAGACCAGCTGAGCAGCATCTTAAGCAGCATCAAAGCGAATCTTCATTCGGTTCAAGGTTTACCAAAACAATCGTGTTCATTCCTTTTATATCGTTGGTGCTGTCGCAGAAACTTGACAGCGCCCGGCAATTAAACGCGTGTTGTCATGATTTGAATCGAGCCCATCACGCAGAATTCTGAGAAGAAGAAGGATTCCCAATGACTAACACCGTCGATACCAAGGCTCACACTGGGCGTACATCCCGAACAGACAACTGGTGGCTCAGTCCACTGCTGGTGGGAGTTGGTTTTGCTCTTTTCATCGCATACGCAACTGTTCGCGCATTCGAAAACAACTACTTTGAAATCGGACAGTTTCTCTCGCCTTTTTATTCGCCGAAACTGATTTTTGACTGGTGGCATTTTTCGCCAGCGATTTTGATCCTGTGGATTCCAGCGGGTTTCCGCGCCACTTGTTATTACTATCGCAAAGCTTATTACCGAGCATATTTCCAAACGCCGACCGCATGCAGCGTTGTTGGGACTTCCGGCAAAGGCTATTCGGGCGAAACGAAATTTCCTCTGATACTGCAAAACGCGCACCGCTACTTCTTCTACTGCGCGGCAATTGTTTTATTCATTCTCTGGTATGACGCTATTGTGGCGTTCATCTCACCCCAAGGTCAATTCGCACCGAGTGTTCTTGGACTGGTTATGGTTCTGAACTGCATTCTGCTTTCCGGTTATACCTTCGGATGCCACGCTGGACGCCACCTTTGCGGTGGAGCTTTGAATTGTTTCAGTCAAACAGAACAACAAAAAGTTCGTTTTAGAATCTGGCACTTCGTCACCAAGCTCAACGAGCACCACATGGGGTGGGCGTGGGCAAGCCTCTTCTCGGTTGGTCTCACGGATCTCTATGTCACCATGGTGGCACGAGGACTGGCAACACCAATCTTTTTCCTTTAGTTCGATTCGGATTCGGTGATGTGAGATTGAAAAGTTTCGAACGTTCAAATCTAAACTGTCTCTGGATCTAAGTGAAAAAGAAAGCGCACAAGGAAGTTCGAAAAATTATTTGTAACCAGGAATGGAACAGGAATTCTAATGGCTAATTACGAAGTTCACGAACATGATGTCATAGTTGTAGGCGCTGGTGGAGCGGGTCTGCGAGCTGCTATCGAAGTATCGGCACAAGGATTGTCGGTAGGTTTGGTTTGCAAATCGCTGCTCGGTAAAGCGCACACGGTTATGGCTGAAGGTGGAGTCGCAGCAGCACTGGCTAACGTCGATCCTCTGGATGGTTGGGAAACACACTTCCAGGACACCATGAATGGTGGCAAGTTGTTGAACAACTGGCGCATGGCGCAATTGCATGCGCAAGAAGCACCAGACCGAGTGCGAGAACTGGAGCGCTGGGGCGCGGTTTTCGATCGCACCAAAGAAGGACAAATTCTGCAACGCGCGTTCGGTGGACACAAATGGAAACGCCTTTGCCACGTCGGCGACAGAACCGGTCTGGAAATGATAAGAACCCTGCAAGACCAGGGCGTTCACCAGGGCATCACGGTCTACATGGAATGCACCATCTCCAAACTTCTCAAAGACGGAGACAAAATTTCCGGAGCATTCGGATATTTCCGTGAAGATGGCCGATACGTTTTGTTCAAAGCCAAAGCCATTGTACTTGCTACAGGCGGCGTTGGTAAAATTTACTCAGTGACATCGAACTCGTGGGAATACACATCGGATGGACAAGGTCTGGCGTATGATGCCGGAGCCGATCTGATCGATATGGAATTCGTTCAATTCCACCCGACTGGAATGATCTGGCCACCAGGCGTTCGCGGCTTGCTGGTTACTGAAGGGGTACGAGGTGAAGGCGGCATTTTGCGTAACAGCAAAGGCGAGCGTTTCATGTGGAAGTATCTGCCAGAATCCACCAAGAATGGCTTTGCAGCCGACGAAACCGAAGCGAAGGAATGGGTTGAAGCTGCCATCGCCGGCAAGCGCACCGAAGCGCGCAGACCGCCAGAACTTTCGACACGCGATAACGTCGCCCGAGCGATCTACATTGAGAACAAGGAAGGGCGCGGCTCTCCACACGGCGGCGTGTTCCTCGACATCAGTTATCAGGATCCGGAACGGGTCAAGAAAAAGCTTCCTTCGATGTATCACCAGTTTAAAGAACTTGCTGATGTGGACATCACGGCCGGTCCTATGGAAGTTGGACCGACATGCCACTACATCATGGGCGGTATCAGAGTGGATGCCGACACCGCGCACACCAGGGTGCCAGGCTTGTTTGCAGCAGGCGAATGCGCAGGCGGAATGCATGGTGCCAATCGACTGGGTGGTAATTCCCTATCCGATTTGATCGTGTTCGGCAAACGTGCCGGAGCCGGAGCGTGTGATTACGCCAAGGGACTGGGCGGTGGACAACCAACCATCAACGAGAAAGATATTGAAACAGCAATCGAAGAACTGGAAGCGCCGTTCAATCGCGAAGGCAAAAATCCATACGACGTCGCCAAGAAGATGAACGACATCATGGACGCTCACGTCGGAATCTTCCGCGAAGAAAAAGAAATGGAAGAAGGCATCGCCAAACTCCACGAGCTCAAGAACGACATCGCCGCCGTTGCAATCAAAGGCTCGAAGGCGTTCAATCCAGGATGGCATTTGTGTCGTGATTTGAAAAACATGATGATAGCGGCCGAAGCAATCGCTCGAAGCGCACATGCCAGACAGGAAAGTCGCGGTGCTCACAGTCGTTTGGATTTCACAGAAACAGACAAAGGCAAATGGAACGAGGTCAACTCGTCGTGCTCCAAAGAAGGTGACGGCATGAAGCTAGAACACACGCCGCTTCCGGTCATGCCGGCTGATTTAAAAAAGCTATTCGAAGAGAAGAAAAAGGAGTCCCCTAATGCGTAAAGCCAAACTGAATGTTTATCGGGGCGATAAAAACGGCGGCGAGTTCAAACAGTACGAAGTGCCGGTCGAAGAAGGAATGGTTGTGCTCGACGCCATCCACTACATCCAGGCGCATGATGCTCCGGATCTGGCTGTACGATGGAACTGCAAGGCTGCAAAATGCGGTTCGTGCAGCGCCGAAGTTAACGGCATGCCGAGCCTGATGTGCAAGACTCGGATGGATCGCTTCGGCGACGATGAAGAGATCAAAGTTCAGCCGCTCAAAACTTTTCCTATCATCAAAGATCTGGTCACCGATGTGTCCTGGAACTACGAGGTCAATAAGAAGATCAAAGGCTTCTCGCCGGCTCCTGACGAGAAAGAATGGGTCATTCATCAAGAAGATATCGACCGCGTTCAAGAATTCAGAAAGTGCATCGAGTGCTTCTTGTGTCAGGACGTCTGTCACGTATTGCGCGATCACGATCGCAAAGACGCCTTTATGGGTCCGCGCTTTCTGGTTCGTACAGCCGGTCTCGATATGCACCCGAAAGATACTGCCAATCGCATGAAGTATCTCAAGGATGAAGGTCACATCGGCATGTGCAACATCACGAAGTGCTGTACTGAAGTTTGTCCGGAAGATATTCACATCACCGATAACGCGATTATCCCGCTCAAGGAGCGCGTCGTCGACGAATTCTATGATCCGATCGGCAAATTCATCAAGAAAGTTTTGGGTTCGAACAAGTAATTCGAACAACCAGCACGGTCCAGGTTAGATACTTGTGCCATGGCTAGAATTGACCGGCACTAACGCGATGCATGTTTGGGATGATTCCCGGGAAATGATCATGAGATGAGTCATGCCACTTTCCTTGGCGTCGCTATCTAACACGGTGCAGTCGACATATGCGACGCCTCCGAGGAGGGTGCCTAGCTTTTCTGCGGCGCCTCGCGAAATGTCCAGGATGCGACCTTTTGCGTAGGGTCCACGATCGTTGACTCTAACGACGACAGTTTTGCCTGTGCGCGGATTCTCCACCAGCACTTTGGTGCCAAACTTCAATTTGCGATGAGCGGCGGTGCTCTTCTTCATGTCAAAACGCTCACCGGATGCGGTTTTCTTGCCGTCGAAGCCGGGACCGTACCAGGAACACTTTCCGCTAAATGTAATAGTTCCGTCGACGGCAATTGCAGGGGCCGCTAATGAAGCGATCAGCGCAAGACCACCGACAAAGCCGGCTAATAGAACGAGCCCAGAGCTGTGCTGGCGACCGACATGGACGTTTAATCCAATCATCGGAGCACGATTTTGCCGAGCTCTAACAAAAAAATAGTCGTTCCAGCTCATGCTAAGTCTCCTTCAGGATTCCCTGGTTTTTAGAACCAGTGGGTTGTTACTTATTTATTCCCCTTCGCCCTCTTCTATCTTCGCGGCTTTTTTATCAACACTTGCGGCTTCGGAGACTTGGTTCAAACCGCGCAGTACATTGGCGTAGTGGCGCATCGCTGCAGCCACGGATGACGAGTCGCCGCCATTGTCCTTGGTGCGAATGTCGATGACAGTCTGATACAGCTTGCTGGCTTCCTCCAATTTTCCGCGTTGTTCATACACTCGTGCGAGATTGTTCATGTACAAACTGGCCTCGGCAGTGGGCGTTGCGCCGCGCTTCTGGTCGGTCTCAATCGCTTTTTTGAGGTATTCCTCGGCTTTATCGAGATCGCCTTGCTGTTTGTATAGCATGGCTAAGTCATTCCATTTCCTTGCTAACACTTTATTGTCGACAGTCGATTGACTCAGGATAAGCAGACGAACCTGGTCGTTGAACTTGATTGCCTGCCCGAGGTCATCGGATTGACTATAGGTATCCTCCAATCTATCGAGAATGGTCAGCCTCAATGGAGCGGCATTTGTGCCGACTTTGTCGCAAATCGCAAGAGCACGTTCATAAGTCTTTTTGGCTTTGTCGTAGTCGCCCAGTTCCTGTTCCATCTGACCCATGTCGGTCAGGGTCTCGATTAGAGCTGGATCGAATTCGCCAAACGCTTCTTGCTGAACATGCAGCGCTTCGTCGTAGAGCGGCTCCGCTTTTTCAGGTGTGCCCATCTCACGATAGATCACTGCTAGATTTTTGTAGGCAGCCGCTTTTTGTTGTGGTGTCACGGACGGTGCCTTGTTAACTATATCGACAACACGCTTCAGCAACGGCTCAGCGTCTTCGAATTTGTTTTGTTCTCTGTAATTCAAAGCCATCTTGTTGAGACTGCCGGCTACTTCGACGCTGTCTTCACCGATGGCAGTTTGTCTAATCCACAAACTATCCTTATAAAGCTTTTCCGCCTCATCGCCTTTGCCCATGAAACGCAGTGCTAGAGCCAGATTATTTTGAATCACCGCGACAGGTGGACTTTTTTCTCCGAAGCTTTCCTTGGCGATCTCGAGTGAACGAGTCAAAACATCGACAGCGTCCTGGTACTTTCTAGTTGTTTGGTAAACACCTGCCAATCGGTTGAGACTGACAGAAAGTGCGGGGTCATTGGCACCTTTGGATTTTTCAACGATGGCGATGGTCTCTTTCAGAACGGTGATGCCCTCGCCGTAGCGCTTCTCTGCGATGTAGGAAAATGCGAGATTATTCATTGTAGAAACAAGTGCATAATCGTCTGGGCCAAAGGCTTTCCGTTTTGCTTCCAGAGAATCCTGGTAATATTTTTGCGCTTGCGCAGGCTGTTTCATTTCATCGTAGACCAAACCCGTGTCATTAAGGGTGGTGGCACGATCCTCTTCGCTTTTTTCGTAGCCGCTCGCTTGTTCAAGAGCCTCAGCAAAGCTTTTCAATGCGTCGGGGTGATCACCGCGTTTAAATGAAGCGGTTCCTTGATCTTCCAGTTTCCGCCAGGTCGATTTGTCTGCGTATGCAGGTTGACTTATCGAATTAGTAATTGCGATCGTAAGTGCGATGAGCGGCAATGCTCTAAGCCGCGTGTTTCTATTACTAAACATTCAGTGTCCTCAGCGGAAATCGATTCAAAAATCTAAGTTTCCCAAGCACCATAGCACAGAAAAAACGCGCAATCTCGTTACTATTTCGTAACTACTGGCGGTGTCGAATCGGGCAGCGTAGCCTGCGCTTTGCGGGTAGTCATAGGGATACCCAGCATATAGAAAAACGCTATAGTTCCGACAATGCCGAGGGCCCATTTGAAGAAAAATGTTTCAACAGGATCTTTTTCATATGTAATTTTCCCTCTACACTTGGCATCGGGATTATTCCATTTGATCCACAGGTTGTACTTACCGGGCTGGTTTACTTCGAACTCCGCTACTGAGAAAAAGTTTGCACCTGAAAGATCCTTGAACTTCTCAATCGGTGTAACCTGCGGTGTAACTGTTTGATGTGGTTCGATAGGCTCCATGTCGATTCGCAATGAATTGCGAAAACGACCATCGATCGTCCATCCATAAGCGTCTTGCGTGTCGCCACGAAAGAAAAACACGTACGAGCCGGCATCCGGTAAATCGATAGTGTACATGCCTTGCGCGTTGACACCAGCTGGGGTTTTGAGAATTATGAAAGCGAGAATGGACCAACAAAAAATAGCCAGAGTGCAGGAGACCAGGCGGTTGAACGGCGGGACCGGCACGAGCAGCGTGCGAATTTCATCGCGTGCAAAATTTTCTGCTTTCATTGAGGCAGACATTTCCGGCAGGGCAGGAGCGGCTTGTGGCGCTGATATTGAAGCAGTATCCATGCTGGAGGAAAGTTTTACGTCTGATTTAATTGACGAGGCTTCGGCTGCGCCGGTCTCTGCATTCTCGCTAGCAGAGCTGGCTTCAGCTGGGTCTGGGGGTTCGCTCACGGAAGGCGTGGTGTCGGCCGAAATTCCGGTCTTGCCAGTGGCGGTCGAAGCTTCCGCTGTGTTCCCGGCATCCGGAGCGGGTGAGTTAACATCGGTGGTTGCTGGTTTCGCTGCACTGGCATTGATGTCTAAAACGGCAGGCGCAATATCGCCAGGAGCACGGCCAACTTTTGATGGTAATTCAGCATCCGACAGCACCTCGGAATCTGAGGGTTCCGCCTCGACGGGTGGCTGCGAACGTGCCGAATCACTGCCTTCGTCTGACGCACCAACTTCCACATCGGCGGAGTCGGTGTTCCCGGCGGCAGCGTTCTCCACATTGGCGTTATCAGACGCCGCCCTTGCAACAGAGCTTGTAGCGTTCTGATTGCCGGAATTAGCCTGGTCAGAATTCTGCGATTTTTTTCCTTTCTTGCGATTAGCAGCCATGTTCCAGCTCCTTGGTCGGTCCTCTGAAACAATATACCCAACCTCACAAGAAGTGGTATTGAAACACCGCCCAGGCGAAGTTTTAAAGCGAAATTTTAAGCAGAGCTTCGAGGCCTGTTTTTCGGTTCATCAGCATGGTATCGCATATGGTGCCGAGCAGAAACAGATAAAAAAACGCAACTTTATAGTTCCGCATCAAAAGGCTGAGAGTTCGCTACATTGGTTGGAGCTTGATGGCTGTGGACTCCCTTTGGCAACGGGCAAGAAAGCAGTGACACAGGGCTTTACCAGGATGACAGGATGTCATACGATCAGCTATGATGAGCCTACATGGCAAATGGAAACTGGAATCTCATGCTGCTTTTGAATAAGGGTATAGCTGTAGTTGGCGCTTTCACGCTCGTTTCGACCTGCGCGGCAACCTGTGCGGAGGCTAAGTCGGGCTCCAAACACGAGTCCAAGCACGATGTATCGGTGACGACGGTCGTCAATGCGCCAAAGGAAGTCGTTTGGGCTGCCGTGACCAGCGCCGACAAGTTTGACGCGGACGTGCGCTCAGCGGAAGGCACCGAAGCTGTCGTCTCCCAAAAATTCGATCACATTCCATTCCTCGGGACCGTTGAAACCACGCTGAAAATCAGGGTCAAAGAGAACGAATATTTGTCTTACGACCTCATAAAGTCAGACAAAACATTAAAGCAAATGTCCGGCAGCTGGAATTTGACACCTATAGACAAATGTACAACGCAGCTAAGATTGACGTCCAACGTTGACCCGGGACTGCCGATTCCTCGTTTCGTCGTCAATAAATTCATAAAAATGAAAGTGCATTCGCGACTGGATAAAACCAGGTTGCTTGCCGAACAGCTCTACGAAACCAAGAAAAAATCTGAGATTTCACAAAAAAGCGACAGCCCTTAATTAATTAGCGACGCAGTCTTTGTCGCGCTTCTTCGTTGCCGAGGGCCGAGGCGCTCTTGTAATAGGACTCGGCTAAAGCGATATCAGTTTTCACTCCTCTGCCTTCCCGATACAAATCGCCCAGGGCGACATAGGCGTCACTGTTGTCCGACTTGAATGCTGCACGCTTGTACCATCGGACAGCTTCTGCATAATCTTGCTTCACCCCAAGACCTTTCTCATAAATGGTGCCAATCTTGGCAGTCGCGTCGGATAGTCCTTTGTCTGAGGCCTGACGCAGCCAGCGCAAGGCTGCTTGCGGGTCCACCGCAGTGCCCCTGCCATCCATGTACAAACATCCGAGACCATACATGCCCGCTTCATCGCCGACTTGAGCTGCACGAGTGAAGTAATTAAACGCTTGCTTATCACTTTGCTTTACGCCTTTGCCATCCAGATAACACGCACCAATCGAATACATACAAAATCCGGAACCGGATTTGGCACCTTTGTGATACCACTTCATCGCTTCCGATACGTTTTCTTTTCCATCGAGTCCGGAATAAGCAATTTCACCAAGCCTCATCGATGCAGTAGCAGAGCCCAATTCGGCGGCTATCTTGTAGTACTTCTTGGCGTTTCCATAGTCCGGTTTACCGTTAAATCCACGTTCATACAGCGCCGCGATCTGAAGAGCTGATTTATCTCGGCTACCGTTAGCATAAGCCATTTGATACCACTTCAAAGCTTCATCATAACTTGGCTTTTTGCCAACCAATCCAAGTCTGTAAAACGTGCCAACTGAAATTTGCGCGCCCGTATTTCCAGCCAGAGCCGCTTTCTTGTACCATTTGAGAGCTTCATCGAAATCTCTGGTAACACCGGCTCCTGAGTAATAGAGCGAGGCTAGATGAGCTTGAGCTCTCGGATTATTTTGTTGCGCGGCTTCAAAGCAAATTGGAAATTCATCATCGATATCGGTTTCTGATTCCTGGACTACGACAGTTGTATGATTAAAAACTGCGGCAGTTTTGATCCAATCCAAACCAGGCACATTAAACGCTCTCAAAAGAATCAGCGACTTCATCGCCACCAGCTTTTTTGCGCCCTTATCAGTTATTCTGGTGAGACTGATATCGATTGCCTGGAGCATCTTGTGCGGAGTAATGATATCGATAATAGTGTCATCAACTTTTAATCCGGCAAGCGATAACGCTGCTACCGAGGGCACTTCTTGCAAAAGCTTCAGTCCATCGTAATCGACATCTGAAAAAGAAAAATCGAAAAATAATGGCTTTTCCAATCGGTTTTTTGCTTTAAACGCGGTCTTGTTTGTGGCGATTTTTTTGAGTCCCTGCACCAAACGCTTCATAGCCGTTTCATTCAAACCAGTTGTGTTATTGAACGAAAGATTTTTCAATTTCGGGAACGATGCAACGCGCAAAAGGGCGTCAGGCTGTGTGATTGTGCAGTGTTTCAGTTTGATGCTTGTGATGTCGGCTGCGTTTTCGATGCTGATATCACTGACCTTCGCATTTTCGAGAAGCAGCTCAGTACCGTAAAGTTGATCGGCTAATTTCCTTGAACCGGACGCAGATTTTGTAGTCGACGGAGCCGGATCAGTTTTATCCTTTCCCAGGTTAGTTGCAGTCTTTTCGTTCTCGAGCATATTACGCAAGATGAATAATCCACCAGACAATATTGTGAGTGCCGCGATAGCGTAGATCGTCCAGGTCTTATTGAAAAGTCTGTTTTCCTTCACCGACGAATGATTACCGATGGCGCCCTGGTGAATAGACTGCTCGTTTATTGATCCATTCATTCGCTCGGACAAATCGGAAGCGTCTGCAGAGCGAATCGTCACTAAAATTTTCTGGAGACGGTCCTTGAATACAGCGGCTGAAGCGGGTCTAGCCTCAGGATCCTTCGACAAGCAATCAGAAACCAATTGTTCAATCTGATCGGAAAAATGAACACCTGCCACCGCATTTAGTGACGGTGCCTTAGTTCCGGTATGAAGTGAAAGCATTTTGATAGGACTTTCAGCAGTAAAAGGCAGTCGTCCAGTTAGCGCTTCAAAGAGCACACAACCGAGAGAATAAATCTCGCAACGGGCGTTGAACTGCGTCCCGGAAGCAAGTTCCGGAGCCATATAACCGAGAGTTCCAACAATTGTTGTGTGATCGCTCATCGTCGGTTCCAAACACTCGCGCTTAACCGAGGCAACGCCGAAGTCGATCAGTTTTACTTTGATGTCTTGATGATCGGTATAGGTGAACAGAATGTTTGAGGGCTTAAGATCGCGATGATAGATTTTCATTTCATGGGCAAATTGGAGCGCATCGGCGATTTTCAAAAACACTTCGACGGCGATGCTCACGTCGAGCGGACCGTTCTCTAGAATTGAGTGAGAGAGGGACAATACGCGGTCGGAATACTCGAGCACCATGTACGGCACGCCACTGGGAGTCGGTCCGAAGTTGAGAACTTGAATGATGTTTGGATGTTCCAATTTGCTGGTCAGCTTCGCTTCGTTTTGAAAGGCGATAAGCTGATCACCGGTAAGGTTGTTCAAAATTTTGACGCCGACTTTTTTGTTCAGCAACCGATCTTTGGCGAGATAGACAATGCCGTCCGCGCCTTGCCCGAGGACTGCCAGCGGACTGTAGCGTTCCAACGGAAATTGTTGTGCAGAAACCGGCAGTTCTTTTTCCGGAGCGGCAGGAACGTTTTCGTCAGCGACAGTTTCATCAGCGACAAATTTTACGTCGTCGTTTTCATTTGTCGTTCCGGATTTGCGTTTTGACCTTTCCAACGTTTTGGACTGGGACGCTCCACGCAAGCCACTTCCCGAAACCCGTGTCACGTCTGACAAGGAGACCGGTTGAGGTTGGTCGCACTTGCAGCTGTCGAATCGAAAAATCCACTGCGTCAAACTGCCGTGCCTTTGTCCGTCCGGCACTCCCTTGTGACAAATGCCGCACAGCCGTGTAGGCACAGAATCATCAGCGGGTTGGTATCGAACACTTTTGCAATGGCACACGTCGATGAAGCTCGTAACGAAGCCGCCTGAGACTGCGGTCTCGGGTTTCAAACAGACTGAACAGATTTTCTCGGACGTATTCGTCACAATTGGTCTTTGGAGGCACAGTTTGAACGTCGAGCCCACGATCAATATGTTCTATTAGATCTGTTTTTAAACACTATGGGCGGCACGATGCTACGGCAGTGACGACCAGACCGACAATGTCAGACAGAAACTGACCTGAAGGCAAAACGAATTACTTTAATTAAGCCGGCTGTCCGGACAACATTAACGAACGGACTTGCAAAGGCGATAACAAAGTGTAAGACAACACTCTGTTTCCTGAGACTTCTGTGGAGACACTAAACGTGGTGGCACATTGCTTGTTACTCAGAGTCAGAGCACCCGCAGGGGCGATCGGTGTCACAAGGGAGAATGAGGTCATCTCGAGAATTCCGCCCAGTGACTTATATGCAGCTTCTTTGGCTGACCACAATCGAGTGACTTGCATTGCTCTGGACTGTTTTGAAGAACTGTCCAAAAATTGAAGCTCTTCCTTATCGAGAAAGCGAGAGGCAAAATCGTCTTCGCGACTTTCGATCACTTCAGCGTCTATTCCCGGGTTCCCGTCAGCAGCAAAACTGCAAAGTGAAAGTCCAAGGCCGGCGCTGTGTGAAATTGAAAGCAGAATTTCACCAATGCCACCATATGCTAGTTTCACAATCGGTCGTCTTCGATCGTCTTGCTCGATCTCGATGTCCAGTGGTCCGATCGAGAGATTGAGTCGGTCTTTGATCAGACGGCGCACAGCCTCTTTGGCAACGATTCTTCCAATCAACCATTCGAGTTTGCGCTTTTCAAATTTAAGAGTATCGCGCCAGTGAATTCGCTCGTTTTTGGTCAACAAATAATCGAGACACCAATCAAGAACAGCTTCGTCCTGCGGCAAGATCTGCTGATCGAATGCGGTCAAGACACATTTATCGCAGATGTCCGAATTCACATCGAGACGTGAGCCGACATAGGTGTTGAGAGGGTCATAGACATATTTGAGCCAGTGCTCATTCACTGCTATTCGTCTGCTGTTGATGCCGTTAACTCGCATCCAAACGGCATTGTTAGCATCGACAACTTCCACTTTCGCTTCGGTAGAACGATCCGAAAGAGTTTGCAACGAAGCTAATCCGGTCACCACCGGTGGTAGCATCTCCGACGGAGAGAAGAACTCAATAGATTCGATTAAGAACGGCAAGAGCGCGATTGCAGGCAAGTTCTTCTCGTACAGATAGAACAGCACAAATTGGCTGGCATTATCCAGAAGTAGGGGATGCAAAAGAAGGCGCGCGACAGGAACACCCGGAATCCAATTTTGCGCGGGACTGGAATCAGCCCGTCCGGTGATTGTTCGATTGCCTATCTTATCCAGTGAAAGCACTGCTTGCATGCGAGGTCCGTGGAACATCGCCGGCGGAGTATAGAGTTGAGAGCGATCGATCAGATTCACCGGAGCATCACCGGCAACCTGAATTTGTTGTTGATTGGCACGCGTATCATAGTGCTGGCTGAAGTTGAAATCCGCTTCGAGCACGAGCGTGCCTGTTTGATTCAACTCAAACATCTGCACGTGAACGCGCCGGCTATCACCGGTGACAACCATTCGAAGCGCTGTGCCGTTTCGGTCGACAACGATACGCCTGTAAGCTTTAACTTGCTCTACGCGAGTGATCAGACTTTGCTGCGAATGAACTGCACCCGCTTCTGCCATGATTTCCAAAGACACCATTAGCGGCATCAAGTAAACACGACCTTCTTGATCCGCGCTTACAGAGCCGCCTATTGCATGGTCGAGAAGATAAAGATCGTTTTGCAGATCGACAAACAAATCAATGAAGCTTTGATCTCCCTGCTGGGAAACCGCGAATCGGTTCATGAACGCGGGCACCGAATTTGATACTGAGCCTTGTGAGCCTTCAAAAGATTGCGAATGTTCGTCGCCTTGATAGGAGCCGTTCTCTGAGCCTGACAGCATCGTAGACATGACGCGCTGCTGCATTAAAGACATGCGACTGTAGAAGTTTGAATTAGTGTTCAAGAACGATCGCACGACATCTTCTTCTTCAGATTGAGCCGGCTGTGCGATTGACGGGTATTGAGTTTGGTCGAAACCTCCTGGCTGCGCATCCGCCTGCATGCCTTGTGGAACGGAAACATTCGTTCCCTGACCCGTGATCGCGCTCGACGCAGTTGCGTTTCCGTTTCCGTTCCCATGCGAATTAGGCTGAGGACAACTATTTTCGAGTGCCACTTTATACTCTGGTGACACTTCAAGTTTGGTATGACGGAGAGACAGCTTCGAAACAGTTTTTTCGGGCGCCGCGATTGCATTCAGGTCGAGTGAGATTGGCGCGCGCCTCTTATAAAGGAATGCGAAATTGGCATCGATTCCCTGGACATAGAGTGCGGCGAGAAGGTGATGAACTTGAGTGAGGGCGGAACGGGACGCCAGGTTTGTCGGGACCGCCACGTGAGGCGCGTCGCCGAGGATGCTCGAAACCAGCGACGTTAATACACCGTTCGGTCCGACTTCGATAAACTTACGAACGCCTTGTGCGTGCATCGATTGGATAGTTTCTCTCATCCGCACCGGCCGCGTGAACAACTCGGTGAACATCGAACGCAGTGTTTCGACGTCATCAGGATATTGTCCACCGGTCGAACAAGCCCAAGCCGGAATAGTCATTTGCCTTACCGTCAGCGACTTTACGGAGTCGTCATCGCCGTCGACCAGGTCATTGACTAAGGGTGTGTGATAAGGAATTGCTGTTGGCAATTTTTGTAGCGCTATTTTTTTCTGCGCTAATTTCTCGGTCAAAGCGGTGATACCGGCGATGCTACCAGTAACAATAATGTGTTTTTCGCCGAGGTCGGCGCTGAGATAAACATCGTTGTTTGTGACAAGCGACATCACGGTTGCTGCTGGCGCTAAAACTCTGAGTGAGCGCAGATTAGCGAGTTTGTCCGCTGGGATTGTTTGAGCGACCCTGGTGCTTCTGTTGTAGAACAGTTCGGCAGCACTGAGAACGTCGACGGCACCACCCGTAGTGATGGCAGCAAATTCACCGGTGCTGCATCCCATCAATGCGTCAGGTTTGATGTCGAGGTGCAACATCAATTGATAAAGCGCATATTCCGCAAGTAAAACGGCGACCACCGCAAAATCTGCCGATGCAAGAGAATCGGTACTCGACTTGGCTTCACCCGGCGTGGGCCGAGGGAAGATCATATTGCTCGGAAGCAAAGTCGATTTATTCGACAGGGCGACAGTGTCAACGATATCGAATACAGCGCGAACTTCCGGGAAGTGCATACAAAGCTCCGAAAGCATGCCGGTGTATGCGGAACCCAGACCGGGATAAAGGAAGGCGAGCTTGCCACCGAGGGCAGTGCCTGGTTTCGTAAGGTATAAACCGCGCTCGGACTCGACATGCACTTTGCCTGCTTGGATTGAGGCGATTGCCTGGTCCAATTTGGCAAGTAAAGCGTCTCGGTTGTTTGCTACGATCGCGAGTCGGTGTTGGCTCTCGTTAAGGGAAACTGAATCGGAACTCGTTTCAGCAGCGGCAGGTTTCGTCGCAGTACCACTCGGCACAGTTTCCGTCGCAGGCTTACAATTCAAGGTATGCGCGAGATCCTTGAGATTGACGTCAGCAGACTGTTTCACGAACTGAGAAACTTTCCGGATCGATTCTACGAGTAGCTCTGCCGTTTCGTTTTCAAAGGTGAACAATTCCGATTCCCACTGTCGCATCAGCGCGGTGGGATTCGTTGATTGACTGCCGAGTTCTACAAAAATGTCTTGAGTCGCTTCTTCAAGAATCATGTGTCCATTGATGCCGCCGAAGCCGAAGGCACTGACAGCGGCTCTACGAGCGTGACCAGATTCAAGGGGATGAATCCACGGGCGCGAG
Organism: Candidatus Obscuribacter sp.; assembly: GCA_021772095.1. Classification (GTDB taxonomy): domain Bacteria; phylum Cyanobacteriota; class Vampirovibrionia; order Obscuribacterales; family Obscuribacteraceae; genus JADYXR01. Next base: position 58,554 of record JADYXR010000122.1, on the reverse strand, counting down.
TGAGTGTTGATGTAACACGGATGCGTTTTCCAATTTATCTTTTCGTTGGGTCGTGTGACATTCAAGGTTGGTGGCAAGATTTTGTGATGCAATGCCAGAACGGTTTTGATCACACCAGCCACAGCACTGGCAGATTGGCAGTGTCCGATCATCGACTTCACTGAACCGATCGCGCACCACGGCTCACTTTGCTCTGCAGAATTTTCCTTTTCTTTGGCGTCCGTTGTTTCAGCGGCAGCTTCCCTTGCATCCGTTTTCTCAGGGACAGCAGTCGCAGCCTGCGTTTTCGCCGGGATGTTTGCGTTCGCTGATTTTGTTTCAGCGGCTTTGGTCTGGGCGGTTTTTGCTTCAGCGGCCTTCTTCTCAGAGGCTATATCTTTCGGAGACTTTTCCAGCTCTAACATTTCTTTGCTGGTGAAGATTTTTTCGATAGCCTGAAGTTCCACGACATCGCCCGTCGGTGTGCCGGTTCCGTGCCCTTCAAGCAGACCAACTGTCCGTGGTGAAATACCTGCCATGCGATAGGCTTTTTCCATCGCGAGGGCTTCACCTTCGAGGTTTGGTGACAATACGCTGCCGCCGTGTCCGTCGCTTGATGATGCTACACCGCAGATGGTGGCATATATTCGGTCACCGTCGGCAACAGCATCTTCGTGGCGTTTCAAACATATGATACCGATGCCTTCGCCAAGGAGCGTTCCATCGGCGGCTTCGTCGAAAGGACGGATTTCGTCTTTTCTGGAAAGTGCACCTAAGCCGCAGAACATTTGGAAGAACACTGATGACGCGTTGACATGCAATCCACCGGCCAGAGCAAAATCGCATAGTCCGGAATTCAAATCGTTGACGGCAGTTTCAATTGCCACCATAGACGATGCGCATGCCGCATCAATTAACAGGTTACGTCCTCTGAATCCGAGTTTTGCGGCGATGCGTCCGGCCAGGACGTTGGGCATCGCGCTTGGCAGTGTGTCTGAGTTGCACGATACGAGTTTGCTGCGCAAATCTGCGATCACGTTATCGACAAGACCGTCTTCTCTGTCTGGCAAAAGTCCACGCAACAGATCCGATATCTCGTTAACCGTTTTGGATTGATGAACGAGGTTCATACTACCGGCGCCGGGAGCGGATATTCGTCCGAGGATGATTTCAGCTCTATCGGCCGGGAATGGTTTGTTCAAATAACCGGCATCTGCCATCGCCTGGTGGGCGACGCGCAATGTCAAAAACTGATCAGGGTCACCACCTGCGACACCGCTCGGCATGACACCGTATTTGAGCGGATCGAATTCGGCGTATTCACTGATGAAGCCGCCGCGCTTGGAGTAAGTCTTTCCAAAGGTAGTCGCGTCCGGGTCGTAGTTATCTTCGAGTTTCCACTCGCGATCGGACACTTCTCGAGTAGCGTCAACGCCGCCGACTATATTTGACCAAAAACTAGCTAGATCCGGTGCACCAGGATACAAGCAAGCCATTCCGATGATTGCAATCTTTCCGCTTTTACGTTTCTCTGAATCTTGCATTTCGCAATAGGCCTACTTGGAAAACCAAAACATTGGTTTTAATGACCGCAATCGGTCTAGTTTAAGGACGACTTCTTCACCAGCTGTTTGGCAGCTGGTTCTTGCGAAGAAGAGAATCGATTGAATGCTTTGCTGGCGATGCCGCCGAGACCTTCGACAACAAAAGCAAGAGCGCCTTTCTCGTCGTAGATAGCCAGGTCGCAGAGCAGTTCCGTAGTCATCGCAGGATTCAATCGGATTTGTGCGGTGCCCTTCAACGGCATTGGTCCGAACAAATGCATCGTCTTAAATCCAGTCGGTAACACGGTTACGTCGCGATAGAATCTGGCCCAGATGCCTGCCAATTGCATTGCGCTATCCAGTAAAACCGGATCGACAATCCACTGACTGGAATCAACGGTCGATGTACAGATCGAAGGATGTGCACCACGCACTTCACCGGCGATCCCATCATCGGCGAGGAACAAAACGCTTTCCATGCCCTGGACGATCGGTCCGTGGAAGAGCCACTTGCCATAAACATCTTGAGGTTGTGGCACGTTCGCCTCGCAGGGCAATTGCGAACATTGACCGATGGTGCGAGGAATGCGGCTTGCTGTAGCTGTCACCCACTCATCAGGAAGCAGAAGTGGTGAAGAAGCAAACTGAGCTTTGCAGCGGAAGTGCGCTTTGCCAGCGGCTCCGAGCGAACTGAGTTGCAAATCGATTTGACCATTTCTATCCGGTTTTGCCTCGACGGCAAATTCCTTTTTATCTGTATGGAAAACAATTCCTGCTGGAATGTCGAGATTGGAAACACGGATGAGATGCTGATTCGGGAACACCGAGCGAGCAGCTTCCAACATCATTTCCAGTGCCACCGCCATCGGCATCACAGGAATTCCATCGAACTTATGATCGTGGAGATAATGGTGCTGAGCGCTGTCAGTCATATAAGTGAAACGCAGAGGTTTCGTCGACTTCAATTGAGCCTTGTTTAGAAACACTCCGGAGGGACTGATCTGCGCTGATGCAGCGAGATTCAAAAGGAGAGATTCGGATTCGCTCGAAGATTGCAATTGGGTTGTTTGAGCGGCTTCGTTAACTGGAGCGAGAAGCGTTACTGTGCTTTCGACCGCAGAAGCAGAACTCTCTGCCGACGGACTTTTCAGTTGCTCTGGACGGTTCTTATCTTTAAGTTTGCCGACGAGCATGACTTCAACTTCAGGACGTCCGCACGTCATTTCTTCATAGAAGCAAACGCGGCCGTCTTGAGGTTGGATCATCGACCAGCCGTGGCTGGCGAAGACTTCTTCGAGTTCCGGCGGCGCCATTCCGGCTTGCCATGGTCCCCACAAGAGTGCGGCGACACGAGCGTCGGTGGTGCTGTTGATGCGGATTGCCAATTTGTTCAACGCTTCATTGGCGGAAACATAATCGGCTTGACCGGAGTTGCCCGTTCTTCCGACTACGGAAGAGAAGAAGTACATGAATTTCAGAGTGTCGAAGCGAATGCTGCGCGACAAGGTGAGAGCGCTATCCACTTTGGTTTTGAAAACACGCTCGAATGATTCGAGCATTTTATCTTTGATCAACGCGTCTTCGATGATACCGGCACCGTGGATGACACCATCGATGTTGGAAGTTTCGTAGATGGAATCGATTAAACGGCTGAATGCGGCATCGTCGGTCACGTCGCAGGAATAGTAGCGAACGGTGGAGCCGGCGGCTTGCATCTTCGTTAGCGTTTCTCGAACTTCACGCTCGCGAAGCAGCTGTTGGTAGATTTTTTCAACGTTGCGTACGTTGATGATTTTACCGCTGGCTTGCAGTTCATTGATGATTGCAGCTTTCAAATCCTTGGCTGATTCGAGACCGGCAGTTGTCGGCGATTCGATTTCAGTCGGGCGTGGAAGCCGGCCTACGATGATGAAGTTAGGCTGATGACGTCTGGCAAGATCAAGTGCAATTTCTGCCGTGATACCACGTGCGCCACCGGTGACAAGCACCACTGATGATGACGTCAGACCGCTGATTTCAGAAACGCGGGAGGCGTTGCTTGCGGCCAGTGCGTCGGGAACTGCGTCGGCATCGTAGGAATACTCGACGACGTCCATTCCGTAACGTTCGTTTCCTCGGATACCAATTTCGACGATGTCGTCCTGGGCAGTCAATTCTGCCACCACCGCTTTAGCGAACTGTTCAGGTGAAACTTTCGATTCGAAATCGATCGCCTTTACATGAACCTCGGGATATTCTTTCGCGACAGTCTTAGAGAGACCGACGATACCGGCTTGCTGAACAAGGCTTTCCGCAGGTAGGTCGCTGTTAAGACCAGAAGCGCCGAACGCACCGCCCAGTACAGTTGTGAGGACGACTGCAGCACGTTTGCCACCTTCGGCAGATTCTCTCAAATCTGATTCGACATCTTTAATGATCTGGAACAGTCCCGCTACAGGAAGAGCGGAGCCAGCCGAGACAGGCGAGCCTGACATATAAAGGACCGAACCGATTGATCCGTGCTTTTGACGCAGTTCATCAACAGCCCTGGTGACTTTGGCTTCGCTGGCATCAGTCACTAACAAATTGGCTGCGTTCAAACCGGCGTCGGTCAAAAGCTTCTTCAGTTTTTGTCCTTGTTCGACGGTTTCCGAAACGAGCAACATGGCCGGAGCCAACTCTACAGTCGCTTTCACGACTGCATCTAATTTCTTGGTGGTGACGACACCGCGAACGATGTTGTTGTAGTCACCAGTTTCCAAAGGCGCGCCAACGGAAACTGAATCACTAGCGGATGCACCATCCTCGATACTATCGTTGAGGGATTCAATCCACTCGATAATGCCTTGCAGAGTCTTGGTTCCGGCCAATTTTTCGATGCCGCTTTCCAATTTCTCTTGGGTTGTTTCAGGCAACAACTTTCTAAAGTTGTTGAGAATTTCGACTCGTTTAATAGAATCGATTCCGAGATCAGCTTCCAGATCCAAAGTCGGATCGAGCATCTCGCGAGGATAGCCGGTGCGGTCGCTCACGATTTCGTAGAGGCTGTCGACCAGTGCTTCCGTATCGAGACCTGCCGAGGCAGCGGCTGGTGCACTTCCGTTGGAAGTCACAGCTTCTACTTCTTGCCGATAATGGCCGTTGCCGTTGCCGTTTCCGTTTGAACCATTGCCATTGGAAGCAACTTCGAGATCGGCTAAGACATCATGCGAGCCGTTGGTTGTTGAATAACCGTTATTGCCGTGTCCGTTACTTCCTAACTGACCGTTGCCACCAGTAAGCTGATCGGCGGGCACGAATTGTGCGCCGAGTTGGTTAAAGGAGGTTGTTTGATTCGCCGGTGCGAATTGTTCTTGCGAAACCGGCTGAGCAAATTGCTGAGGCGCAAACTGCTGTGAGTTTTGCTGACCGTTAAATTGCTGCGGAGCGTATTGCGGCGCAGCCTGCTGTGCTGCAAACTGCGGAGCTTGTTGCGGAGCGTACTGCGGATTGTGTCCACCGAAGTGCTGAGGTTGGTTTTGTCCAGCAAATTGCTGAGGAGCAAATTGTTGAGTTTGTCCGAACTGCTGTTGCACAAACTGTTGACCCTGCTGTCCGCGATTGACGCTTTGTCCCCCCTGGAGGTAAGCCATCATAACGTTTTCTTGAGTCTCGAGGAAACGATTAGTCATCTCCAACATGCTGCGTTGGAACTCTGACATCACGCGTTCCAGAGTGCCGTCTGGTCGCACGTTGCCGAAATTCGGCTGAGCGCCTTGCTGCATATTATTGTATTGAGGCTGATACTGCACAGGATACTGAGCCGGCGGATTGACGCTGACCTGGTTTGGCAAATTGCGATTATCATTTTGATACGCCGCGCGCTGCTGCTGCACCGGTGAGGCACCGCCTGTGGTGTGCTGCCCGTTCGATGGTACCGCGCCGCCTGCGTAGGCTGGGCGTCCATTCGAGCCGTTGTTTTGCGCGTTCGTCAGTGGAGATGTATCGAGAACGATATCGTTCTTATTGATTTCATCTTTTCCATTTTCAGAGGCGTTTCTGACGTTGTGTGCCATGGTTCTACCTGTTTCCATACTCAATTTCTGAGGTTTAACGTTTTGAATTTGAGATTTCTGATTTTTGTCGGCCGAGGCATTTGCTTGCAAGTTTTTCGCGGCTTTGTCTACACGTTCGATCCCTACACTATTGACGCGGTAAAGCAGCGATCCACGCTTCCTTGCCACGGCAAGCTCATAAGTATTGCCCTGCAAGCCGGGCATACGATTCCAGAATAACTTCCCAATATCTTTAATTGCGCCATGAGCTGCAAGCAGTCCGATGGTGCTCAGGAAATGTTCAAGTGAGTTTTTCGCGCGCTCTGTTGAAACGGCAATGAACTCCTTACCTTGTAATGTCGAATCGGCAAGACCTGTGAGGACGCTGCCGGGACCGACTTCAACGAAAATCCGAGCACCCGAATCATGCATTGCTTCGAGTTGCTTGGCGAACAAAACTGGTTTGAGCGCATGCTCAGCTAGTTGAGAAACGATGCGATCCGCGTTGTTCTCATACGGCTTCGCTGTCGTGTTTGAATAAACAGCGACCGACGGTGCCGAGTACTTGTATTGATTCAAGGCCTTCTCTAGAGGCGCTTGTGATGCCTTAAGCAGCGGACTGTGGAATGCTGCCGAAACTGGAATGACCTTGCAGGCGATGTTTTGTTTTTTGAACAACTCAACCGCTTGAGTTACCGCTTCGGTGGCACCAGATATGATGCACTGATTAGGCGTGTTGACGTTGGCGAGATAAACGTTCGGAACGTTTTCAATTACAGACGCAATCGTGTCGACATCGCTTGAAACAGCAGCCATTGCGCCCGGGTTGTTGCTGGCGCATTCGTTCAAAATGCGTCCCCGTTCTGCTGAGAGGTTGAGCAATTGCTCGACGGAGAAGACGCCTGCTGCATGTAGAGCAACGTATTCACCGTAACTGTGACCAGCCACCATATCCGGTTTCAAACCAAACGATTGCAAAACGCGATACATGGCAAGGTCGCACGCGCCCAGGGCAGGTTGTGCGATTTGCGTGTTGGTCAGCTGTTCTGCTTGAGCAGTTTTGATTGACTCAGACAAACTTGAAGATGGATAAATCGCTCTTGCAACCGACAGACCCATTTTCTCTTTGAGAATTTCGTCAGACTCGTCGATTGACTTTCGCAGTTCCGGCAAGTACATCGACAAATCTTTGAGCATGTCGATGCGTTGTGAGCCCTGTCCCGGGAAGAGAAAAGCGACTTTGCCGCTCTCTAGAGAACCGGCTGAATAGTGAATTCCAATCGGCAAGCTGAAGTTCTTCGCTTCCGGCTTGTCGAGCATTTGTCTGACGCGATCTATTTTAGATTTCAAATCGGTCAGCGACGATGCCACTATCGAGAGCGCGCATTTCGCGGTGGATGATTCATGGAACTTCAACTGCAATTTGCTGGCCAGTTCGAACAACCGGCGGCTGGAATTGCTTGTGGCAACAGTTTCGACCTTCTCTTCGGACAACAATTTCTCAACAGCCAGTTCGGCTTGTTTGAGTGCCTTGAGCAAATCTTCTTGTGACGCCGATTTCCAAACCAACAACTCAGCCGGCCAGGCCTGCAATGTTGGCGGTTCGTTGACTGCGCACGCCGGCACATACTCTTCGAGGATAGTGTGGAAGTTGGTGCCACCAAATCCGAAGGCACTAACTCCGGCGCGTCTAGGCGCTGAAGTATCAGAATGCAACCATGGGCGGCTCTCAGTGTTGAGGAAGAATGGTCCCTCACCGAACTTACAAGCCGGACTTGGATTTTTGACGTTGATGCTCGGCGGCAACATTTTATGGTACAGCGACTTGGCGATCTTAACGATAGAAGCCAGACCAGCAGCAGCTTTAGTGTGCCCGATGTTCGTTTTAACAGAGCCAATCGCGCAACTTTCCGGTGCCGCACCAAATTTCTGAAATATTTTGGTCAAAGCTTCAACTTCAGCTTTGTCACCAGCGATGGTGCCGGTTCCATGCGCTTCAACCAGACCAACTGTAGAGGGTGAAATTCCGGCGTCTTCGTAAGCTCTTTCAAGAGCCAACATCTGACCGGCTGGACGGGGTGCTGTCAGACTCAGATCGCGTCCATCACTGGAGCCGCCGATTCCGCGAATCACTGCATAAATACGATCGCCATCACGTTCTGCATCGGACAGTCGTTTCAAAACAACCATCGCCATGCCTTCGCTGATTGCGATGCCGTCAGCATCTGCGTCAAATGTATGGCATTTTCCGCGAGGTGACAGAGCATGAGTCTTGGAGAAACTCATAAAGTCGCCAGGTTGATTGTGAGTGTCGGCTGCGCCGAGCAATACCACATCGCTGGTTCCGGCGCGCAAGTCGGAGATGCCTACGTAGAGCGCGGCAAGTGAACTGGCGCAAGCAGCGTCGATTGAGAAGTTCAGTCCCTTTAAGTCGAGACGATTAGCGACTCTACCGGCGGTGACATTGCCGAGATAACCGGCGAATGAATCTTCCGTCCACTCCGGCAGACGCGATTTGATTTCTTCCACGGCTTCATCATCGAGACCATCGAGTTTCCAACCAAGCATCGAACGCAATGAATACAACGCGGTGATCGGACCGTGACCGGCATTTGCCAGAATCACGGAAGTCTTTTCGCGAGCAAATTTTCTTTGATTGTATCCAGCATCAAACAGCGCACTGCGAGCCGCTTCCAGTATCAAGACCTGCATAGGATCGATGGCGTCGAGACTGCTCGGTGGAATGCCGTAAGGCGTTGGATCAAAAACCACGTCAGCGATGAAACCGCCCCATTTTGAGACGCATTTATCGCGAGCTAACGGATCTTTGTCGTAATAGTTTTTCCAATTAAAGTGAGTAGCAGGTACTTCTTCAATCGAATCGACCTTGTTTAAAACGTTCTGCCAGAAGGTTTCCACATCGTTGGCTTGCGGGAACATGCAAGACATTCCGACGATGGCAATGCCCTCGCGTTCGCCTTCGCGGTTGACCGCGACATTGAAATCACGCTTGGCCAATTCGCTGAGAAGTTGCTGTCCATCGGTTGCGATATTGCGGTGCAATTCCGGAATGGTCAGAACTTTGTCATGCATAGCGGCGACCTGGCCGATCATATACATGCCTTCTTGCCATTGTTTTTCGACAGGCAAAGTTTCCAGATCGCTACCCTTGCCGCGCGTGGTGCCCTTACTGGCGATCCGCAAACGGCCGAGATTCATCAATTCCAATTCTTCGCGAACTTCATCTCTGCTTTTGTTTTGCGTTTGCAAATCGTTTCTGCAGCGATCGAAAATTTCTTTATAAGGAGAGTCGATGCAACGGATCGAGTGTCCCGGTCCGGTTTCGAGAAGCACGGTGTCATCGCACTTGAGCGCGGCGTCCTGGAACTTCGAAACAATCGCTCCGGCGCTAACCGCTTCTTCTGTAAACAGGTAAGCGGTTCCGACCAGCATACCGATCTTGATTCCGCGCGCTGCAAGCGGCGCTGCCATGGTTGCCACCATTGCTGCCGAAAGGTCGTCGTGAATGCCACCGGCAAAGAGAACATGGAAGGTCGCCGGCTTTTCTTTCGGTCCAACCGAATTCAACAACACATCGATCATTTGCTCCCAGAGTACAAAACTGGAGCGTGGACCGACGTGACCGCCGCATTCTTTTCCTTCGAAAATAAAGCGACGCGATCCCATTTCAATGAATGACTTGAGTAGCAAAGGCGACGGCACATGCAAATATGTCTTGGTGCCTGCGTCTTCGAGTGCCTTCGCTTGATCCGGGCGACCGCCGGCAATCAAAGCAAATGGTGGCTTGTGCCGATTGACCACATCCATTTGTTCTTGACGCAATTGTTGAGGAACGAAACCGAGAGTTCCAACACCCCACGGCAAATTGCCGAGCCGCGCTTTGGTTTCATTTATAAGTTTTTCGATTTCAGGACCGCGCATCATCGAGAGCGCCAGGAATGGCAAGCCACCACCTTCGGCGACTTTGAAGGCAAACTCGCTGGTGTCGCTGACTCTGGTCATCGCGCCTTGAACGATCGGATAACGCGTGCCGTGCGATTCGGCGAGGTCCGAATTTTCCTCGAGCACTTTCAGCTTGGAAACAGTTTCAATATGAGCTGCGACTGTCTGGCGAATTACTTCGATGCAACCAGATACGGTGCCACCGACAGTCGCCAAAGTTTTGGCAAAGCATGAGTCTTGTCCAACAATCCAGACTTCATCGTCTGAAGTTGCCGAGACATTGTCTTGAAGAATCTCAGCAGCTCTTGCTTTAGACGACTGCTCCAGTTCCTGCAAACGCGTGGAAGCGTTGGCCGCAAGAAGCCGATAGCGTGAGCCGCCATCGGTAAATTGAATCAATGATGTTTCCGATCCATCCAGACGCTCGAAGCGCAATTGCACATCGGCTGGAATCAACGAATCGCGGCACAGATATAATTGCGAATCGAGCACGATGCCGGCGGCGCCAGCTGCAGCCACTGCTGCTGCCGTGTGCAGACCAATGCCACCTTGAGCCCAAACTGGAATTTTTAATTGACGCGCGCATTGCTGAACCAAAACAAACGTGGTGGTATCACCTACGCGACCACCACTCTCATGCCCTTTGGCGATGATTGCGTGGGCTCCGGCTTTTTCTGCCTCCAGCGCTTCTTTGACGCTGACCGTTTCCACGATCACTTCAAAGCCGGCTGATTTTGCCGTGGCAATGTCTTGTTTCAGTTTTTTCAAATCAAAACTATCAAGCCCGGCGGTTATCACCATAACCGAACTGCTCGCGGCGACATTGCCGAAAGTACTGGCAGCCGGTAAGTGCCCGGACCTGCAACGAACCCCGATGCGCCCCTTCTTTGCAGAACTGCGCAGTTTTTCGAATGCGTTTCGAATTTCCGTTCCGTCGCTGACGAACTCAAGATCGAGTATGCCAGTCGCACCAGCCCGCGCAGCTGAAATCGCAAGACCCGGCGTGCTGAATACTCGTCGAGGTCCCGACGGTGAAATGACAATTATTCCCAGTGCCGACACAAGAGCTCCGATATTGTGACGCGGTGAATCTTTCGTGCCTGAAAGCTACCGCAGTCTTCTATCTACCATCCCCCCACAACCCTATCTCACTAGCGCACAAAGTATGGTCAATGTGAACATTATTTGGCTAATCGAACGCTATAAAAGCGCGTAATCGGCTATAGGGTTTCTGCCGTAGAGTCTAGGATTTTTCTGGCGATTCTGCCAGGGGACAGGTTTTAACTATTAAGCTCCCGAGAGGCACTGGCATTACAAAGGTGAGCGAGAATTTAGGTTTCCAAGCAACACTAAACTACATAGATATCTGTTAAACGAAGTCGTCACTTTCCCACGAAAATTTTGCTAAGAATGCGATCAATGGGCGAGTATAATTAGTCGGTTACCAGGATCGGTTTCCCTTGGCGGAACTTGGACAAAAATCAGAAACGTCGAAGAGCGCAACAGAACTGCGTTCTCAAGCTAGTGCCACCAAATTGGCGCTGGTCAGCTGCGGTCTGGGCAATGTGACGCGCGGGTTCGAAACCTCGACTGCACGCTGGTATGAAGCTCTTCGCCGCCATACTGATCTCGACGTCAGACTGTTTTGCGGCGGTAACTATCCTGGAGGAAAGCAACTCTGGAACATGCCCCGCAATAGCATCTGGACAAAGGGCGTCCACACTTTGCCGTTCATTTCTGAGCAGCATCGCTGGGAATGGACCTATGGTGTCGAGCAAGTAAGCTTCTGGAGCGCGCTCAATTTCGAGCTTCTGGCCTGGCGCCCGGACGTGGTCTGGCTCAAAGATTTCCCGCTGGCGCACATGGTCAGCGCCAGCCGAAATATCTTCGGACTAAAATTCAAAATTATTTTTGCCAATGGTGGTCTGCCGGATCCAAACGCATATAAGGATTTGGATTACATCCAGCAGATTCAGCCCCGAAAGTATGAAGAGGCGCTCGATTTGGGCATTCCGCGCGAGCGCATGGAACTGCTCACAAATTGTTTTCCAAATCTCGATACTCACGTCAATCGTTCCACTGTTCGCCAATCGCTTGGACTCGAAGACGACGACTGGGTCGTGCTTTGCGTAGCGGCCTGGAATAAGTACCATAAACGTCTGGATTATTTGATTGACGAAGTGGCGCGACTCGGCGATCCGAAGGTGAAACTGGTCCTCTGTGGCGCTCCCGAGGTCGACACCCGCTCGCTTCAAGAGCAGGGTAAACGGCTGCTCGGCGATCGCATTCACTGGTTGACCGTCGACGTCGACACCATTCCTTCCATCATGAAAGCGAGTGACGTCCTGGTTTTGCCCACCCTGCAGGAACATTTAGGCAACGTCCTGGCAGAAGCTGCTATGTGCGGATTGCCGTTGATTAGCCATCCTCACCACGGTGCTCGATATATCATTCAGAATGAGTTCTGGATGACTGACCTATCAGAACCAGGCAATCTCACCAGTCGCCTGTTGTGGATGCGACACAATAACGTGCAGGTAGCGACTGAACTCGAGAAGCTCAAAGCCGATGTCAACGCGCGCTTCAACGAAAAGCTGCAGGCGGCCAAATTCGAAAGTATGGTTTTCAAAACGTTATCGCTCGGGGACGGTCGCATCGGCGCGGCTGGATAAAAAAATTTTAAGCTCTTTTGACGACGAGACTTTAAGCGCGATTAAAGGCGAGAAATTAAACTCGACCAATGCCGGGGGCTCAAACATCGACAGTGATGAAGGCGCAAACGTCGGCAGCGCTGGGGCTTTGGGCGATCGAACGGGCGCGGGCCTCGTCGGTTCTTCCGGCGGCGAAAATTTAGAAACGGCTGGCAATGGCAACGTAGGCGCCGGAAAAATTGGTGTGTTGATTGGTTTGCAAATCGCAATCTTTTTGTCTGCCATCGACCAGACCGTTCTTAACGTAGCGATCCCGAAGATAGCCACCCTGTTGAATGATTTCGATCGCGGCGCCTGGTTGATCACGTCCTATCTGTTGTTTGCGACCGTGACCACACCAGTGGCTGGAAAGCTCTCCGATATCTACGGAGTGAAACCGATTCTAATCGTAGTTACACTTCTTTTCGGCGTCACCTCGGCGCTTTGCGGCGTCGCTGGTTTAATCGACCCGATCTTTTCATTGAGGGCGATGGACCAGCTGATTTTCTTTCGCGCACTGCAAGGCATCGCAGGCGGTGCAATGATCGGCTTGAGTTTCGTTGCAGTTGGAGAACTCTTCAGCGCGCGAGAACGCGGTAAATATCAGGGTTTGCTGGCAGCGGCGTTTATTCTTGCGGCGATCATCGGACCGGTCGTCGGTGGCTGGTTGGTTGAAACTCAAAGCTGGCGATATATTTTCTATATAAACATTCCACCAGTAGTAGTGGCAGCGATAGTGTTTACATATACATATCCAAAATCGTCGAGAGCCAAAGCCGAGGCGCTTATCGATTACCCGGGAATCGTTCTTTTTATATTGTGTATCGCGCCGTTGTTACTGGCTTCGTCGGAGATTGGAAAAACTGGTTCGGTAAATTCGACGTCGGCAATTGAAGGAACAATTTCTTTAATCTCGCTGGTCGCGTTTTTAATCCGTGAAAAAACGGCTGCCGAACCGCTTATTCCCTTGCAAATTTTCCGCGATCGAATAATCAGCATTTCGTTATTCACAGTTTTCGTCACCGGCATTGGTCTTTTCGGCTCGATGCTGTTGATTGCGATGATGCTGCAAACCGTCCTCGGCGTATCCGCGACCGAGTCGGGCGCGCTTCTGACGCCCTTGATGCTGGTCGTCGCGGGCGCCAGTGTGGCTGGCGGAATCGCGATTGCGAAAACCGGCAAGTACAAATTATTGATTCTCGGATCGCTTGTATTGATGGAAATTGGCACAATTCTTTTGGGCACGGTGAATAAAACAACTTCGCCGGCGTTCCTTCTTGGCTGCGCAGCTGCAGGCGGCGTCGGGCTGGGGCTGCTTTTGCCAATTCACAGCATCATCATTCAAAACTTCGTCAAAGGAAATCTGATGGGTGTGGCGACCTCGATGTCGCAGTTTTTCAGATCGCTCGGCGGCACCTTAGGCACTGGCTTGATGAGCGCGCTGATGCTTACTCTGATGAAGCAAGGCTCGCTGGAACAGGCGATTCAAGCGGTTTTGTCGCTATACGCAATTGCGCTTGCCGCAGCGATTGTCGCCAATTTCTTTTTGCCGGAAATCGAACTTCGATCGAAAGAACCGAAGAGTGCTTCCGCTTAGTTACGAGATAACCAGCGTCTCGGTAGGGCTCACCAGTTCATAGGTGACGCCGCGCCACTGAATGCGGTTCGTCAGTAAGGATGCCAGCGTCATAAATGGCAGGACGAGGTGCGCCAGCGGGATTGCAAGACACGAACTTAAAAGTGATTCGGTCAAATATTCTTGGCGGTCGAGAAGCACTCTCTGCCAAAGCCGGCGCGCTTTCAAAAGGAAGTAGACTTCGACCGGAATGAGCAAAAATCCAGCTCCAATCGCCATCGCGAAAGAACTTTCTCCTGTGGCAATCCATCCGGTGATCGCCACCACCATTAATACCAGCCAGACCAGCATGAAGGAAGCGCGCACTATGGCTCGTTTCCAGAGGTCCGGATAGTACACCTTGGTCAAAATCAATTGGCGATTAGTCCATTCCATAATTTCGGCAAACGGCGCATCGCCATCGCTGGCGACCAGACATTGCGGAACAAAGCGAACCGTCAATCCATGCGCCTTGACTGCAGTGGTCAAAGACAAGTCGTCATCGGCGGCTTTATCCCAGGCCTCGCGCACTCCGGTTTTCTCAAACACAGATTTGCGAATTGCCATGGCACCGCCCCAGGCGAACGCGTATTTAGGGTTAGCCATTTCCCAGGCTGTGACTCGATTCCATAGCGATCTCAAAATCGACGCCCAGTTAGTAACTGATGCGATATAAAAACGATATCCAGTCGTCACACCGACGGTTTCATCGCACAGCGGCGCCACCAGCTGTCTTAGAAAATCTGGTCGAGCGATCACATCGGAATCGACAAAAACAAACACTTCCGAACCTTCGCGAACGTGCTCCAGCGCGTGGAGTTGATTGTTCAATTTTTGCGCACGGCCTTTTGCTACACCGGCAACCACTACGGATGCAGGTCGCGAAGTGCGTTGCGCCAGGTCAACCAGATGCTCGTAAGCCGGGTCTGTGTCTTGCGCAACAGCGAAGATCACTTCAAAATCCGGATAATCCTGATTCAGTAATTTCTCGACGTTCTCGCGAAAGGCTGGATCTAATCCTTTACACGGCAATATTACAGATGCTTTAGGAAGCTCACCGCCGGGCGTTCTTCCAAGCTCCTGCTCTACATATTTATAGAGGCGCCGAAACGCCGCCCCCTGAATCAGGGCGACCGCTAAGGTGATTACGACCAGGAACACTGCTACGAAAAACATGACGGGGCTTTCGATCCACCAATTGGAATACAAGGTACGCGATTGAATTCCAAAGTATAATGCCACTCCTGTCACAGATCCAATGCACTCGATTATCTTAGATTGAGGTAAGGTCAAACACTGGGAGCCAATTATGCGCGGACTTCTCTACAAAGCCTTCAGCGCCTTAGGGCAAGGCAAAGTCGCGCGCATTGAGGCAGACAGCGCCGATCCGCGCGCAGCACAACTTCGAAAAATGCATCAAATCGTGTCTGAAAATGCCTCGACACGGTTTGGAAAAGAGCATGGTTTTGCAGCTATAAAAACCTGGGAAGACTTTAACAGCGCGGTAAAAATTCGCGACTACGAAGGATTTCGTGGCTACATAGAAGACGTAATGGCGGGCGCTGACGGCGTTTTGACGGTCGAAAAACCACAGATGTTTGCGACCACCAGCGGCACAACAGATAAACCTAAATTTATCCCGATCACACCGGGTTATATAAAGGAATTCCGAGAAGCCTCGGTCGTCAGCGGATATCACTTGCTGCGAACCTTCCCGAAGATCAATCAGGGAACGGCATTGGTAGTGACGTCTCCAGCGGAAGAGGGCAGAACTTCCTGCGGTATTCCATACGGTTCGATGTCGGGTTCGCTATTTAAGAACGAACCATTCCTGGTGAAAAAATATATTTCGCCTGTGCCCTACGAAGTTTTCCTGATTAAAGACTACGAGTCGAAGTATTACGCGCTCCTGCGTGCGGCGCTCTCGCTGCCGGTTGCGGTGTTCTACACGTTGAATCCCAGCACGATTCAATTGATGTGCAGAAAACTGCAAAACCACGGCGAGCAACTTATCAAAGACGTACGTGATGGCACGACGACGGCACCCGTGCCTTTAGACCAGGTCACACTCAACGCCCTCAAGGTGATCGCAAAGCCTGACGCTAAGCGCGCCCGCGAGCTGGCTGAACTTTTCGAGAAAGGGCAGTTCACTCCCGAGAAAATTTGGCCGACACTACAGGTGGTATCTTGCTGGACCAAGGCAGCGGCCGCCTTTTACCTTTCTGACTTCCCAAAATATTTCGGACAGACCCCAATTTGCGACATCACCTATGGTGCCAGCGAAGGCAGAGGAACGGTTTTCCTGTCGCCCGAGAAGCAGATGCTGGCGATTAATTCGCACTTTTTCGAGTTCGTTCCGGAAGAAGAAATGGACTCGACAAATCCAACCATTCTTCTTGCCGATCAACTCGAGGTCGGACAAAACTACTTTATTTTGTTCACGACCTCGGCTGGGCTATATCGATACAACATCAATGATGTGGTCAAAGTAACCGGCTACCACAATCGCACGCCTCTTTTGGATTTCCAGTACAAGGGCGGCAACATCAGCTCCTTTACGGGCGAAAAGATTACCGAACTTCAAGTCACTCAGGCGATGCAATCGGTGCTAGCCACTACAAACAGTGGCGTGAGATTTTTCACCGTCATTCCTCAGTTTCGTCCCGAGCCTCACTATGAACTCTGGATTGAATCAGAAACGACTGCTGGAGACTCAGAGCCGGAGCCATCTAAGCTGGCTGCGTTCCTGGCTCAACGATTTGATCAAGAGCTCAGTCGGCTCAATATCGAGTATGAAACTAAGCGTGCGTCGTTGCGACTGGGTCCGGTCACTTTCCGATCGATCAAGCGCGGCACCTACGAAGCGTTCCGCGAGCACCTGACTGCCAGGGGCACACCGGACACGCAGATCAAAATAAGCCATCTCAATCCGAAAGCAGAAACTATGGATTTTCTCGCGGCACGTTTGCTGCCTGAAGAGAGT
Source organism: Candidatus Obscuribacter sp. (assembly GCA_021772095.1). Classification (GTDB taxonomy): domain Bacteria; phylum Cyanobacteriota; class Vampirovibrionia; order Obscuribacterales; family Obscuribacteraceae; genus JADYXR01. The sequence goes on along the minus strand of JADYXR010000122.1, from coordinate 41,767 downwards.
TTTGTCGAGTCTCGCTAATCAGATTCGCTAACCGATTGATGAACTTCATTCCGCCGAAGCCGTTCAGATGAACAGGATCGCGATAGTCTTGTTTCGAGTAACTTTGAAACTCGCAGAGATCGGCATAGGTAGAGCCTTTCGCCGCAACAAGGGCTGACACATCCTTGATATATTTTGCATATATTTGCGAGTCAATCAGGTCAACATTGCACCTGCGCAAAGGCATATTTACGACCATCAAATGGATATCGTTTTGTTCGCACAGGTCAATCAAGTTAGATAAGCACTGCAATTGTCCGTTGTAAAATCGAAAATCAGGTTTTCGATAACGAGCGATATAGTCCTTCGAATTGTCGCGATACACTTTATCCACATCCGCCCGCTGAGCCACTTCGGCATGAATAAAACCCGGCACCATATCCAGTGGCTCGTATGTGGAAAGCAACATCATTCGTTTTTCTAGTGGCATCGCTTCGCCGGCCAATCCATTTTTCAGAGCTTTGTCACGCCAGGAAGATGCCGTTTCGAAACACTTGAGTTGAATATCTAGAGAGCGCCTGGCGAGCGGCAAAGCCGAGGACACCTTTCTCGAAAGAGATGAAACTTCGCTGGAGCTGAGCAACGGTTCCAATTCCGACGTCGGGACAAGGCGACTAAGATATCGATAGCATTCGGTATCCAACGCACTCTCCATCGTGCTGTCGATCATATCTCTCGGGGCTATTCCATATATAACCAAACGTGGCTTCAAGCCTTCGTTTAGTGCTTCCTTCAAAGTCAGGTATGCATCGGAAACGAGCTGCCCTGGCGATGCCAGATTGATGGTCTGCAAAAGCGATCCGAGTTTCAAATTCGGTGCGTTGACTGGCGTTGGAGAAAGCGACCCATGTTTCGAACCTTGAGCGGGCAGCGAACCCGCACCGGGTCTCGGTCCCTGTGCGGATAACAGAGAATCGAAATAGCGAGCTTTTCTATAAGTCGTCAGGTCCAAACGTTGTTTCGACCAGGTGGCATCACTCTCAGCCATTGCCACCACCATCAGTGACGAACCGAGCAGTATCGTATTCGGTACCGGCGCGCGTTCGGCCTTGGCATTGTCGACAGCATCTCTGATACCACGCACGCTCCACCACGACCAGCTGTGTATCGGGTAGTCGTACTTATCAACGATTGGACCGATAGCGAGTCCCGCGCCATATCCGACGACGATGAAAATCAGCAGTGATAAAACGAATCGGGACAAATTGGTTCCAATACGGATGCTTCGATGCGTTTTTTCTTTCGATACTATTTTGTCTCGATGCAATCCTATATAAGGAATGCTGCAGGCCACCACTCTCAAACTATATGGAATGCCTTTAGAACTCGAAGTAGCAACTTCTAAAACGCTGACCTGAACAATATCAAAATGTCCGCAGCGCACAAAAAAACGTTCTCAGCATAATTGAAAAAATTGTCTGCAGGCGTTCGCTTTATCCTGGTGGATATATCAACAGTTTCTAATCTAACTAATATCGTTATGCAAATTTAACCTGTGAATACCCGTTGAAATCGCTGGTTTCGATTTTCAGAGCGATGGTCCAGAAGGTTGTGAGACGGTTTGCCTTGACCTCTTTACATTGGAATTGGTAGATTTGCCATCTGTATTTATATTGATCAAAAAGGCTGGAGTCATAATGCCAGATACGAGTCATAAGCCCCGCGTACTGATCTTCATCGTCGCCTACAATGCCGAGAAGACCATCGAAAGCGTGTTGAAGCGAATCCCCGATTCTCTACGCGATTACGATACCGAGATTCTCATCATCGACGACTCGTCCAAGGACAAAACGTTCGAAGCCGCTGAGGCAGCGCGTATCAAGGGCGAGATTCCATATCCAATCAATGTTTTGAGAAACCCTCTAAACCAGAGATATGGTGGCAACCAGAAAATCGGCTACCACTATGCCATCGAACGCGGATTCGATTTCGTAGCGCTGGTGCACGGCGACGGGCAGTATGCGCCCGAAGCGTTGCCTAGATTGCTCGAGCCGCTGGTGAAGGGCGAAGCTGAGGCTGTCTTCGGTTCACGCATGATGACTTTGACCGGAGCGCTCGAAGGCGGAATGCCACTGTACAAATATGTCGGCAACCGCATCCTGACTGCGTTTCAAAACCAAGTGCTGGGAAGCTGCCTGAGCGAATTTCACACCGGCTATCGCATCTACAGTACGAAAGCTCTCGCGAAACTGCCATTCCATCTGAATACCAACGATTTCCACTTCGACACAGAAATCATCATTCAATTCATCGTCGCCGGATTCCGGATCAAAGAATTACCGATTCCGACTTTCTACGGCGAAGAAGTTTGCCACGTCAACGGATTGAAGTACGCCTGGGATGTAGTCAAAGCCAGTGGTGCTGCTCGTTTGCAACAATACTGCTTGATGTATCGTCGCAACTTCGATGTGCAACCAGCTGCAACCGATTCATGGAAACACCGTCCAAAACTGGCCTTCGAGAGTTCGCAGACCGCGGCACTGGCTTTGATCAAACCAAACACGCGAGTGCTGACTTTTGGTGGCGACTCCGCCATCGACTTGATTCCTCTACTGGAACAAAAGGGCTGTCAGGTCACGGTTCTCGATCGCGAATCGCCTATTAGTGGATCGCATCCACAGCTCAACTACTATCAACACGATCCGGACTCAGACGATCGCTTGCCGATTGATGTAACCGATCATGATTACATTTTGATGCTCGATGTAATTGAACAAGCGCATTCGCCCGAGGATTTCCTCGCGCAATTGATGCAAGCTTGCACTTACAATTCGAAAGCTAACCTTATCGTCAGCAGCGCAAACATCGGCTTCTTCGTGACACGCTGGATGCATTTGTTCGGGCAGTTCAACTACTCGAAAAAAGGAATTCTCGATCTGAGACACACGCGCTTGTTCACATTCGATAGTTTGCAACGCGTCATATCCGAAAGCGGTTTTGAAGTAATCAATGTAGAAGGCGTTCCCGCACCATATCCACTGGTTATTAAAAACGAGAAGTTCGCCAATTTCCTTTTATCGATGAACAGCCAATTGATCAAAGTGCGCAGAACCTTGTTTGCCTATCAAATTCTAGTAGTGGCAAAACCGGTGCCAACTTTGCCGGCATTGCTCCGCGACGCAGTTGGACACAGCAAAGAGCGCCTGGAACAAACCGAAGCTCCGGCTGATCGCGAGATTGTCGGCTCAGCCAGGTAATTCCAATGGCGCTGCCGAACTTGCCTTTCAAAGGTCGCACACCGCAGGTGGTGGCGATCATTCCATCGTACATCGCCAGTTGCCAGATCAATGTAGTCAAACCTTTGACGGCACTCGATAGCGCCCACCGCATCAAGTTCAAGCACGTGTTGGAACAGAATGCCACGTCGTCTCACATCGCCTGGGCCGACCTGGTCGTCTTTTGCAGAAATACGGAACCCGGATATCGGCATTTGCTCAGCGAAGCAATCGGCAAACGCAAACCCGTAATCTACGATATCGACGATAGCTTTTGGGACATCTCGGCATCAACAGATCCGGATTTAGCTCGTTACCATCTTCAGCCCCTGAGGTTGAAACAACTGGAAGTTTATCTTTCCTACGCGAGTTTAGTCAGGGTCTACAGCCCGCTTCTTTGTTCAAGAGTGAGTCGCTTCAACGACAGCTGTCGTATTTATCGTTCGTCATTCGATTTTTCGAAACTACCGGAAACGACATCTCGTCGATCGCCCGATGAAAAGGTTAGTATCGTATACGCCACCAGCCGAATTGTGGACGATCAGTACAAAGTTTTTCTGCCGGCACTTGCCGAATTTATGAGTGCTCACCATGACAAAGTAGACGTGACAATCTGGGGGTGTAGTCCGCCGGAACTGCTGACTTTGCCTGGAGTTACGTCAAAGAAACTGGTCGATCGCTACGATGATTTTCTCAAAGAATTCGCCAGAAGCGGTTTTGAAATCGGGTTGGCACCACTTGAAGATCACGAGTTTAATCGCTCCAAGAACAACACAAAATTTCGAGACTATGGTGCGTGTCGTATAGCTGGAATTTATTCTGAGGTCGATGCGTATGCTTCTTCGGTAACTAACGAACAGGACGGTTTGTTAGTGCCTAATACAAAACAGGCATGGCATGCGGCTCTGGAAAGACTGGCATTTGAGCCGGAGTTACGTAAAACAATTCAAAACAATGCCAGAGAAAAAGTGTTCCAGGATTATCGACAAGAACTGATTGAAAAACAGTGGATCGATGACATCGAAGAATTATTGTCAGAAGCACCATCGTTTCTTGCATCCAACGCGAAAAATGCAGCCATGTTGAAACTTCCCATACTCGCAGAGAATGACGGCTGGTCCGGGATCGAGCTGCAAAACGTTTCACCCAATCGTGGAGTTTTGCTGAAGGACAAGATCTATCTAGAAGTGCAATCGACTTACGGTTCAACGATACGAGAAGGCGCATTGCCGGTTACGACCTACGACACCACGGGCGGTTCGATCTCCTTTGACTTCGAACCGATTCGGCATTCGAAGGGCAAAACATTTGAACTTCGAATAGCGGGACTGACAGTCAATTCCGAGAGAGAATTACCGTACACACTCAGGTATTTGCCGTCGGAGAACTGAGAACTTTGTTCAAGAGTCAGTCAGGTTATTTCGAAACTCAGGAAGCCTCGGAAATTTGAATTCGGAATTCAGCAACCGAATCAGAAAAATATAGTTCGGAAGTGGAGTTCCGGAGTTCCCGTTCCAAAGTTCGAGCTTCTATAGTGAGCTTTTCGTCAGTTAATTGAACACAACCGGAAGAGTAGACTTACCAACCTTGACGATATGAAAAGAAGAACTCGTAGACTTGTCGTTGCCACCACTTGGCGTGTCCGTATCTGACTCGTTGACGAACACCATGACTTTGTCAGTTAAAACTTTCACTCGATCGATATTGACCATGCCCGCGTTAGTGGTGCCTTCACCCTGGAACGCAGCAAGCACCATACAATGATCGAAATCAACTGATGGAGCCGCGTCCGATCGGAGGCTGCCGGTTCTGTGCCGGCGCCAGAGTGTGCGCCACTCGCCATCCTCTTTGATGGATAAGCGTTCGGGCGTCTTGATACCGCTTTTGGTGCCCTTCTCAATGGTGTGAACTGGTAGATCACCATCGGAAGGTTTTGTAGGCAAGCTCGGTTCAGCAACGCTTGCGTAGCCGATGTTCCCAGCCCATGAAGGAAGCATGCAGACGGCCGCAAACAAACCAAAAGTCGCGAAGACTGCGCCTGCGACTGCCATTCTGTTTAGTCCGTTTAAAAGTTCTTGCTTCATAACTCGATCCTTTCAACCGTTGTCCAGGTCACCCAATCGAGGGAAATGAAATTTTCCACTAAGCGTTATTGAGTAGGAGCAGCGCTTTCCCCAGCCGGTTGGACTGCCGGCGCTTGAACAGTATACGTCCAAGTTGCGTGCGACTTGGTCTCATTCATAGTCAAAGTGGGCACCTGGGCTTTGCTCATCAGTTCTTTGTGCGGGTCGATTATCTGTCGCCGAGAAGCGGGATCGGCGAGTTCTGTATCTATTGTCAATTCAACCGGACCCGCGGTGTTGATGTCAGCCGGTTGCCCCTGTGATGCCCAGGTGTATTTGCCGGTCGCGCCGACTGCTTTCAGACCTTCATCGATGCGGCTGTGGAGCATTTGTCGTGCTTCCATCCAACTGATTTTATCCATTGGATCCACTACAACCGGTCCACGTTTCTGCAACTGACCGATCCAACTGCTTTGCGCCATCGCGAAGATAGCGATGCCGACTATAAAAATCGTGATCACAAACGGAACCATGTTGACAGGTGGTTTCTTCGGACCGCCGTCACCGCCCAATAAGCCGCTGTAGCTGCGTTTAACTCGTTGTTTGGTGCCGCACGAAGGGCAAACCTCTTCGTGTCCATGGAGGGGAACTTTACACGTAGGACAATCATGCATGCCGACATTTCCAATGAACCAGACGTTTACTAATGTACCATCCGTCGCGATAAATATCCTGGAGAGTTGCCACTATCCGTTTTTCAATCGCGCTTTCAATCGCACTAACCGCCGATGAATCTTTGAGTGCCATCGACTTCGTCAGGAGCAGCCGAACGAATGGAGAGGATCATGCCGATTGCCAAACCGCTGATCATGCCACCAAGGTGCGCAAAGGCGGCGACTTTCGGAACGAATTGATCGAGCACCAATTGCGCTGCGGCCATGCCACCAAGCCATGAAAGTTCCAGGCGCCAGGTTGATTCCGGCATTCGGTCTTTTAAACGATAGATGCCTGCAGCGACTGCTCCGAACATTGCCATCACGGCACCCGAAGCTCCGACGGCGGGTTGATCGGGACACACAAGCGAGTGTGCAATACCACTTAGCAAGCCGCCGACAATATAAATGGCGAGGAATCGACTGGTACCAAAAATATTTTCCGCCACTCGACCAAACCAATAAAGTCCGACCACGTTTAAAGCGAAGTGAGTGAAGTGCGCGTGCAAAAAGAGATAGGTGAAAAATCGCCAGTATTCTCCTTTCAACGCCAGCTCAGGAACCAACGCAAACGTATTGAAGATGTAGTTCTTGAGCGCTAATGCAACAACATAAAACTCGCTCTGGTTTCCGAAAAGTTCAGCCAGACTCAATAGATCAGTGCAGCAATAAATCGCGAACAACACACCGATGATTACAATCACCGCGACAGATTTTCTTCGCGGCGCTATGATTTCCTGTACAAACGCGGCTCTGGAAAACAGCTGCCAGACATCTGCTATGAGAGTCGCCTTTTCCTCGGGAGAAAGAAGCGCCGCTGTAGACTGCTGACGCTCGCGAACTTTTTCTAATTGACTGTCGATGCGAGCGCGAAATAATTCAGACATTGAAATTCCGCGAGCTTTCTCGAGATCGGCTTGGGCAGCCTCGAACTCACCATTGGCCCAATGGCAACGACCGGACCAATAAAGTCGCGAATATTCAGGAAATTCAGTTTTACGTTTTACAAGTATGCTGAGCAGCGCGTTGGTTTGTGAAGTGCCACCAATCAAGCCGAAAAACGGCAGCATTGTCAGCGCAAGCGTGTGGAGGGGAAGGTTTGATTCAGCGATACCTGCCGACTTCAGACATTGCACCGCCTCGTTAAATTGTCCCTTTTCGGCAAATGCGCGCGCCGCCGAAAATTGCATTGCTGCTGAAACTTTGCCTTCTGCACTCAAACGCTCGAAGTCGGCAATTATGTCATCCCAGTACCACATGACACCATTACCGATTAAACGATAGCTTCCTGGAATTGTAGCAACACTTTTTGGCAAGCCGCTTCGGCCCTGCCATTTCGTGAGCAGCTTATCGGCTTCATCGGGTTTGCGTTCTACAAATAAAGCGAGGACTTCACTCATGTCTCTCCAGAATTCTCCGGACAGACCCCAAAATAAAAGCGAGATGCGTCGACCGGCTCTTCGCAAATTGGTGGCATCAAGGGCGGTCAGATATTTTTGCAAGTCCGAGTAAAACAATTTAGGCGGCGCGTAGAAAAGAAAAATCAATGCCCAGCCGATGATTGCGTACATCCAGTCAGGACCGATGGTTAGCCCAAGCACACCGCATAGAATCAAAGGAATACACTGAACAACAAATGGCCACGACCATTGCCATGGCAATCTCAAACGAAAAAGCAGTGATACCGCGGATAGTAGCAGTATCGGATAGAGCCACATCGGGAATTGAGAATTCATTTCGAATCACGGCTTGATTTGTCAGTGCTTCGACTCGTTTGCGCCGACGCATGATCACTTGGAACAGCGCGAACGAAGCGCTTCGTGATGTGGTGAGGACGCGTGATCGCCGATCCAACCACAACGGCATAAGCACCTAATTTGAACGCCCTCGTCACTTCTTCAGGATGCCAAACTCGCCCTTCCATGATCACTGGAGCATCTGTGATCTTCAGCATAGCTTCCAGCAAATCGAAGCCCGGTCCGACTTCATCGCCTGCTAAAGTTTCGGCGGTATAACCAAACAGGGTCGTCGATATAATGTCGGCACCTGCAGCTGAAGCGGCGCTGGCTTCTTCAATAGTGGCGAGATCCGCCATCACTGGCTTGCCCAATTCGTTATGAATTCGAGTGATCGTTTCTTCAACGGATAAACCATCTTTGCGCGGACGACCGGTTGCGTCCATCGCGATGATGTCTGCACCCGCATCACTCAAGGCTTTCGCTTCTTCAAAGGTAGAAGTGATAAATGCGCTATTCATCCGTTCATCGTATGTAATACCATGAATTTTAGTCAGCCCAATGATCGGCACGTCGGTCACGGCACGCACCGCGGCAACATTCTCGACACCTTCCAAGCGAAGAGCAGACGCCCCGCCGCTTAAAACAGAAAGCGACAGGGCGGCTATGATTTCCGGCTTGCAGAGCGGTTCGCCAACATCAGCCTGACACGAAACAATCAATACACCCTCGAGCTTATTAATCGAATCGAATTTAGACGTCATGAACTACCGATCTATGTGTTTCCAATCTCTCAGACCTTAGCGCAACTTTCCGATTGCTCGAATTGAAGCGCGATTCAGAAGACAACTAGTCTTTGAGATTCAGGCAAATGAACTTCGGTTGAGTCATCTCTTGAAGGGCATATTTAACACCTTCAAGACCGAGTCCCGATTCCTTTCTTCCGCCGTAAGGCATGTGATCGGCACGGAACATCGGAGCATCATTTACCATGACACCGCCGACATCGATCTTTCTAGCGGCCTTGAAGGCAACGTTGATGTCTTGCGTGAATACTCCGGCTTGCAGGCCGAAGCGACCGCTGTTCATTTCTTTGATGGCATTGTCGATGGTGTCATACTTCATGACCGAAACGACTGGTCCGAATACTTCCTGGCAAACCACTTTCATATCAGGAGTGGTATCAACCAGAATGACTGGCTCCAGGCAGTTGTTGGCCAGAGCTTTTCCACCGGACACAACTTTGGCTCCGGCTTTAACAGCGGAATCAACCCACTCGAGCGTTTGCTTGGTAGAGCCTTCGTCGATCAGTGGACCGACATCGGTTTGTTCATCTAGTGGATTACCGACTTTCAATGCCTTTACTTTATCTGTAAAGAGTTTCAAGAATTTGTCGTAGACTTTTTCTTGAACGTACACTCTTTGAACCGAAATACAGACCTGACCAGCGTGTGCGTAACCACCGCGGCAAGCGGCTTGCGAAGCGGCTTCCAGATCGGCGTCATCATGAACGACGATACCGGCATTGCCACCAAGTTCCAAAATTACTCTGGTGCCAGGGCTGACTTCACCGCGTAATCTCCAGCCCACTTCCGGGCTTCCGGTGAAGGTAAGGCAGGCGAGACGCGGATCTCTAATCAAGGCGTTGCCTTTAGCACCACGGCATGGCACCACAATCAGTGCGCCGTCCGGCAGACCGGCTCTCTTCAAAATTTCTTTCAGTTTGAATGCCGCGACCGGGGTCTGCGACGAAGGTTTCAAAACCACGGTGTTACCGGCTGCAAGCGCTGGTGCCACCTTATGCGCCACCAGATTCAACGGGAAGTTGAATGGTGTCACTGCGCCGACGACTCCGATTGGTTCTCTTATAATGATTCCGATTCGTTTATCATTACCAGCCGAAACATCCATTGGCAGCTGTTCGCCGTCAAGGTGCAATGCTTCGCGTGCGGCGATTGCAAATGTTATGGAAGCGCGGTTGACTTCGAGGCGCGCATCTTTCAGCGGCTTTCCACCTTCGCGGGCGATGATTTGAGCGATCTCTTCGACGCTCTCTTGAATCAACCGGGAAGCTTCAGTGAGAATCTCACTGCGTCTCCATGCCGGCATCACACTCATTTCTTCTTCGAAAGTTTTCTTCGCCTGCGCAATGGCAAGGTCGATTGTTTGCTCATCAGCTTGTGCAACTGCAGCGACAATCTCGCCATCGAACGGACTTTTCACTTCTACAAAGGTAGGCTCTGCGCTTCCTTTGATATCCAACGAATATTTCACAATTTCTTTCAACATCATCGCCACCTGATTTAGTGTGGAAGCTCAGCCGCAGCAAGCGCCGAGCCCTATCATGACTCGCAGATGAGCGAGACTTAACTTAGCTCATCTTCGATAAACAAGCCTTAAGTTTATCATCTATTATTTAAAGTATTTGAAGAACAGTAGCGCTTAAGCGTATTGAAGCTTTATATAACTGTGAGTCAATTGGGACCGCAAAGAGTCACCCGGTCAGCAAATCCAGTTTAGACGCCGCTCATAGAAACTAATTACAACACTGGTAGTAAAGAAGGATTCAGAAACTGAACTGGAGTCTAATGGTAAACTGACGGACCTGTCGAGGTCATGACATTCGCTCTTATAGCGAAGCATTCTAACGATATTGGTCTTACCTCGAATCTTCGTTCATTTCCTAATGGAATCCGCAATTCAATCAGCCATGTTTGACCTGCACAACAAAGTCATCAAAGTTGTGGTTGCCACAGTTATCTTCATCCCCGTGATGAGCAACAGTGTCGCAATGGCAACCGCTGCCGGTAAAACCGTCATCAAAAAAGGTGACGGCAAAAACCAGGTGCACACCAGACTGTGGACTTCCGGTCCTTCGAAGAAAGGATCTTCCTCCTCGTCGTATTCATCCAAGAAAGATGTGCAGGATGAGATCTCAGCAATCGATAAAAAACGAAAAGAGATTCACGCCCGCATTGCCGGTGCCAGACAGAAAGAAAAACTGGCATATGTGAAACTGAGCGAAATCACGCACAAGCTGCACGCTACTCAAGGCACGCTTAACCACAGCAAAAAGCAGCTGCAGACTACAGTTTCTAACATTCATAATACTGAAACCGTAATCAATCAAACTCAGACTGCTGAGCAGAAGCACGAAGGTCTTGCCGGTGGTCGCTTACGTGAAATCTACGAAGGACATCGACTGAGCTTCCTTGAAATGGCATTTCAAGTCGACTCGTTGGAGACTTTGATTGACCGCGTTTACTTTCAAGAGCGCATCGCCTCTCTGGACCGCGGTCTGATCGATCAGTTGCGCGCGAAGAAACAAGCTTTGCAAGACAATAAGAATAGACTCGATCAAGAGAAGAATAAACTGGGCGATTTCGTTTCCGACATCGTTAAAAAGACGATGGAAATTACAAGATTGCGAGTCTCGCAAGAACAAGTCGCAGAGAACCTGAAGACGCAACGCGCATTTTTCGAACAAGCGGAACGTGATCTTGCTGTTCAATCAAAGGCTCTCGAGAAACAAATTTTGACGATGGAAACTTCCAGCGTCAACAGCAGTGGCAAACCAATGCAAAAGGGCACCGGCACAATGGCCATGCCACTTCGCGCCAAGGTCACTTCACCATTCGGCTGGCGTACTCACCCAATTTTCAAACGTAGAAAATTCCACACCGGAATCGATCTGGCTGGTCCAAGACGTTCACCAATTCGCGCATCGGATAGCGGACACGTGCTATTCACCGGCTGGATGGGCGGATATGGCAAGGTCGTAATTGTCAGTCACGGACGAAATATCTCTACTCTTTATGCTCACCTTTCGACATTCGCGGTCAATAAAGGCGACAACCTCGCTAAGGGTGACATCGTCGGATACGAAGGCGCAACAGGCTTCGCGACTGGTCCGCACTTGCACTTCGAAGTTCGCGTCGAAGGCAAACCGAACAATCCGCTTAACTACGTAAACTAAAAACTGACGGGCAACACGGCATTGCATGACGTTTTGGTCTGGAAGTGCGTCCCTGAAGTCGCCCTCGGACAGCCGGTTTAAATGATCCGGCCGAACGATCAAGTCGGCTCGTCACGATCGACCCGCAATCAAAAACCAACTTGCTTGCCGCATCGGATTTTTGACGTTAACTAATACTAGAGATTTCTTTCGGCGTCCCAAAATAGAAAAAAGAAAAAGCAACAGAATGGCGCTGATCGATTTTTTTAAAATTGGGTCACATCAGGGCAGCGCGAACTACAGCCGAATTACGTCTTCGTTAAGCGACAACCAATAGAATGCCACCATCACCAGTGCGTGAGTGATCACTCCACTTCTTATCAAATCAGGAACATCATCGAGCGGCAAAAGACGAACAGCAATATCTTCGGTTCCTGCAAATTCCGGAATCTCAATCTGCCGAACATTCAACGCAAGAAACGTGTGGCAAAGATTGCCTTGAATAGCCGGATTCGGATGACTTTGTCCCAGTGGTATCCACTTTTGAGCAATATATCCTGTTTCTTCCAGCAGTTCTCGTTCTGCAGCGTAGACCGGCGATGGATCATCAAGATCCACACTGCCACCCGGAATTTCGAGAGTAAAACCTTCAGTGCCATGACGATACTGTTCGATCATCAGCACTTCACGATTTTCCGTCAGCGGAATTATGTTGACCCAGTCACCCGAATCGAACACGTAGAAATCGTGTGTCCGATCAGCGCCCGCGGTTTCGCGGCGAGACAATTTCTTATGTACTGTGAAAACTCTACAGTCCGCGATTTGTTCGGACGTTATATTCATCCAGGGTTTGATTACGCGACTGTCCATAAACTCACGTTGAAAAGTTACCGCAGCCGAAGTGACGGCTTTCTTACTGCGATATTATAAAACGTTTTTCCAATCGCTTGGAGTGAATTACCGTAAAATGATCAGGTTTACAAAAGAGCACATCAAGAAAGCCGCAAACTACGTGGTGGACTGAGTTCCGGGGAACAGAAAATTACCATGTCAATTGATGACGCACCGATCGATCTGCAGATGCTTGACACCACATTTGGAAAAGATGGTCGAACAGATATCATTAGTACCTTCATCGAACATAGCGCCTTATTGTTCAACCGCATGAACACTGGTTTCGAACAACACGATGCCGAAGTCGTAATCGATGTCGCTCATCAAATAAAAGGTATGGGCGCGAGCATCTATGCGCTGGAATTGTCGACGCATGCGCACGAACTGGAGCGCCTGGCTAAAAGCGAAACGCCGGATTGGCAGCTAATGGCTGAATCGATGGAGAGGCTGAAAAAAGCTTTCGCCACGCTATCCGGTTATTTGAGCGAACCGAACTGATAGCATCCGAGCTACAAAAACTGACCATCCTTATACAATAAATCCCAGCGATACCTGTGTCGGAATCGCTTTCCTGCCGGGCGTTTCAGCACTTGCGCAAAACTTTCAAAAGCGCGAAGGTCAAGTGATACCACGTTTAATTCAGCCTACAATCACAAAAGTTTCGCCAAGGTAAGTTTTAATGCTCTCTTACGAGTGCTTCAAAACTGGCTCTACAACTGACTATACAATCGACACTAATCTGAATTACCCTATAAGAGAACATATGTTTTCCTGTATCAAGCGCCTGGGTGCGCTTGGAATAATAAAATTGGGGAATGTGCGTCGCACAATTAGTTTTTCCGCATAAAACCTGTAGATCACATGGAACTTTCTGTTCAATTTCTGGTCTACACATAACCGCTTCAGGAGGAATCCTTATGATTCCGGGACCTTCTTCATCAGGCCCTAGACTGCAATACTTCCAGGCTAACGATCCGGAGACACCGGGTCCTCAGCTCAAAAGCCTTGCCGCTACCGCTAAATGCCCGATCTTGCTCGCGAGCGTTGCGGCTAACATCAGCACTCCCAACGACACCATAAAGTCGCTTGCCTTTCACGAAAACGTAGACGTGAGAATCGGTGTGATCGATAATCCTTCGGTCACCAGCGCCATCTTAGACGCTTTGGTTCAAGATTCCAGCGACGACGTCCGTTTTGCGCTCGCTGAAAATCACAACACACCTGCGCACATTCTGTTTTTACTGCTCGACGATGAGAATCCTTATGTGTCGGTGCGCGCCGCCAACACCATCGAGCGATTGAAACTTGAATTTGGTTCCAACTTTGGAAAAACGGATACTAGACCAGAATTTGATTTCGATAGAGCAGACAAGGAGGAGAGTGGTTTGATCACATTGTTGATAGCAGAGGACAATGAATTCGTCAGATCGCTTATCAAGAGAAGTCTCAATTCGCACCATCGCATTCTCGTCGTAGCCGATGTCGCAGACGGCAAAACGACAGTATCGAGTGTTTTAAAGCACCAACCAAAAGTGGTGCTGATGGATATCGGCATGCCTGTAATTGATGGTGTCGCCGCTACCAGAATGATCAAAGAAGCGCTTCCCGACACGCGTATCATCATGGTCACGGCTCGCGATCGCGCTGAAGATATCAACAACGCGTTCGAAGCAGGCGCTGATGGATACTATTTGAAAACGAGCGCGCTTTCGGAACTTGCGCAAGCAATCGTCACCGTAGCCGACGGCGGTAAGTGGCTTGACCCCGGCATCTCGAGCACCATTCTCAGAAAATGTTTGAGCAGACATCCAATTGCAGTTGCCGGAGTTGAAACAAAACCTGCCACCGCCGATGAGGACAAAACTTCTCTTGCTCTAGAAATTCTGAGCTACGAAACCGAACGATTGTTCAACGCCAACAAGATTGGAGAAGCGCTTGCTGTCTGCAAAGCAGCACTCGCCGTTGCCATCGCTCAATATGGACGAGACAGCAAAGAGGCCGTCTCACAACTGTCCACACTGGCTGAATTGCATTACATCAAAGAAGACTACCGCAGCAGCGAATCTCTCATGCTCCAGGCCATTCGCAACCGCGAAGATCTGCTGAGCAACGCCGATCAAGAAACCGATCACCTGATCAACTTCCTTGGCCAAATGTCGGAGGCATCCGGCAATTTCCAACAAGCCGAGTTGTACTACTCGTGGTCTCTCCGCATAAGAGAACGCCTCGGGCAAGTAGTCAAAGTAGATGAGGCCAGAGATAAGTTGTCATCGCTTCTTGAAGAAGAGCGACTACAACACGAGCCAAAAGAGCTGTAGAAAGCGGGATGTCCTCAGTCGAGACAATCGTGAAGCAATGGATTCAGCGGATACAATCGTTGGGACGTTCAGCAAATTCGATGAGTACATCGTGTCCTCATCGCCACGATCCAAGAATCGCCTAGATCAAAGATCAACCAGGATTCAGCAAATCGCAAAAACTCAAGATCGCCCAAATACAGACAGCGCCCCGATTACTCGGAGCGCTGACCGGGAAAGTGGAAGAAAAACTTATGCGATCTTGGATGCTTTTTTCTTGAGCTCAGTCACTAAATCTTCTTGTCCGAGAAGATATCCGCGACGGGCTTGATCGTCAGCGTACGAGATGATCGCTTCTGTAACGCTGTTCAACATGGACGTCGGCACAAACTCACTGATCTGGTTCAAGAGCCGTTCTACTTGCTGCCACTCTTCGGTATGCAATGGGATTGCATCGTCGAGTCTCGCGATGACAGTGTAGTTGAAGAGTCTGTCAACCTTAGTATTCATCATGATCTTGGGTCCTCAATAAGCTGCATTCCCGCAGCAGCAACTAGCCCTAACGATTAGGACTGCACATACTCTGTGCTTGAACTCTTGAAATCCAGACGAGCCTTAGCTTCGTCTCTTAATTTATTCCCGGGATATTTTCTTTTAACCGCAAATCTTACTTGCCAAGCATATTTTGGTTAGCTGCAATACTTTTTGGCATGATATTCGATCACAAATTGCTCAGCAGTTGGGCGATCCAGGACTTCGGAAATTCCTTGCGCTTCGCTCAAAGCTTCCAGAATTTCGCCGATCATTCTGCCTGGTGCCACATTTAATATTCGCATGACATCTTCACCTGTAAGCAATCTATTGATGTCGAGTCTTCGATCGACAAACGTTCTAAATCCATTTAATAGATCGAAGAACTCGCCCGACAAATTCGCGCGCGATTCTTCCGGAAGCCCCTCACCACAGGTGGCACCAAGGTCACCGTAGGCGAGAATCATCAACTCGGGCAAGTCGACTCCGGCTTTGCGATAAAAACGGTGCACCGCCCTTGGCGTCGGTGTGCCTTGATGAAAAAGCGCACCAGGTCGCAGGTGCATCTTGATCAGTTTGACGATGAATCGAGACACTGGCTTCGACCACTTCATGCGCTCGGCCGTACCTTCTGCCATATCAGCGCCGACATTGTCATGCGAATAGAAGGTATGACGCCCGTCTTCGTTGATTTCCCAGGTCGCCGGTTTGCCGATGTCGTGCAGCAATGCTGCCAGTTTGGCTGCTGCCAGGCGAGTGATACCAAACGATAACAGCTCTTGATTAGATTGAGTCACCCACTCGGGCATTTCATCGAGCACCATCTCCAGCTGCCTGACAGCTTCTACGCTGTGATCGAAAAGATTGAGATGATGATATTGATTGGGCGTGACGCGCCTGGTCTCGCGCAATTCCGGATAAATATCTTCGAGCAAACCGACGGAACCCATCTCAGCGAGCACGGTTCCAGCGTTCGGTGAGTTGAGTAAATTGAACATTTCAGCATTGATGCGTTCGCAGGCAATCGGTTTAAGCGCGCCTTCCAGCTCTTTGATCCATGCCAGAGTCTGACTCTCGATATTGGCTCCCAGTATGGCTTTGAAACGAAAGGCTCTGACGATTCGCAAGGGATCTTCTTCCAGAATGCTACGCGAAACAGCTCTTATAGATTGTTTTTCAATGTCTTCCATACCGCCGACTACATCAAGAACGCAGTCAGGGCGGCTGGCATCGAAGGCGAGCGCATTGACGGTAAAATCGCGGCGCTTGAGATCGGCTTCAATTGTTCCGCCCACACAACCGGAAAAATCTAGAAATTCACCATCTTCTAAAACCACGCGAGCCGTGTCAAACACTGGATCTAGGGGCACGAAGTGACCGTTCATTTCTGCAGCAAGATGTTTTGCAAAATCGATCGCGGTGCCACCGGCAACAGCAAAATCCAGATCCTTAGCGTCGCGCTTGTGCCCCGACCAGAGCAGGTCTCGCAAGTAACCACCAACCAGATAAGTTTCCACAGAACGACTGCGACCGAATGCCACCACTTGTTGAACAAGCGGCAATTGCAAAGGACTTTCTCGGCCAATCAGTTTCTTATAAGTCATGATCTACGATCGGAATCTGGACTGGAAGCCAAGCGCGGACGATCGTTCGAGATCGCTTCCAGAATTCTGCGGCTCAATTGCCATCGCTATCTATCTATAGGACGGGCGAACTACTGTTCTTGTCCATCTCGTTCAATCGGGCGAAAACGACCAGCCACATAAACGATACCACCAACCACACTGCCAAGCGTCGTCAGACCAAGCCATATCAAGGCATAAGTTAAGGCGAGCGACTGATTAACGTTCATGATCGTCAGGAAATAGGTGTAAGCCCATTCACGCACACCGATTCCGTTGACGCTCGGCGTCACAAAGCCGAGCACGGCGACCAATGGATAGAAGACGAAGTAATACCACAATGGAATGTGATCGAGACCCAGAGCCAGTCCGACTGCGATATGACAGGCAACCATGATGATCTGACTGACCAGAGAAAGAGACAGAGTCATGGCGGTGAGCTTGCGATCCTGCCAATAGGTTTTGGCCGAACTGTGATTGAGTTTTCGGCTCACCCAGTTATTTTCACCGAGAAAACGAGTGCAGAGCTGCGGCAAAAATGGCAGAACCAGAAACATACCAGCGGTCAAAATGAATATCGGAACTTTAAATTGAATCGGCAGACCGTTACCACCAGGTCCGAAAAGAATTCCGAAGGTAGCAAATAATAAAAGTACGGCCAGACCCATGGCGCGATCTACCAATACGGATGTGAGCGCGTGGAGATATTTATTGGTTCCCTTGGTCAGGTAATAGCAGCGGCTGACGTCGCCACCCACCGTGGAAGGCAGAAAGAGGTTGAAGAACAGCCCGACATAACAAAGCTGAACCATACGCAGGAAAGGACGAGACAAGCCCACTGCTGAAGCCAGGAGCTGCCAGCGGCGAGCCATAACAAAGATGCTGCTGAGGAACAAACCGCAGGCCAGGGCGAGATAACCCTTATCTGCGTGAAGCGCTGCCTGCAGGCTCTGAGATAAATCGATTTTGCCAAACGCAAAAATGCTGCCGAAAAGCGCTACGCTTACCAGAAGTTTGAGTCGAGTCTTGGACTTTTGTGATATTTTCGGCAGTGGAAATCTGCCCGAAAGACCGGAACCGGACTCTTCGGACTCGGTCTTGACCTGCTCGTCGAGCACGCGCTGGTCGACCGACTCACTGCGTATAAGACCCGGCCGAACGCCGCTGTCTGCTTCTAATGTACTTGACACCTGGGACAATTTTTCGCTCCGGGATTGCTTCTAGGTCGAATTCCAAAACTTTTTTTAGGACTGGAACTAGTAACTTTCGACACCGTCGTTCCACATGTTAGGCGACCGACCATGGACATGAACACGCGAAATTTTTAAACTCTCTTCAAATCCTGGCAAAAATCCGACCCAAGCATCGACTAGAGCCACTTGAAAGGGCTAAAATTAAAAATTGCCAACCTTCACTTTGAGTAAAACAATTTTGCCCTTTTTGAAATATCGATGTGAGGCGTGTGGGGTTTTGCTGAAAAGGAGGCATTTTATAAATGGAGGGTGCTGCTCGGCTCTAATTTTGTTGTTACGGTTGTTGGATCAGCCGTCACTACTTGAATGCATTTGATCTAATATTTTGTAATAGGGATCTAATTTTCCTGAGAGGACCGATTTTTGTTTAATTCCAAAATGCTTGCCAGAGTAGGCCTCCCGCTTGGCATCTGCTTATTGTTCTTCGGGTTCCAGAGCTGGTTGATTGCCAGCGACAACACGAGCGACACACATGTACTCGTAGCAGATGGCGGAAACGGGACCAAAGACAACCCCATGCTCCTGGCTCAAGCACGCAACGTTCCGGCGGTGATGCCGCAGGTTCTGTACCAGCGCGCCTGGCGTTTGATCAAAGAGACTTATTACGAACAGAAATTCGCTCCCGATGGCGGAACTCAAGACTGGAACCGCTGGAAACACCATTACGACGGCAAGCTCAAAACCCTGGACGATGCTCACAAGGGCATCGAGTCCATGCTTTACAGCCTTGGCGATCCATACACACGTTTTCTTGATCGCGAAGCCTTTGATGAAGAGCGTTCACAGATTGAAGCTCACTTGTTCGGCGTCGGCATGCAGCTCGGCATGAATAAGGAACACAAAGTCGTCGTTATCGCTCCTATAGAAGGAACACCGGCATATAAAGCCGGAATTCTCCCTGGTTGGGAAATCACCGAAGTCGATGACAAGCCGGTGAAAGGTCAGTCCCTCGACCAGGTCGTTAAAAATATTCGTGGACCAATCAACAGTCCTGTCGATCTGACATTCAACGCCAACAACAAGAAGAAAAAAGTCAGACTGCAAAGAGCAGAAATTCCAATTCGCGCTGTCGCAAGCGCCGACGTCTTGCCTGGCAATATCGGATATATCCGATTGGATAGCTTCATCTCGTCGAAAGCCAATTCCGAGATGAGAGAGTCACTTAGAAAAATGGAAAACACAAGCGGCATCATTCTCGACTTGCGCAACAACCCGGGTGGATTGCTGAGCAACGCCATCGAAATCGCCAACATGTTCCTCGACCGTGGTGTCATCGTCAGTACCATTGATGCTGATGGATATAAACAATCAACATTCTCGTCGAGCCGTCCGATCAGCAAACAACCAATGGTTGTCTTGATCAACAAAGGCAGCGCCTCTGCCAGCGAAATTTTGAGTGGTGCGTTGAAGGACAACGGCCGCGCCAAACTGGTCGGACAGCGCAGCTTCGGTAAGGGTCTCGTTCAGGCAATCAACCGCCTCGACGATGGGTCTGGTATCAACGTCACCATCGCACGCTACCTCACACCAAACGACACCGACATCCATAAACACGGCATCAACCCTGACTTCAAAGTCGATCTCAAAGAGAAGGATTACGAATCAGGCAAGGGTCCCTGGTGGATTGACATTCACTACAAAGAATTCGACAAATCACCAGCCGACGGTCGCGACATTCAGTTGAACAAAGCGATTGAAGTTCTCAAAAAGGACATCGATCCATCATCTAAAGATACAGCCGTCACTTCGACCACCACGAGCCCTGCAGCAGCAACCGCAACAGCGGCTCCAGCGAAGAAGTAACAACAAAGCAAACGCTGACTTTCAAAACTCCAAAATCCCGTTTTCCAAAACCGAGGATTTTGGAGTTTTTGTTTTCCAGACTAAAATTTGTTTGGAGTACTAAAACTGTTTCAAAGAGCCAATCACAAGCGGTATGATTATGGCTGCCGACAAATGTTTTGTGGTTGGCTCAGTGAGGTTATATCTGTATGACGAAGACGGACTCCTCATCCGCTTTGACGAAGGACATATCGAAGGACGAAAGTCGCGAGAAGATTCGACTGTATCTCGGCACTGCAAACGGCAAAACAACTGCCACGTTCGGCGTGGTAATGCGAGCGCTGTCCACCGGAAAGAATGTTTCCATCACGTTCTTCGACAAGCTCGAAGAAAATTCGAGTGAAGGCAAAGCATTGCAGGTACTTGCCAACCATAAAGAAAAAGGCTTCGGAAATCTCGTAGTCAATTACACCGGTGTAAATCGGTTAGGCTCAGGACCAAACGGAACCTTTCGATTTTACAGCGCGCCCAACGGCATTCTGCCCGAAGACAAAACGGCTGCCAAAGAGGGTCTTGGCTATATCATCGAAGCGTTGAAACGAAAAGATGACATCGTCATTGGTGACGAACTTCTCGATGTCGCACGCGTTGGATTGATCGACTGGGACGAAGTGCGTGAAGGATTCAAGCTCAGAGAAGATCACACCGTGTTGATTCTTACAGGAAGAAGAGCGCCGGATTGGTTGATGAAGGAAGCGACGACAGTGTCGACGACAACGCAGTTAAAACACCATGGACGCGCGATTGAAGGCTTGGACTGCTAGGGTCCTTTTTTCAAAAAAATCGATCAGCGCCATTTTGTTGTTTCTTCTTTTTTCTATTTTGGTGCGCCGAAAGAAATCTCTAGTATTAGTTAGCGTCATGAAACCGAAAGCTTCAGCAAGTTTAGTTTTGGCTAATTTAAATGGAAACGATTGGCGTCGGCTTGCCGTTAGCGTCCACACAAACGAACGTCAGGTCTGCTTGCGTGACGGGAATAGTTTCGTGCCCGCGAAAAACTTCGACATCGACATGAACAGATATCGACGTTGTGCCGACTCTCGTCGTACTGCTGTAGAAGCTGACCACCTCGCCCATATATACCGGCGATTTGAATTGCACTTCTTTCACGGCAACAGTGACAACTCGCTGGCGAGTGGTCTTCGCACACTGCACCGCACCCGCCAAATCGATATAACTCAAAATGATGCCACCAAAAATTGTCCCTTGACTATTGGTGTCTTTCGGCTGCAGTACTACTCTTATCGATGGATCTCGATGACTAAGATGCTCGCTCAACCTTGACTCCTGTGCAGCTCGTGTTGCGAATAATGTTACACCAGAGCCGCGAGCTGCCTTTGTTATTAGACATTAGACACTTTATTACCCTATGAACCAGAACAGAACTCCGTTATAATCCCACTCATGGATTGTGGCACTTTCCTGTTGGCAACTCGGCGCTACTTACTAAAGAATTAGAAAAAACATGAAGTCACCGACTTTTCAGTTAAAAACGATTGCACCAGTTGCGGTGGCACTCTCTTTGACTCTCGCGATGGCCGCAAACGCCCAGACGACGTCAATTCCTGAGAGTTCCCCATTCAAGGTGACAGTACCAGTCAGCGCCGCAAGTGCACCAAATACGATTGCGCTTCTTCAATCGCAAGAACCAGTAATCGATCCAGCAGAATTCACATCGGAAATTAAACCAACAGTCATTGCAACAACAAATGCTGTCGCTCACGCTTCGGTTTTTGCAACTGAAAAGACAAATGTTGTTGGAGAGAAAGCTGCTGTATCAGCAGTTGAGAACAAAGTTGCTACATCAACGTTCGAAGACAAAACTGCAACATCTACTGCTGAAGACAAAAATGTCGCGCCTTCGGTTACTGAAGCCACCGATTTGACACCAGGTGTCCTTACTGAGCCTGGCGTTTCAACAGAGCCACTCGAGTCAAAACCAACAAGATCGATTGCATCATCTACCGACGCCGGCGACGCTTCTGTTCAATTACGCGGCGAAGCAGCAGCACCAAATGCGCCATCAGATGCAACGGACACCGCCGGTGATACCGCGCAACTTCGTCCAATCGATATCGCTCAAAGTTCGCCTAACGATGCCACCACTTCACCGGACAATCGCGATTTCGATTTGACACCAGTCAATCTGCCTCGTCGCGCACCGGCATTCAACCGCTTCGAAGGCATGCAGTCCAGCCTGCTCTACGCACTGCCCAGCCGTATGTTCTTCAGCGCAACGGTCGACAACTCACTGCGTGCAGAAACAAACGTTTTCCAAACCAGAAGCCGAAACAGAACCGACATGGTTTATCGTATTCTGCCGAACACCGTTCTCGGATACGCACTGACACGTTCAACTCGTATCTCAGCCAACTACTTCTTCCTTAGAGATCAGTACACCAAGTATCAACTGCTTGATCGAAACTTTCACTCAGTTGGTTTCCAGATCGACCAAGATCTCTACAACAAGAACGGAACGACCGTCACAGCTGGATTCCTCGGACGAGCATTGTTCGCAAATCCCGATCAGTTTTCAGATCAGTTTTTCAATGACTTGTTGCCTTCGATCTACGCTTCAAAACAAATCGGCGGTCACGCCGTTGTGTACGGATCGATCATTGGACAAATTCGTTTTCGCGAAGTGTTGAGTCAATTCCAGGAAGGCGACCAGTTCTACTCAGTCGGCTCCATCTATCGAAAAGGTCCATGGCAGTTGCTCGGCGACTTCACCCTCAACAATAACTTCGGTAATTCGAACCTCAGACAAGGTGAGAACAACCAGGTGATCATCCTCACCGAAGAAATTGCACGACGCATACCGTTTCTGCGCAGACTACCAGTCGACGCTTACGTTAGAGCCCAGCAAATCTTCAACATGGGCGCCCAAAACAGCCCTGGTTATGCCGGAGTCAACACTCGTATCTTCGGTGGCATCCGCGCGTACATCGCCAAGCCGCCTGTGTATCCAGTCAAGTTAGCCGGCAAATAAACCTGATCGCATTCCGCTAAGGATAAGTTTTTGAGCACGTCTTGGAAAAACTTCCCTGGGATGTTTATCTAAGCAGGCACACGCGAATATGCATTGCAGCCGTGCATCGTTCCAATTTGGACTGCAACGGAGGAACATGCACCCGCGCGCACAGCGCTGAAGTTCTTTACCACAGCGTCGTACTTTACCGCATCCTGATTACTTATACTCGCCAATTAATTGGAATGCAGCCCAGTATCTCGGATTGGCCCTGTCGCCGACGATGGCACCGCCAGCAGTGCTCTTCTCCTCCGGATCTCTTGAGGATGACAATCCCTTTTCGAGGAAGTTGATCGTCTTCAATTGCGCCTTGCGAAGGGCGGACGCTTTGTTGGCGCCGCGAAGCAGTTCGTAATACAGAGTCTCCATCTGGTACTCCGTCATCACGTCATCTACCGACCAGAGACTTACAAGCACCGAAGGTGTGCCCGCGATAACGAACGCGCGCGATAATCCAACGACACCATCCCCGGTGATTTTACCTTGACCGGTTTGGCAAGCGGAAAGAACTATCATCTTAGCTTTGAGCTGCGGCAATTGCAGAATGTCTTTCACTGTCAGCAAGCCATCATCACCCGCTTCTGGTGCCAGCACCACAGCGGATTCCATTGGTTGATCCTGATTGACTAAACCGTGTGTGGCTAAGTGGATGTAACTGTACTTCGGCGCCAATTCGCGGAATTTCGTTTTAGTGGCAGCGCCCTGCACTTCAACTGCAATGCTTCCAGGATCGAACAACGCTGAAACTTTTTTGACTTCTTTTTCCGCATACGGCAACTTGCCAAGGAATTTGTTCATCTCGGTGATCGGGTTCCCAAAAGCTAGAAGCGAATTCTTACTCGCTCTGGCAGTCGGGTCCAGGGCTTCCGTTGCTCGCAAGACGCCGATGGCAGGCAGGTATGCAAGAGTGTGCTCTTCGATCATGAATTTGCCGGACGGCGTAACTAGAGCCGAGAATGGAACGCTAAACAATGGACCATGCGGAACAATCGTTATACATTGATTTTCGTCTTTAGGAAGCAACGGTTCGATCGGCTCGACAAGCAGCTTGTGCAACGCCCGCAAATTATCCTGGCGTTTTTTATTGAGCTTATGCAACTCATCCATGCCTTTCGGCGCTGTCGTAATTGTTTTGTGCGTTTCGCGAATCAGGTTTTTAACGTCTTCGATTTTCGCGGGTATGGTCTTCACATCAAGGATTTCACCATCCGGCTTTAAAACCCAAACCAGAATCTTCTCAGGCATGGCTAAATATTCAACGACGTAACTGTCGCAGCTTTTCACAAGCGATTTAATTTCGGCAAGACTCGGAGGTTTTGCATTCGACGTTGAAATTACAGTCGATTCAACCGTCGCCGTTGTGCGCGGCGTTACTTGAACGGCACGGAATGTGCTGCTCGGCAATGTCGCCATGGCAATCTGAATTGGCGCTTCCTGGTTGCCGACGGTTTCTTTATCGGGAGTGAAATCAGACGCCGTCAAGTCGCTAGAAACCATCGCCACCTGCCGGGTCTGCAAGCTGGTCTGTTTGCGCCCCTCTAACATGTCGAGGAACGCGCGAGCTCTTCCTTTTTCTGCAATCTCGAGTGCTTGATCATAACGTTTGGCATTGATCAACAAATCAACTAAATCGAAGAAACAATCTTCTCTCAAATCCAGGGCAGCAGTTTTAAAACTGTCTCGCGAAAGACTCGATCGTTCCTTGTCCGCAAGTGATACCGCTTTCAACAAATTTTTCTCGGCTTCTTGATTCTCACCGAGTTTCAAACAAGCCTTACCCAGCCCGGTTGCACAGTCCCACTGACTTTCTAAGCTGGATGCTTTCTCGGCTAATTGCGATGCGGCTAAGTAATTGTCTTTCGATTTTTGAGCCTGGCCCAACAATAGATAGGTCATGCCCAAACCACGAAGAGCCTGACAATGAGCCAGAGTATCGTTGATTGATTTTGCGGTTGCCAGCGATTGTTCGTACGCTTCAATTGCATCGGCGTACATACTTTTCATGACGCAATATTGTCCGTAGTTATACGACAACGATGCTTGAGCGCGAGCGTCGGCTCTGCTGCCTGTCTTCACGCCGGCTGCGCCGAATACTTCTTTGGCTTGATTGTGATACTTCTCGAACAAACTTGACGACCCCTGGTCGAGATATGCAGCAGCAATACTGTCCATGGCCAACGCCTGTTCAAGCGGCTTGCCAGCGTTCTTATAAAGTTGAGCGGCTTGCAAATAATATTGAATCGCTGTTTTGAATTGTCCAACGTTGCGATATCCCATCGCACAATATTTCAGAACATCGGCTCGCTCTGTCTGTTTCAAGCCAACATGCTTATCTAGATATTTCTGGGCTCGCAAAAATTCGGAAAGCGCTTTTTCAGATTTGCCTTCCAGCAAATAGTCATAACCCTGTTCTGTGATCGCCAGACATTCTTCTTCAGCGATTTTTGATTTTGCCGCCAGCTTTTCAGCCTTCTTGTGATTCGCCAGTGCTTCTTCAATGCTACCGGTGTCGGCTTGAGCAGCGCCAAGACGAGTCAGCGCGCGCGCCATAAGTTTTGGCGAATTTTCTCCGTCCAGACATTCAAGCGCTTTTTTCAAGCGATTCAAAGCCTGATCCGATCTGTGTTCAGCCAGATCAAGTTCGCCCATCGAGATCAAAACTTCAGCTTGTGCTGTCCGTTCCGCAGCTCCCTCATAGGCTTTGTTGGCTTGCTCGTAGAATTCCATCGCCTTTTCTGAAATTCCCATGTCGGCATATGTCCGACCGAGTTCAGTCAAAACCCGCCCGGAATCAAGCTCGTCACTCTTATCATCGATCAGAGCTTGCGCTTGTTTCAAATAAGTGATCGCCTCGTCAAAATTTCGTTTGTATCGCGACAGTGCCGCCAACTCAGAAAGAACCGCCATGAGACTCTCTTTGGAGTTACTCTTCTCAGCGGCTTCTTTTGCTTTCATCAAACAACTTTTGGCCAGATCAAATTGTTTGGTACTTAGATAAACGCTGCCCAACTGTTTGTTGATCGTGATCTCGTCTTCAGGCAGATTGTATTTTCTTGCATTGGCAGCCGCTTCTTCGTAGAGCTTAAGCGCTTCGTCCGCACGACCGAGTTTTATAAGAATCGCAGCCAGACCAATTCTTGTGTGCACTGATGGACAAAATTTGCCACCGGCCACATCTTGAACTTTGGTGCCGATCTCTTCATCGAGCGTCAATGATTCGCGCAGCAGTTGCTCAGCTTTTTCCGCGTTGCCTTTCTGCGATTCCAGATCGCCGACTGTGTAAAGCAGCGTGGCAAGCTCTTTCTTGTTGCCTTTCTGCCGGACCGCATCGAGCTGTTTGTACACCTTCGGAAGATCGTTGACGGTTGGCCCAAGTTCAAAACTCAGAGCAGTGATGGAGTTGGTCAACGCCATGCCGACAGACAAAATAACCGCCAGACAGCGAGTTTTGCGATTTGCAATCACAACAGAACCTCTACAACAAGGGTTTAGGGCTTCCGGGATCCCGGCCACCAGGCCTACATTGTACGACGTATTGTTTAGCAGGGATAAAAGCGTATTGCTTGATTAATTGTCAGGTTCGCTTGAACAGAATCTGCGATTGCGCCTGTTCTACATCCAGGCGAAGCTCGGTCGCGGTCTGATAGCGGGCGTCAGGTTCTTTTTGAAGCAGCTTTGTAACAATGTGATCGAACGGCGTGCCGTCCTTGAATTCCGGTTTGTACTTGCTCATCGGCGGTGGATCGTCCATCAGATGCTTCATCAAGATGGCTTCTGCGCTCTCACCTTCGAATGGAACGTGACCGGTCAGCATTTCGTAAATCATGATGCCGAGCGCGTACAAGTCGGTCCGCATGTCCATCGGGCGATCTTTCAATTGCTCAGGTGCAATGTATTCCGGTGTGCCCACCATTCGTCCGGTCTTGGTCAGACGCTTCCCGCTCTCGTGAATGATGTGCGAGATGCCGAAGTCCACGATTTTTACCCAATCAGGACGATCGGATTTGTCTTGAAGCAAAACGTTATCAGGCTTCAAGTCGCGGTGAATGACGCCGAAGTTGTGCGCTTCTTGCAGACCGCGGCACATTTGAATGATGATATTGGCTGTGGTGGTAAACGGCAACGCGCCCTGGCGGTGGATCTTGTCCGCCAACGCTTCGCCTTTGATAAACTCCATCACCAGATATGGTGCCTTGCCGCCCAGGGTGCCCACATCAAATACGGTGACAATGTTTGGATGGCTGAGTTTGGCTGTAACCTTGCATTCACGCTGAAAACGTTCGATCGACTTTTCGTTGGAAAGCAACCAGCCGTGCATTACTTTGATTACAACCGTTCTTTCCATGATGGTATGGTGCGCTTTGTAAACGACCGCCATACCTCCTTCTCCAAGCATCGATTGAATAAGGTATTTGTTGTCGATTGTTTTGCCAATCAAACTGGTCGTGTAACCACCGGTGGCGACAAGCGCTTCGGTGTAAGGATCACTTGGTGGTTGAGGAGCTTGCTGCTGCGGTGGCGGCTGAGGTGGTTGTTGAACGGGCGCCTGCGCCGTCGACACAGACTGGGCAGCGACCTGATTGGGGTCCTGTTGTCCTGGAAAAAGTTGCGGAACCTGCTGGGCATCGCCGTCGTGCAAGGACGCAAATTTCACATCTTCCATGAGCGCGGTGTCATGCCGCTCGAAGTTGACATCCTTATCCTGACCGGTCGGCTGCGTCTGCATATACGGTCTGCCATCGGCGGGCGAAACCTGAATGTGCGGGCGGTCGCTTGCTTTTGAATTATTGGATACGTTGAGAGCAGCGCCCTCAATCGGACAGAAGACCGCGTAAGGCGGAAACACTCGCTGGCACTTCGGGCAGACTTTATCCGGTCCCTGAGCGTTTTGCGGCTGCATCAAAAGAGTGCCGTCAAAACCACAAAAACGAGCGTCGTGCGGGACATTTCTTCCGCACGTAGGGCAAGCTTTAATCGACTCAGTAGCTGTCATCAGTCCAGCCAGTATACAAAGTTCACATGCCCAGTACAACGAGAGCTAAATCAGGGCGAACTTAGCCGCATTATCATAACGGGTTGGCAGTTTATTTAGCCACAACAAACGCCGACATGAAGCTTTTTGGCTGAGCAGCAGCTATTTCTTTCCAGGAATGATACGCGCAGGAAAACCGAGCACAGTGGTTCGACTCTCAACGATTGGAAACCTCACCACAGCCCTTTCGCCTTTCGGGGAAGTAATCGTCATCTCATACTTGCTGGGCAAAAGCTCCGAGATGCTCAATGCTCCCTCTTCGTCAGCTTTGGTCAAGATGTGGATTCGTTCACTCTGATCTTTAATGCCGATATTGGCGCCGGCAATGGTGTAAACGACCAGGTCTTTATGTTGCCATGTAGTCGACTGCAAGACCACACGCTCTAGCCCGCTCTGTCCAATCAAAAACGACAACCCGGCACCGGCAGCGATGCCGATCACAGCCAATAACAGCGTCAGCCCGATGTTTTTATTACCCTTGGCGCGTTTAACTTTATGCTTGACAGGCTGCTGAACCTTGGGCTCATCGCCCTTCTCCATCAGTTTGCTGGCGTCGATTTGTTCGAGCTCCCAGCTGAACTTGCGATAGGCATTCGAGTCCGGCTGCGCGTCGTTGCCAGGCACCACTATTTTGCCGCTGCAAAAGATACAAAAATTCTGGTTAAGCTCATCGGTTTGCCCGCAGCGAATGCAGGTGCGCCAGGTCAAAGGATTGGCGGTCCGCTTTCTTTCAGCCTCCGGCGTGACACCGGCGCCACAGTATATGCAGAACTGCATATCGGAGTGATTGCGCCTGAGGCATGAAGGACATTGAATGTAAGAAACGGGCGTTTCGCTAACCATATCGCGATTCTACATCAAAAGAGCAGCCAAACCTTTAGAAAGAGTTTTCCAAGAATTTAACTAGTTGTGCAGTAGTTTATTCCACCTGCTGAGCTTGTTCTTTCACAGGGCTCGGCACGATAGGCAATTTTTCGGTTTCCTTCGATGGCTCCTTGATGTCCACATCCCGCAGAATGATGGACGGAGTGACGATGCTTGATGCGGAAGTCGGTCCCTGAGCCACTAGAGAAGCAGTGGCGTCGTTGCCGCCGGCAACCAGATCCCGCAAAACGTGGTCAGGCTGGATGCTCACAGTCGCGCCGCGAACCAGCTCTTCTTTGCCGTTCTTTACGCTAACGCGATAAATCTCCGTCGGATAAAGAGTGAGTCCGCCACCAAAACTAGAAAAGATACTGGACAGTGACGAACCGAGACTCAGCATCCAGGTCGGCAGCCGCGCAACAGACTTGGCGATATAGACGTGCTCGTAGCCTTGCTCTTTGCCAAGCTCAATCAGTTTCTTCTTCATTTGTT
Organism: Candidatus Obscuribacter sp.; assembly: GCA_021772095.1. GTDB lineage: Bacteria > Cyanobacteriota > Vampirovibrionia > Obscuribacterales > Obscuribacteraceae > JADYXR01. The sequence goes on along the minus strand of JADYXR010000122.1, from coordinate 12,191 downwards.
TGGCATTCATGGATGGTTCGGTTGAAACGAACAAAATGCTGATTGTCCCCGTTCCATCTCCGGAGTGCCCGTTGCTCTTCAACACGCCCCTGGTCGGACGGCGACTGGAACACAACGTCTTGAGCACGCCCTTCTCTACCAGCTTGATAGTCTCGGCTGGCACGCCGTCATCATCGACTTCATAGTTGCCGAATAATTTTTTGCCACGAAATTCGGTTGCATATGGATCGTCGGTTATGTTGACGATGCGCGACCCGACTCGTTGTCCGAGTTTGTTTTTAAACGGGTGATCGGCGTAATACGAACCGCCGCTGACATCATGGGCGCCACCAAGCAGTTTGTTGAGACTGCCATGCATGAGCGACGATGATGCTTCAGGTTCAAACAACATCGGTCCGCTGTAGTTGGTCACAAGTGGTGCGTCGGCAACGCGTTTAAGTCGCTTGACCAGCTTGTTGACTTTGCCTTCTAAGGTCGCGTAGTCCGGCATTTCATCAGGTGTTTCGCAGGCAACGAATTCCACGTCGGAATACGCTTGACCGTCTTTGCTGCGAATTTTCGCAAGCACTGAAAGCAATGTCTGAACGTGTCCATCGCGATGCTTGAAGCCTTCGTTGTTGATCAGCCAGGCATTGGCGACTTGAACACTGAAGTGCACAACCGCGTTATCGATCTCCGGATACTTCAGGAATATCGCGGACAAATCTTTGGTCACCTTACTCCATTTTGCTTTATCAGCTTTGAGATGGAGAGCGGGTTTGATGAAGACGACCGGTTTTTCTTTCGTCATTTCAGGAAGCCTGTCTGCTTCCGGACGACTTTTTAAACGCGCCTTTTTTGCTTCGAATTGTTCGATCGCATCTTTGTAATTACTGTCGCTGGCAAGCCAGACTTCATGCCGAATGGCGGAGTAATCATCTTCGATCGGAAGTTCTTTTCCGCCCGATGAGAATCGTCCGAAAAGTGAACCAGCTGATGATGAGTCTTTCGAACTATCCAGTTCGTAATCGCCTACACGAATGTCGGTGTAAAGGCGGCGATATCTAGTCGTACTCTCGGATGTGAGAGCACCACAACTGGCGCTCAAATACAACATTTCGGTTTCCAGAACTTTGTATTGAACGTAATAAGGTAAGCCGTGCGTTCCCAATTTCATCTGTGCAGTGGAGCGCTTCATCTCGTCAGTCAACGCGGTGAACAGAACGTCATTTTCATCTGGCGACAAATAGATCTTTCCGTTCTCTTCTTTAATCACTTTGGGGCGATTGTCAACGACATCACGGGCGATACTATCGGCTGCCGAGTCTTTTTTCTTGTCTTTGCTTTTCTCTTCTTTCGCTACAGTCGAGTCGTTCTTCTTATCTTTGCTTTTCTCGTCTTTCGCAAACGCAGGGTCGCCGCCGAAGCTCGCTAAGGCAAACGCGCCGGCCAATGCGGCTGCCACCAGTTTTTTCGATGACAGATAAGGCGAAAGAGATGCTGAGAATCTTGAAACTCTCATTGATGCAGTTTGATCAAACAACGATGGCGTTTTTATCACACATTCTTCCTGAGACAAAGATGACTGTTGAAACAAATCGGTTTCCTCGAATTTAGTTAGATTAGTCATTATTTTTTGACCTCGTTCTTATCGTGCAGAGGTGGAGGCAAAATCGGCGGTTTGTCAGAGCGTTTTTCTTTGAGTTCGACTTCGATGGCGCCGACAAGCAGACTTGGTGAAGATGCGGAGACTGGAACACTGCCGGATTCAGCACCGCAGATGCCGTTGAATGTACCGTCGTCATCAGCGGCGCAAATGATTTTTTCGAGCGCTGTGAGCGGCGTTCCGACAATCTTCACACCGCGAACAAGCTCATCAGGTCTGCCGTCCGCGAAGACCTTCGTGACAATCAGTGGCTGCAAGCTATAAACTTGCGCCGCCCGTGCAGACGTCATCGTGTAACCACCGGCGATATCATCGAAAATCAGTCCGTAAGCCTTGTTCTGTTTTTTCAGTTCGTCGAGCAGCATCTGATGCAGCTGGTCGTAAGGAACGGATTTTTCGGATTTGATCATCAGGTTGCCCATTCGGGAAACCGGATTGTTTCTTGGATCGCATCGACCATGCCCGTTTGATTTAGGGAAGCCCTCAACCGGCGACCGAGACATCAAGTACGACTTCAACGTTCCTTTATCCACTAGAGTGACTTTCTGTGCCGGGACACCTTCGTCATCGTATTCATAGAATCCGTTCAAGTGGATGCCGCCCATTACATCAGTTGTCGGATCATCGAGAACGCTGATGAACTCAGGCATTACTTTCTGGTTCATTTGCTTGGTGAACGTTCTGCCTTCCTTTTCATCCTTTTGTCTGTGACCTTCCATGCGGTGTCCAAACACTTCGTGGAAAAATACACCGGCTGCGCGATTGCGCAAGATTGCCGGTCCGACATACGGAGTCGCTTTTGGTGCGGTTCTCAGCTTGACGAGATTTTCGGCCACGCCTTTGATCAGCGCCGTCAATTTTTCTTCGCTCGGTAACTCATCGAGTTTTACCGCGGAAACATCGTCGTAAAGCCACAAGTCCATGCCGTCGTCAGCGCGGGCCTGAGCCATTGTATAAAGACGGAAATCCGTTCTCGAGTCAGCGATTTCCGTTCCTTCATTGTTGATCAAATAACGTCGCGTCAGTTTTGCTGTGAAAACAACAGACGAATCGTAGAGGTCAGGATAGTCTTTGTAGATCGCCGAAAGTCGCTTGACAAGAGCTTTCCACTTTTCTTGATCGACTTCGAACTTTTTGTTTTCACTACTAAACTTTTGTGCGGTTTCTTTCGAAAAATCATCCGAGCTATCTTCCTCGGTTACGTTGACTTCTTTGTTGGCCTGCACGCGCGCGAATTGCTGTTGTGCTTGTTTAAAAGCATCATCCGTTTCCAACCAGATTGCTTGCCTCAACGCCAGCTCATTGTCTTCTAAAGGAACGAATTGCTTTGATGAGCCGGAGCCTCGAATTGAACTGAACACGTCTGAGTCGCGTGTTCTGTGAGTGTTGTCGACCTTTTCTGATCCGACTCGCAGATCGACGTTTAAAACCCGGTCGTGGTCCGGTTCGACATTTCGGGTCAAAGCGCCGTATTCAGCCGAAATGTAGAGTGAATCAATGTCGTAGACGCGATAGCCCAGATAATAAACCGGCGCTTCGCCAGCCTTCTTGAGCTTGTCGAACGAACGATCGAGCTCTTTATGCATCGCATCGAGAATTATGCCGTCGCGTCCTTCAGGAGCTGCAACGACTTTCGGAATAGAAATACATGACATCAAGACTACTAAACTAAACAATGCCCGACTCAAGGTCGTCAATTTCATAAGTTTCCTTTATTCCTTAAATACGGCTTCTTCCACCCACTGGTTGCGCTCCGGAACTCCTTCCAGCGCGCAAGGCTAAGGGCTATTGAATCAGGATTCAGTCACAAATGCCAACACCTGGCATCGTCCCTTCTCAGCCCCGCACATTTAAGGATAACTCACTTGGCAAATGCCTGCACGAAAGTTGGCAAAACGCTGACGAAATTGCCCAACAAACCGCCATGCTCGGTTCGCTGGGCATTCGTTTTTCCGGTTCTTTCGATCGGCAGTACGCACTTCTTTTCGTTCGGCCACACCATCTATGGTGGCGAACAAAGTCAGCGGTTCTAGCCTTCGATCAGTTCTTTTTCGATCGCCTTGACGCTCTCAGCAACATCGCCTGCTTCGAGTAACAACAGCGCTTCATTAATGGCATCGATGCCTTCATCTTGTTTGCTGTGAGTTGCATAAGAAGGTTGCAAAGCCAATTGTTGGAATGCACGACCAATTTCTTCTGCTGTCACGGCAACAAAATTTTCCACACGTCCACGTTGAGACTTGATGGATTGCGCGATGTCGACGGCAACTTGATTTTTCACCACTTGCTTCACAGCATCGCTAGGTGATTTGCCGGCAATAATTTGATCGTAGAGATTTTTCATTTTGGTGGCGGCATTTCCGCCCAACCGACGAGAAAGTTCGTCAGACGAAACGCGCTTCAGCAGTGCCTTGCGGAAGGCAGGTGCTTCAAACTGTCCGCCCAATTCTTCACCAGTGATGGTGACATGTTTTTTCAATTCGTCACGAGTCAATGATTTGAACTTCGGAGAAAGTTTGTCGACCATCTCTTCGGTACGACGATTCCAATTGGCTTCGGCACGAAGCATGCGATTGACTGCGCCTCTGGAAAGTTCGACATGGACCTCGCGAGCCATATCTCTTACTTCGGAACTCGTGCACAACGCCGTCACTAACTGCTTCTGACGAGCGGTGATGAATGATGAAGGCTCTTTGAGAAATTGATGCAATTCGCTGACTTCAGGTGTTCTATTAGCCGATTTATCCGAGGCATTGAGGGCGCCCTGGACGATACCGGATATGGTGGCGACAGCGTCAAAGCCACTGGTTCGTTCTGCTTGAATTCGAACAGCTTCATCGTCTCCGAATCGCCCTTCCGAGTTCAACCAGGTGCCTGCTTTGATATGTGATACCACTTCACCAGAGAGGCTGCCGTCGAGCGACACAACGAGCGTGCCCGCCGTCAACACCGGTGTTCCCACCAGAGCCTTGGACAGCGAAACATAACCTTCATCGTCTAGCGCGCGGACATCTATATGTCTGGAATTAACGACTACGTCGTTGGCACCAATGGCGGCGACCACCGAGTCAATCGAGCTCAGTGCGCAATCCGGCTCCATCAAGAGATTAAGTTCCGGGTCAGCGTTCATGATCACTTCTTCGACGGTGATACGCGCCAATTCGTCTGACAGATTTGAGCCGCTTTCACTGGCTCGTGCCTGAGCTAGTCGGACTATCTCGGGGCTAAATTCAACTCGATTACTCATGACTCTCACCTTTTCTAACGCCGGTGGCTTTCCAGTCCGTTCACAAAAATGTCTACGGCGGTCAGTTGAAAATTAGTGCGGGGAAATTGTTAAACAAGATTTTTCTCGTATGTTTCTGAACAATTCGGCATCCACGCAGAGAAAATCTTCCAGCTCATTCCAGGTCAGAAACGGTCTGGCTCTTAAAAATCGGGCGGTGGAGTCTTCGGAAAAACCTAATTGACGCAACTGCTGGGCTTCGGCAGTGTTTAAATTGATACGCTCGCCTTCTTTCTCGACGGCTTTCAGCACGGCACCATTGTTGATCATTTTTTCCAAGTCTTTTTTATCGAGCAGCTTCTTCTCGAGCATGTCATTGAGACTGGAAAACGGACGCAATTCAACTAATTTTTTAGCGACTTCTTTATCGCAACCGAGGATATCAACCAGGTCTCGGCGTGTGGCAGCGTTCAAATCCACTGGCACGAAAGCTGCAACAGCCCCACGCGCAGCGATTTCAGACAATTTGCTGGCTTGCAGAACGCGTCTGTCTACCAGTTCAGACATGCTGTAATACTGGCGTCCGACGATCAGCCGATCGACTTCGCCTTCAGTCAAACCAAGATGGTGATTGAGTTCGCGTCTTGATGCCGAGTTGACGTTGATATCAGTTTGCCAGGAGATAGCCACACCAGGCATATTCGAGCGAATCATGTCGCGGATCATATCGAGACCCTTGTCTAGAAGGACCTGACAGCGGGCGATTTTGCGAGCTTGAGTCTCACCTTTGATCTCGAGAACATCGCAACATTCCCGCATGGTCATCTCCACGCCCACTTTCGACTGTGGCGTCAGACCCATACCAAACATGCAATCGACGACGATCAGCGGTTCTTGCTGAAAACCTTTTTCGCCGAGCATCTTAGCCAGACGCTCTCTAAGCTGGTTCAACTGCCCGACTTGCTCGCCTGACAGCGCCTGATTTTCAGGCGAATATTTGTTGTCATCGGCTACGTTAGCGCGTGGATCGATTTGCTCCGGATCGAGATTGATATCCTGCAGCGTATCTTTCTCCCACTGCCACTCGTTTCTCACATAATCCACAACAGCGTTGTGAACGGATCGCTGAGCATAAGCGGGCAATAAGACCTTGAAGCCGTCTTCTTGTCCCAACTTCAATTGTTTCAGCAGCGCAGTTTCGAGCTTCTGAGCCAGTTCTACTGACAACGAAACCGCTTGATGCTTTTGATCGTCAGCCGCTACTCGGCGCTGAAACCAGAAACGCCGCAAGTTTTGATTGCTCTCGAGCATCTTAGCCAGAAGAGGCTGATAGTAAAAATCTCTGAGGATCGTGATGAAGCCATCGGTTTGCGAACCCAATGTTTTCAACTTTGTATAGATAGCTTTGGCGCCGAGCGTTTGGAACAGCTCTAAAGGCGCTACTACGCGAGCTTTTCCGTCTTTCGATGGTTCTTGATGGAGCCGCTCGAAAGTGGTCTGCCACTCGGGAGCAACAGCGAGAATCTCTTCAAGCTTGGGTTTCGTAGAAAGCACAAGTCCAACGCGCATAAAATCAGGGATGAGAACGGTACTTATAATATAGGATTTCGGCTCGTAGAACGACAATCGCCGGGATGCTTAGTCACATCACTCAAAGTTTAAGCACGATTAACCGGCTATTCCGTTTCCAACCCGGGCAAACCAGCCGGAACCGAATTTATCTCGTCATGGGCGCGAATCATCAGATGTCCAGCGCATGTCCAAACGGTCCACAACAGCATCGCGAAAGCTCCGAGCATAACAATCATCCAGGTCCCCTTGAGGTCTGAACGATCTTTAGTTATAAGTCGATCGAGCCGCCACATCGCAAAGATTGCCAGCGCCACCACGACGCCAACCATGCCGCTGCGAATAGACTCGTTATTGGCTTCATCGACGCGCCACTGCGCCGGTGCGTCGGTGTACCGACTGCGCCCGGGCAAATCGCCCACGTAATCAGTGGTCGCCATATGATGGGTAAATGAATAAGGCAGGATAAACGAGACTGGGAGCCATAAGAACGACAAAATCAGGAAAAGCACTTTCCCGTTCTTTTTGTCCGATATAGGTTTGACGATTTGTTCGCTCATCTAATGTGAATTTAGCAGAAATAACAGCTTTTTATAGGGCCCAATTTTGGAGACCTCTTGAGCTGCGATAACATGGTAAGTGATTGACACCCTAAAAGGATTCCAAGTGCCCGCGACAAGCAGCCATAAATTACGCCTCCCCCGCGACCCGGACATCTTCGGCGGAGCGCTCGCCCACATCGTTATCCCGAAAGGCGACAGGGACGAGGTTTTAGGGCAAGCCTGGATTGCGGCGCCCAACACATTGATTACCTGCGGGCACGTAGTCGATCAGTTCGTCCGCGCGCCAAGCAGTCTGACCGTGAAGTTTCCAGCCTCCGGCAATCGGTATGTGATAAGAGAGATTAAGCTGCATCCGAGTTTTCAAAGGCACGAAGGCGATCTGGTTAAATTTGACGTCGCCGCTTTAACTATCGATCTGATTGAACCCGAGTCCAGCGCTCGTTCGCTGCCGGTGACATATGACAAAGAGATCGACCAACACCAGACGCTGTCTGCGATTCGTTACCCGATTCACCTGGGCGTCTACACAACCTCGTTGTCTCCATTGGCTCAAATAGGCAGTTTTCTTGGTCCACTGAAACGAAACGATCGCTTCCACTTGCTCCATGATCTGGCGCTGGCCCCGGGAGACTCGGGCACAGCACTGTTCGACGGCGAGTCAGTGGTTGCGATTCACTGCGGAGACACGGCTACCTTACCGGGTTTAAACCTACCCACCACATCCATTCGCATGGCTCTATCAGTTGATTCTCTGATGGCGCTTGGGGTTTCCGAGTCGTCAAACAATGAGGCACCCAGCTTGCTCAACATAATCCCGGGAGTCGTCGCCTTCTTGATCTGCGGAATTATCACGATGGCTATCTTTGCCTACCAATACCAGGGCAAATGGTCGTTTTCGTCGCAGCCAAACTTCATGCTCACGGTTTCGTTTGAAAAAGCGCCTTTGGATTATAAGTTCGGCGACGCTCTTAAAATGACCATCACGCCGAAATCTCCGTGCTTTATCTACGTTTACTATATTGACGATACAATGGCATTACAGGTCTTTCCTGCACCGCATCAGACCGCCATCAAAGCCCAGCGTGATGCCAGTTCCAACGCGGTAATCGAGAGTGTCGGAAACCAGGCCATCCTGGTCAACCACTTGCCCGGTGGAACTTTCCACATTCTCGCCCTAAAACAAGACACCCCGCCGGTGAAGGAAGATGAGGAAGGCGACGCTCACACATACCTGCTTCCAATCACACCGAAGAAGTTGCTTGATAGAATAAATAAACTGGTCACCCAACAACCCGGCGAAGTACTGCATCAGCAGATTAAGGCACCCCAATCCAAGCCGCCTGACAAAAGCTAAAATCTTTTCTGGGTTCCCGCCTAAAAGGATTGAAGCATCCGTAATCCATACACAGGGCGTTTTGCGACCATAGAGTTTTTGAGTAAGAGAGGCGAGAATCATGAATACCAAAGGGGCTAACCTACTGCTGCTATCAACATTGTTGATTGCATCGTGCTCAGCAGCTCCGGCATTCGCCGACGACACGGCTAAAGAAACGGTCAAAGCGGCTCCCGCCGACACCAAAGCATTACCTGCGGATGCGCCTGACGAATCGAAAGCACCGAAGACACCGACCAAAGATGATATGAAAAACGTCGGTGATAACCGAGGCATCATCATTAAGTCGCTTACGCCTTCCCTGACGCCGGTCAAGTCCGTGCAAACAGGTAAAGTGACGACTGCCGAAAACAAAGGCACTTCGGCTCCACGCGTTAAGAACGTGATGAACGACGGCAGTCACGTCTTCGGCAAGGGTTTGTTTATCGAACAGAAAAACGCACCAAACCGCTCGACCAAACTTGGCGCTCCGGCACGAGTAACTACAACGACAACCACAACTACGACTTCAAAGAATGCGACTTCGACAGCTATTCATAAGTCGACTAATGAGCCGTTGCAAGTGAAGACTGTAAAGACCACAACCAAGACTCAGCCGATTGCTAAAGTGATCCCAGCAAAATCACAACCAGTCGTCGCAACTAAGAGCACCGCATCTAGTACCAAGACTATCCACGTCAACGCCGGCGAACAAATTGTCACCGCCTGGTTGAACAAGAAAGGCGACAAGCCGCATTTCAAAGACGGCGAAAGACTTCAGGTCAACGTTGCCGCCAACAAAGATTGCAACTTGATGATCTTCAACTACGATGGAGAACAACTGACACAGCTCTATCCTAACGAATACCAAAACAATCCATTCGTTAAAGCTGGACAAACGATCGAAGTCGGCGGCGAAGGTTGCAAATTCGATTTCACCGCAGCAAATAGCACAAGCAAAGTTTCAAACGAAAAGATTTTCGTCTACGCCTACCCTCTGGAAAGCGACTCTTCACCTATCTCTATCGCAATGGCTAAAGTTCCATCAAGCCCATTCAGAGCCGCTGAAATGACTCCTGAAAGATACAGAGAACTGGTCAACAGATCGGAAGTGTTCTTCTCCAGAAAAGTAAACGTTACTGCCAAGAAGGGCGGCGACACCGAAGAAGTTCAACTCGCAAGTTTCGAACAGCAATCACAACCGACCGCTGCACCGAACAAGATCGAACTTCATCTCGTGATCGAGCCGAACAAAAGATAGATCACTCGAATCAAGTTAACGCACACCAGAAAAGTCGGACTTTCGAGTCCGGCTTTTTTGCTTAGAGAGGCGTTCCATCTCCCTATGAACGGTTTTGCGCTACTTATGTTGCAATGGCTTATTTTCGATTGGGGTCTGGCTGTTGCGCAAGAGATTTTTGTAACGCGCATTTTGCTGCCCATGTCTTGCGGAGTCTTCCATCATCGGTTTATACAGGGATGCGGTAAGAGCTCCTGCTCCATTCATTCCTGGTTTTGCAAAAACGGTGGCATTCCAGTTATTCAATCCTCGTTGGGTTATTGGCAAAGCATCCCACATTGAAGACCGGAAGCCACCATTCTCGGTGCCTTTATGAATTGCGCCTGGTCGAAGCATCAGCGCACCCGCCAGAGCTTGACCGGCAGTGCCGAGAATGAACGATGTGGCGTGGCGGAGCACAGCAGGAGCATTTGGATCGAGGATGGTCGGAAAATGCGCCTCACGGAATGCTTCGCCAAAAGAATAAGGCTGACCGGTGGCTGGATTATTTGCATGAGCGAGGTCCCAGGTCTTTACGATGGAATTGTATGTGCCCGTGATCGCACCACCGGCAGTGAGTGCCGTGGTCCAGTTATTTCGCGCCACCGCATGCGGTGTTGGCACACCAAAATGGCTTGGGACTGAAGGTAAATTCACCGCAGTTGAATTGGATAAAACGGCCTCTTGGATTTTCGTTCTGCCTTTACTAATTCCACTTGCCACTTCGTCGATGATTTTATCGGTCAGTAAGGCACCACGATTATTGCCGGGAACGCGCGACAACAGCCGTTCCAGCCCTGGTCCGTCAAACGGTCTATTGGACATGGCGGCAAGGTCGATGAGCTTGGTTGAACCAGATACAAGACCTGATTTTTGCATCTCGGCAATTTTCGGAAATTGATCGGCAACGCCTTTCTCTAGTTGCTTCAATAATTTCTCCGCTTCTCCAACATTTTTTACGCCCATTCCCTCCAGCGCCTTTTCGATGCGTGCTCTCTCCGGCGTGTATCCATGCTGGGCAAGAGAGTCTGCGATGGATGTTGATTTCCTGGCGTTGTTAGCGTTTTTCAAGTATTGCTCGAGCAATAACTTTTCTTGATCGACAATTTTCACGATATCATCCACGGTGGCAATTTTTCCACCGCTGGATTTTCCGAGGGAATCAGCCAGCTTGCTGCTATCGATACCGCTTGCGGACCGCAAGTCTTCGGCCACTGACTTTGCAACGGTTGCCAATCTGGAGTTGGTCAGGTTTGCTTGTTCGATCGCCTTCAATCCTGCTTCGGATGACAAAGCGGTGCCTCTTGGTACATTGGCAAAAATCTTGGACTCTGAAATAAATCCATTGGTCCTGAGCAGATCCGCCAACTTGCCGGTTGTGTTGTAACCCTGCACGGTTAGCCATTCCGCGCTGCCAACCTTATCGAAACTTCTAAGAGTGGTCACTCCTCTGCCGGCACTTCCGGTTAACATGCTGCCGGAGCCTAACACTCTTCCTCCTAGTTCAGCTGCTGCAAGCGAGCCAACCACATGAACCGCAGTATCCGACCATGACTCCGCCAGACCGCTCATTGCCTTGTATCCGTAGTGCCTGGCGAGAGGCGCACAAGAGGCGGCTACTGTCAGACCACCAATTTTGGTCAGCCGAGCGACGTTGACTTCCACGCCGGGAAGTGTGTGTCCCAACATGCTCTCGATTCCTGCTTGTACCTTGGGGCTGCGAGACACAGCGAGAACACCTGCGGTAAGCACCACCACGCCAATATCGGTGAGCATGCTGTCGATGCCGGTGTATTTTTTTAATTCCTTCTGCATTTTCTCTAATTTGTGGTCGTCCACAAGTTTATATAGATTGTACTTTTCTGGGTTTGAAACGATCTCGCAGATGCCGCCAAACAGTGATGCCACCTCGGGATCCTGACGAGCCTGTTTCGCGTCGAGCGGATCGAAACCGAGAATCTCAATTGTTTTCTGGCGTGTTTCTTTCGCCATCTCGAATGCCAGATCAGGCTTAAACCCAGTGGTCTTACCGAACTCAGCAGCTATGTCCTGGCCGTCGCGCTTCAATTCAGTTCCCATATAAAGCATGGTCATCATTTTTCTCGTTTGCAGCGGCAACATATTGGCACTTGGCTGTTTGCCATCACTATGCAGGAACATAGCGACATTCAAAAATTCTTTTCTCTTTTCCGGATCGGCGAAGAGCGCCATGTCAGCTTTGAGCTGCTCGCTCTCTTGCTTGAGCAACTCAATCGGAATTTCATCCGCACATTCCTTCGCCCATTTTCCATAAGTTTCCGCGTCTTTAAATTGACCATGAGCGTACAGAAAACTGGAAAACACTAATTTGCTTCCAGCTCTTTGCGCGATCAAATTCAGGTCGGAGCAAACAGCCTGGTGCAGACGCAGTCGATCGTCGAGGCTCAGTGGAATGTCGGTAGGATCTGTCAATAATTTTGTGTCAAAGGTAGTCCATTGTAATTACCTTTAGAGATTGGAATGATACCGCCACAGAGGCGTACAGCGCTAGCTGTAGC
>JADYXR010000121.1 GCA_021772095.1 Candidatus Obscuribacter sp. | reverse complement strand
CAAAGAACCAGAAGACTAAGAAACTAAAGGAGGTAACAGTTATGTCAAGCGGCAGATTTGACTGTCGTCAACCGGCAAAAGGCCTTGACGCCGATCACTGCGGTTTCACCTTGATACGCTGACGTCGTTTTTCCAGACGCGTCGGTGCCGATTTCTGTCCCGTCGGCGAGAAACTTGACGCTCTCGCTACGGCCGTCGGCTCTAGTCGCGGTCCATGAGCCCGTTTTGTCAGCTTCAGCTTGAGTCGCATAAGTGCCGCGATGGCCGATGTTTACTGTTCCGCGCCACGGCATACTAAGTTCAGTACCGGTTGCGTCAGTGTGGTGCCAGAGATTTTTGTCGGACTTAGTAAAGTGGTGCCAATTTGTCGAACCGGGCTCTAGACTCGAGACTTTGCTCGGTTGGTCCTGGTTGTCAGCGTATCCGAATGCTCGAGTTTTGCCATTCGGATAAACAACTTTATCAATTCTACCCTGGTCATCGAAATGTAGATTTTTCGCGGTGTCTCCGACGAACGCGACTCCCATACCTGTTATAACGTGAGGCACGCCGTCAATAGACGTAAACGTGGTATTACCGTTCGCTTCAACCCGCATGGACTGTCGACGTTCCGACGGATTAGAATCCGAGGTCCAAGTACCGGTGGCGTCCTTAATCCATGATTTATTGTCTGGTTTGTCGTCAGTACTCTCAACGAATTTTTGTTCACCACCAGGTCCTACTTCAAGACGAAGTGAAGTTCCGTCGGTTCGTTCGGTGCTAATCACTGCGCCGGTTTCGTCCTGTGTAACCTTTGCGCCGCTTGTTTTAGGTATCTCTTTTAAAAAGTGGGTGCTGCTCGAGTTAGAAACCTCGGCTTGTCCTGCGGAGGAGTCACCCTTTACCGGCAGATCAAAATCGAGCGTAGGTATCTCAAATTTTTCAGCTGCGTTTTGCAAGACCGAGCTGTCGAATAACGTTAAGTCGCCAAGAAATTTCTTGGAAGAAGCATCATCAACAGGAGATGGGCGAAAGTCTCCCTGGGCCGGAGCGTCTAGCTTTGCCTCTCTCGAAAGATCAGTTGACCGGTCAGCCTTCGTTTCATCGTCATCTTCGACCTCCGCAGGAGCGTCTGAACGATAGAACTTTGGACTCGCCGTTTTAATAGAATCAGCCATCGCAAATAACCACGCTGCGTGTAAATAGAAACATGCAACGCATTATGCAAAAACACTTGTGAGAAAGTCGTGAGATTTGCTTTTAAACCGCGGGTGAGCTGGCTTCGCTGAAGCGCTCGTCTACGCTTGGATGTTAGCCTGACAGCTATGTTTTCATTGTGTACGAATCGTTGCTCGCTGACAATTCGCATACGGTGCCGCACAAAAGTGCTACTTCTTAATTAGAGTTCAAGGAGAGAAAACTATGATTAAGTTTGCATACAAGCCGGACCCGGAGCCAGCGCCGACACCAGATCCCAATCCGGAACCAAGCCAGATCCAAAGCCTAACCCTGACCCACCGGCGTTTCGCTAGTCAATCACACGCTGAGCATCGCTAGACATCATTGAGGATGTCTAGCCGAACGCGTTCATAGACGCTGACGTCCTATTACTCAAAGTCGCATCGAGATCTTTCCTATAAAATCTTCCAGCTTCCATGCAACTCAAGGTCTTCTGAAGAGGTATTGTCAACACCCCAGACTCTGTAGCCACCACGAAAAGCTGTTTGATTGTGCCCTACTCGCACGCCTGCAGGAAGTTCATTGAGCAGCTTTGCATTGCCGCCACCGACCACCACGTAATCGGCAACGAAAGCGGACATTAACGCGTGCACAATTTCACCGACAGCGGTTCTCCATTTCTGAATTCCAAGTTTTTTGATCGAACGCTTTGAAAGTAGTTCGCCCATCGTTTTACGTGAAGTCCAACGCAGCCGAGACAACTCAACAGCTAAAATCACGTGATCGACAATCATGGTAGTACCAAGTCCGGTGCCCAATCCCAGGAACAACATCCGGCCGCCTTCATAACTGCCAACCGCTTGCATCGCAGCGTCATTGAGGATTTTGACGGGCTTTTGGAACGCTCCGGCAAAATCGAATCCGACCCATCCCGGGCCTAAATTGCCAGGTTCTGCCAATGGTCCGTTTGCTCCGACCAAACCTGGATATCCGATTGTCACTGCATCAAACTTCCAATGCGGAGGTAGCGTGTTTACTACTTCTAACAACTTCAACGGTGTGAATTCTGTTCCAGTCAGTGCCTTAATGGGCTCCATTTCGCCATTCACAAGCATCTTAACTTTGGTGCCACCAATATCGATCGCCAGCACTCTTAGAAGGTCAGGACTTGCAGTTTTGTCAGACGGTGCGCCTTTGCTCGTTTTTGTTTTGTTGGATTTGGCTTTGACGCGTTTTGCTTTGGAATCTTTGCGATTTACCGACGTTTGCACTTTCTTGTCTGTTTTCGCGGTGCTCTTACCTTTTCCGTTTCGAGAATTCGTCGCAGTGTGTTTCTTGGATTTATCTTTATCCGATTTGGACGATGCTTTTTTGGTGATCATGGTTTTTGAAATTTCCTTGGTCTTTCTTTCAAAACTTAGCGCACTTGAGTATAAGCGACGGCAGTTTAATTTATCCATTTCAAATTAAACCAATGACAAAACAAGGATCTTGTCGGCCGTATCAGCGCATAGTTCAGCGCGGACTCTCAAGAAGTTTCTCGAACATCTCATTCGCTTCTTCGCGAATGTGATGCATTTTTCGCAGCAGCTACATGTGGAAAGACATACCACAAACTGAATAAAAGCGCTAAGGCACCCACGCTTATACAAATCGCAGCGAGCTCGCTTTCCAATACAACGTAACTAACTACAAATGAATCGAGGCAAATTGACAACATCAGTGGTGCCATTCCAATACACAAGAATTTGCTTCCGTAGTCGACTAGTGACTGAGATACTGAGTTTCGTTCAACATACCGATGATATGCTGCTGGTGCCATCAACATTCCAATCCCCACGATGGTCAGAATGATCGCGAGCATATGAACATCTTTAAAAAGTTTTGGAAGCTCGTGGAACGTTGCATTGAATACAGCGATCAATTGAAACCCAAACAATGCCTGAATTCCAGGCAAAATCATCCGAGCTTCTTCCAGGACGTAACTCACAGCATCTTTTAGTTCGAGTTCTTGCGACTCCGCTTTCGGCGCTTCTTGCAAATGTGTTCGCCCGGCGCTCTTCTCGGCCAGAAGATCGCCTACAGATGCTTTCATCATATTTTTCCCTCAATGTATCTTCTGACTTTATAGCTTTATTCTGGCTAAATTATGCTGGTCGTTTTTAAAACACCGACGCCGCGGCATTTATGCACGAGAAACTAGATACTTTGAAGCTGCCAGAACCGCTCTGTAACGATGACTCTGTGAAAACGCCGAAAACTGTTCAAGCAGCCAAACGCTCATGCCTTCAATTAGTCATGCAGCGTCACGCGACTGAGCGTCGCACTGACCATGTCATGCAACGCTATCGTCAAAATGATTTATGTCTTTATTTCACTTCGCGCGTATCTTGCATGGTTACCGGTTGTTCGCGGTAACTGTCTCTGATATGCGAGCCGGTGCCTGCACTAGGCGCTGTGAAAAATAAATAGCCGAGTGCAAATAAAACAATCGCGACCATCAAAAAGCTCATTCCTGCGATTACAGGTATTCCGCCGCGATCTTCACCAATGCCACCAATGTTGGTGGTTTGGACTGGTTCTCTGACTTCTTGGGCTTGCATAATTTTTCTCCTTTGGTCGAATGCTGGCCAGACTATTCGGCGGGTTTTCGTTCGGCACCTAGCTGGCGGTCGCTTCCTTCGGAACGATTTGTCCTTTGGGTTCAATCACAAATTTAATTGCAGCGTCTTCTTTCTTCGAAAAAGTCTCATACGCTTCAGGCACACCTTCTAATGCGATGCGATGAGTTATAACGAAACGTGGATCAATTTTGCCTTTCACGATCAAATCGAGTAGTCCTTCACTATATCTCTGAACGTGAGTCTGTCCCATTTTGAATGTAAGACCCTTACCGAAAGCGACACCCAGAGGGAAGTTATCGAGGATGCCGACGAACACGCCCGGTATCGAAATGACACCACCGGGACGACACGCTTTAATCGCTTGTCGAAGTACATGCGGACGATCTGTTTCCAATTTCAACGCTTGCAGAACTTCATCAAGCACTGCATCTGGTGTCATCGCATGTGATTCCATACCGACAGCATCAATGCAAGCGTCCGGTCCTCGCCCTCCGGTTAATTCCCTGATCGTGGCGGGCACGTCATCGAGATTCGTATAGTCAAGCGTAGTCGCGCCGGCTTCTGCAGCCATTTTTAATCGTTCTGGAAATCGATCGATCGCGATTACTTTTTCAGCCCCAAGCAAAAACGCGCTGCGAATTGCAAATTGACCGACCGCTCCACACCCCCAAACAGCAACGGTTTGCCCGGGTTGAATATTGCAGTTTTCCGCAGCCATATAACCGGTTGGAAAAATATCGGAAAGGAACAATGCATGTTCTTCGCTAATCTCCTCCGGCAAAACAATAGCGCCGACGTCGACGAACGGAACCCGGACGAATTCAGCTTGCCCACCAGAAAAGCCGCCGTACATATGCGAATAGCCATACAAGCCGGCGGTCGGAAAGCCCATCAGTTTGCACAAATCGTCACCGTTTGGATTGCTCTTTGTGCATAGCGAGAAGTTCTTCTGCGAACATTGTTCGCAACTTCCGCATGATATCGTAAATGGTATCACCACTCGATCCCCGACTTTTACTCTTGAAACTTCGGAGCCAACTTCAATTACACGACCAGCAAACTCGTGCCCGAGAATATCGCCCTTCTCCATCGCGGAGACGAAGCCATGATAGATGTGTAGATCGGAACCGCAAATCGCTGATGAAGTAACCTGGATAATTGCGTCGGTCGGCAACACAATCCTCGGATCCTCGACATTTGATACCCTTACGTCTTTCTTCCCGTGCCATGTAAGTGCTTTCATATCGATTATCCTTTGGCTGGCTGACTATGACGAAACTGCAGTTTCTGCTCGACTCATCTCTTGAGATTTGAGAATTTTTGCCTTCAACCGCTTTGTCATATGTTCTATAGCGTTCTTTTTCTCATCAGCTGCATCTGACATCACGCAATCTTCAATGACAGTAATTTCGAAATCATGCATATAGGCGTCATTTGCAGTATTAATGTTGAATGGGGTTTTCAGAAGTCCCAGGCAGTCGAATCCAAAACTTCAGTCGAATCCAATTTCAAAATATTCAACTCTTCAAGCATCGCTTGCTGGCGGTTTCTTACGGTTTTAAATTTACCGCTGAGCCCATCGGGCAAAGGTGTCGATTCGGCGACTTCATATAGATCAGCTAGTTTCGATTCGCATTGAACGAGCCACGAAAGCATCAACCGATCCGGAACATTCTTCTTCTCCATCAGTTTTGCGATTTGACTCGGAATCTCTATCTCGTCTCCAGGACTGTATCTTAGAGTTCGACAGATCTCACGAATTTGATGTTGATTCGCCACATGAATCGCCAGCAAACGATCCAGATAGAACATCGTCCTCTGGTTATTGCATCGATCGATAATCCCGGAAACAGACCGGGTGGCCAAAATCTCCGCACGGTAAGTCTGCCCTATTAGAACAAGTGTGTTATTTTCCATCTGTCGGTTAACGGAGAAAGCCTCCCGTAAGGCAATTGCAAATAGTGAGGTGGGCTTCTGTCCTTACTATACTCGGCATCACCACTCAATGGAAGAAACTTGATCTTTAAATCAAAATCGATTGGAACTGAAAAGGATCCTCTCCGTCTGAGACTTTTGGGATGCGATTCAATGTTATGAGCACTTCGACAAGCGAGAACCCGGTTGGCTGAAAGTAGAACTTTTGCCAGGCGCTCTTAAAGCGGCTGGAGTTACGTCATAGGCTGGACGTAGGCTGGCACTAGAACAGCGCTCATCAAATTTGTAACATGACTCAAAGTGAAAGACCGATCCAAAACAGCTCGGTCTTTGATTTATTTCTGTCGCCACCGCATGTAGTGCTATCGAGCCGGTAATTGACAAACTAAACTTAAGACCGTTTGTTTTTTCCGCTGCAGCAAATTCCATAAGCAACATGCGCCAGAAAATAAGCGGCGGCTCGGGACGGTTTCTTTTTGAAATAGTCGCGATCGGCTAGTACTGGAACAACTACGGTATGCCCAAACGACCACAACATTAGACCCCACGTCAAGCTGCTTGTCGTCTTATTCTTCGGCAGAAAATTTTTCGCCACCAGGTTGTAGGACCAGGGAAATATGACCGTGCCTAGCAGGTAATGGATAATCAAACCTGGTGCATGGTTTTCTGTTCTGAAAATCTTCTTGCTAATCATTCCACCGATATCGACTTGTTTGAGTCCGATAAGCGGTGCACCGTATATAGTGGCGGTGTGCGCTGTCGTTGCAATGACAGAGTTCAAAAAAGAAATATGGTTTTTATTCATATGGTCTATGACGCCTTGCGTTGGTTGATTTCTTGCTTAGCCTCTTTAGCTAGATTCGAATAACCATTCTTGATTTGATCCAGTTCGTCTTGCGATTTCTCTTCCAAATCCATGACTTCGTTGCCGGCGGCATCCAGAGCTCGAATGATTTCATCGAGCTTCAGCTGCACAGCTTCACCGTCTCTGTTCTGTGTGTTCTGGATCAAAAAGACCATCAAGAAGGTGACGATCGTTGTACCCGTGTTGATTACGAGCTGCCACGTATCGTTGAATTGAAAAATCGGTCCGGTCACGGCCCATACAACAATGATCGATAGAGCAATCAGAAATGTGGAAGGCTGACCGCTTTGACACGCGACCACCTTTGCGACTTTTCCAAAAACATCCGACTTTTTACCGTCGTCTTTAGTCTTGTCGTCGATATTCTTTTCGTCGTTACTCTTGTCGTCGCTACTCTTGTCGTCACTACTGTTATCGCAGCTACCCATTCGACAACTCCAAATTGTGAGCAAACTAAACCATCTGAAACTACATAGCACTAGTGCAATGAAACGCTGCTGGGATGCAAGCAGGTACCAGGTTTATCGAAACTAGCTCAGCAGAAAATTATGAGCGCAAATTCATAACCAAGTTTCTAAACGATATTTTTTTTCAAAACAGTTACTTAACGCGCGAATCTTCTGAGCCTCACGGTGCGCGAAGTTCGAGGATCTGGAGTGGTCGTCAGACGTTATGTTCAGTGGATTCTAAGGACAATCCAAGAGATACGATGTACACTCTACAGATCGCAGTAATATGAACTGCTACTAATCGCTCTTCGCTTTAAGAGAGGAATCCACTGTGACCTACTCGGATGATGATTACCCACCTTTTACCGGTGACCAAACAGGACAGCTACTGGCGGAGCCCGATATCGTGGCACTATCGCCGGTGACAAGCGCGCGGGTCGTCGAAACGCAATCCGGATATCTCGTGGTACTTAAAAAAGTAGACGAGCGCTTGTCCCTATCAGTTAAAAGAAGAATCGGCACACCGCCGTCCAGTCAAGTAATGCTGACGCCGGACGAATCGATTCAACTGTCGCGCGTATTGACGGACTCCGTTGAAACTCTCGGAGATGTTCGCGGCGATTATCTCGTTAGGGAACTAGCACAACGCACTGCACGAATCGAAAATCAATCACCTGAAGATCGCGAGCTCAGCACCATATATGGTGACTCAGCTGATGGTGACAGCGACAAACTCGATTGGGATGAAATTAAACAACCCTGGCGCAAACGCAAGGCACAACAAAGTCTGCAAGATTTGGAAAATCCAACATCTGCCAAAACAGCGGAATCACGTCGTCCATTGCCGATCAGAAACTGGTTAGTCGGACTCGGCGGAGTAGCCGTAGTCGCGGCGATAGTCGGTCTTGTATCCTGGGGCAGTTCACAGCTCGGCGGTCTGACCACCGGGAAAGCGGCTACTGCACCGGTTGTCGCGACCAAAGTCGCAACCGATCCAATGGCTCCGGATAACGTGGACAAATTCGTCCGCAATTTCGTCGCCAACATGCTCGACTTCAATCCACGCACTTATCGCTCATCGCAGATTCAAGCGATGGCTGTAATGAAGCCTCGACTGCTCGAACGTTATTGGCAAGAGACATCGTTTCCTCTGTCTAAGTCAAAATTGAAATCTCAGCATAGAGATCAAACTTTGATCATCAATAAGGTTTTGCAAGAGCCGACCAGCAGTGTTTCGACCAATGTTGAAATGGCTGCCGACTTGAGCACACCAGGACAGACCGAAGCAACATCGGTTCGTTTGGAAATAGATCTTGGTCTTGACCGCGACGGACAACTGTTCGTCACGGATATCAAAGACGCATCAAACAAAATTGACGCTAAGAAATCAGATCACTCTGCTTCTGAAGAGACGCAGCCTGAAGTTGAAGCGCAAACTACTGAGAATGACGCTTCCGAATAATTATTCGAGTAATCGTTCTAAAAAAATTGAACCAGGGTTTGAACTTAGAGTTCGGACCCTGGTTTTGTATTTGAGTGAAGCTCCGAACCTTAATTGTGACTACCACTTTCCTGTATCCTTATATACGGATTACGGCGTCACGGAGCCAAGCGATTTTTGGCGTGGCGCAGGGATTCGGTGGGTCTGTGCTACACACTCAATAGCCACCACAAGTGAATCAGTTCAGAACATACTGAATCTCTGTTGTGCGCGCGGGGGATTGGGCGAATCATGCATCGAACGACGTTAAGACGGATCCCGGGGTCGGACATTATCGGTTGGCTGAGTCCAGTCGGTACGACGCTGCGTTTAATCGGCAGCATGCTGAACGTCCGATCATTTCAGAGTCTCGCACTTCAAGATTTGCGACCTCATTGCCTGTGGATGGGACTTCAATCGTTTCACTTTGTCAGTTTATCGGCAGCAGTGGTTTCGATTTGTTTGACCATTCAATGCGTGGTCGAACTGCAAAAATTTCAAGCACAAGATCTTTCGGGCGCAGTGATCTCAATCGGATTGCTTCGCGAAATTGGACCGCTAACGATCAGCATGGCCTGGTGCGCAATGGTGGCAGCTCGTGTTAGTGAAGATGCGAAGCGGTACTATCCGCAGTATCAGTCAGATGGTGCGTTTGCAAGCGGTTTTGTTTTGCCGCGATATGTTGCTGCAATTGCAATGTCAATTCCGTTAGCTGCATACGGATTGTTGTTCGGATTTTTAACTGGTGCGCTTTTTGCACCACTAATTGGAGTCACTTCCACAGCGGACTTCCTGGATTCGGCCAGAGAAGCGATTAAAGACAAAGATCTCGTTGTCTACTTTCTAAAGTTGGGCTTCGTAAATCCATCTGTTGGAATTTTCGCCGGCTGCGTAGCCGGTATGAGAGCTAAAGATCCAAGCCAGCCTATTGCAGCAGATGCGGTAAGTGCAACTTTCTTGACGTGTTTCGCACTCAATCTTGCGGTGACCAGTGCAGCTTATTTGACGGGAGAGCCCACGCTATGACCGCGACTGTTAAAGATCCCAGAGACATCACAGTGCAAGAAGACCGAGCACCAAGCTCCGACGGAGCGTTGGGTGTGTTTGCAACAGTGGCTCTGCTGTTACTTCTGTGGGGCTATTGCTGGCTCAAAAACTATCAATCATTTTCTTTTCCACAATACATCAACGTCAAGTTCCACGAGGTAGCTGGGCTTACCGACAACGCAGGTGTCTTCGTAGACGGAGTGCGCATCGGCATTGTGGAAAAAATCCAGTGGCAAGAGCCACGCGATGTTCGCGTAAAACTTAGAATCAATTCCGACCGCGTATCAGTTCCAATCGGCTCCAAATTTTCCATTATGACCAATGGTGTCGTGGGAGCCAGATACATTGAAATCGACATGCCAAAGGAAACAAATGGTCTTCAGCCACTGAATGCAAACGAAGTTGTGTTGGGCCAAGATCCGGTGCGTCCGGAACTTGCTGTCAACAATATTGCAATGGGGCTGGCCGACATTGATTTCAAAGAACTGCGAGAAACTGTAAGTGAAGATCACGATCGCCTTGTCCACGCCGCAAACCAGGTCGACAAAATGGTCAATAAAGCCTATCCGATTATGGACGAAACCTTGCCTCTCCAACGCAAAGCGTCTGTTCTGGCTGACGATCTCCGCACAATAACCAACAAGCTATCGAAACTGATCGACAATCCAAAATTCTCAAGCGACTTGAAGGAAACAGCTTCTCAGATCAGACAAACCATGGTGCATGTCCAGGATGTGATGACTCAGGTCAACACGATGGTGGCAGACAAGGGATTGCGCAACGACATCTACGGCTCACTGGAGCAACTTAACAAGGCATCGACCAGTATGGAAAAATCGATGGGCATTATTCAGTCGATGAGCGATGACGGTGAGTTGCGCAGCGACCTGAAAGTAATGTTGAAAGACGCAAGAACCACGATGACCAAGGTCGACAAAATCGTTACTGACCCTGAGTTCGGAGTCGATCTAAAGAAGACGCTGGTGAAGGCACGGTCGGCAATCGCGCACGTCGATGACACTGCGAAACAACTGAATCAAATTCTGGGCAAGAGAGCGCCGCTACTGCATATGCTCTTCGGTCGTCCTGGTAAATTGAAAAAACAAGACAAGTCGTCTGCCGCGTTACCTGACTCGAAAGAAGCACTGAAAGAGAAAGCAAAGAAAGAAGAGCAGGAACAGCAAGAGAAGATTGAATCTAAGACCCGGGAGCGGGCTCCGGTTCCACCGAATCTTGCGCCTTCGACCCAAATGGAAGAGCCGCAGACTGTGTCATCGCCGTCTGCTGATTCTACCGATGATGTGCCAGTCATCGAGACAACTACGCCGAGTGATGATTAACGGAACTTGGTACTGAGGTCCGGTGCTGATCCAAATTCCGGATGGTTCGAAACATGACACTCCGCGACAGTCAGGCGGCAAATCTTTCTGACGCCAAGCGGCAAGAACCATTGTCGCTGATCAAAACTGATCGTTCGATATAAAGCACGTGTGATGGTGGAAACAAAACAGGTTTAAAACGAAATAAATATTGCCTTTCGAACAACACGATTGCAAATTTTAAAGGACAGCATAATTGCTGTCCTTTCTTTCGTTTATTCGATTTGTTGGAACACGCGAATTCGCAACTTCGCGACGCCTCCTGACTTACTTGCCGTCAAAGAATCCGCTGGCGCCGTAGTGATCTTGCTTACGAACGGTTCCATCTTGTCCATGCAAGAAAAAGCCGCTTCGATTTTCCCGCGCTACTGAACGACCATAGCCTTCCGCATCATATTGCGATCCGAAGTACGCATCATCAACTTCTTGTTCGGACTGAACGACCCATTTGTCGCCTTTCGGCATTACGTGTATGTTTTTTCTCATCGCAAATTCCTTCTACCGCTCAGCAAAATTTTTGCTTCCCGGAAGTACTTTCCATAATATAAATCTCTTATGTATAAGTTATCAATAAGATCACAGATGGCCAAGTACTTACGAAGAAGTGCAACACTTACTTTAAAGTGCTCGCAGGTTTCGAACACTATAGAAATAAACGCAACTTCGCGCCCTGAATTGGTGCAAAAGCGTATTCATCCGTCGTTTGTATTTAGAAAGTATCGAGTGTGTTTTTTTGAAACAGTTCGGCGCGAATGCGTTAGATGCATCCGCGCCGATCAGTTTGTCTGTTTTGTTCCGCGTATTTCTCGCGTATAGCGATGCAATTGGCTATTCTAAGTCAATTACTTCGCCTTGCGAGTGCCTGTCTTTTTGGCCAGTTGATTTTGCTTTAGCGCCTCTTTCAACAGCGGATAGATCAGCTCTTCTTCGAGCTTCGTGTGAACTACCAGGGAAAGAATCAGACTAATATTTTAGAAGTAAGGTGCGCTTCGAATGACAACAAAATGTTGATCGCCGCGCATGAGATTCTCACTAACGATGCGCGTTATTGATAAACAGATAATTGAAAGAAAAGATCAATTTTATTTTTTGTCTTCGGCGTCGAGCAACGATTTCAAAGCGAGCGCAGCATCAGTGCCTTCATTCAATTTAAAATAGTAGTCGAGACAACTGCGCGCCTCTGCTTTGCGTCCCAGGTTGTACAACAACCGAGCCTTTCCGAACCAGGCGCTGTCGAATGCATCAGCTAAGTCGATCGCTCTATCAAATGATGCAAGCGCTTCGTCATGTCGTTTCAATCGCGCCAGAATTTCGGCGCGATTGTTCCAGGCCTCTGGAATGTCTTCTTCTCTGGCAATTGCCTCGTCAATCTTTTTCAAAGCGTCTTCGTTTCGGCCAGCGAGTGCCAAAACGAAAGAGAGTTCGACCATGACCCAGGACTGATCGAAGTGTTCAAGGTCAGCAAACATATCTAGAGCTTTCTTTGTGTCGCCCAGATGCGCATAACAAACAGCGGATCCAAGCACCGCTTTAAAATCGGCGGCATCTAACTGAAGCGCGTTGGCATAGCTTGCCAATGCCTCTTTGTAATTTTCGAGCCCTCTGAAACTATTACCGCGATTGGTCCATGCCATCGAGTCGTTTGGATCTATATCAAGAGAAACGTCATACGACCGAATAGCTTCAGCGTGGTGCCCAAGGTCGTCGAGAATGCGACCACGATTGATCCAGGCGTCGCACATAGTCGGATCGATTTTGAGAGCTTTCTCGAAGGCGTCGATGGCTTCTTCGTAGCGTTCCAATTTCTGCAGCGCATTTCCCATGTTATATAAAGGAAGTGGTGCGCGGTCGCCGGCATTTTGAGCAGACCGAGCGTAACAGTCGACGGCTTGCTTCAACTCACCTTTGCTCGAGAGAATGGTGCCTTTGCAAAACCAGGCTTCTGCGTTATCGGGTTCGAGTTCGATAACTTGATCGTAGAACTCTAAAGCTTTAGTCTGGTCGCCGTTTGCCATTGCATCATTTGCTTTTTCGATGATGCTTGCTGCACTGGTCATGCATTCACTCCTCGCACGAAAGCGATAAACAATTCACGATTGCAATTATACAATTATGCACGGGCTCTTTCAGTCTTAGCCGAGATATTTTTGTTGTTTGATACCATACTCAGTATCACGCCCACCAGCACCACACTCATTCCGGAATATGCACTCATGGTCAACATGAACTCATGCTCCAGCGCACAATCCGTGATCAACGCGATCACAGGATGCACGAAAGCTAATGTTGACGCGAACATGAGCGACGAATGACGTAATACATAAAAGAATGCTGGAAAGGCGAGCGCGCTGCATGCGATGGCGAGATAAACCAGAGCATAGGTCGGTGCCGCAGGTGGCGGCCATTGCATCGTGGTTGCTTCGCACGGCACTGCAAGCCAGAATATAATACTCATTGACGCGAAGAACATCACGGAACTTTGCAGCGGTTTCACAGTGGTGGCTTTAACTTTCATGACAAAATTTGTCAGTGCGAAAAATAGTGCCGCGCCCAAAATTGCCATCATAGCTATCAGGTGATCGGGGGAGACCGTCAGGCGTTCACCGAATATGATACCAACGCCCGCAAGCGAAAGACAAAACCCTGCAATGGTATTCGCGCTGATTTTTTCTGTTCTTGTGAAAAATGCAATCACTGCCATCATAATTGGTGACGTCGCCGTGAGAACTGATGCCAGTCCGCCCGATATGCTTTTCTCGCCCCAATATAAGAGTGCAATCGCTGCGGCGTTGAGAATGCCGGCGACGATCAACCAACCAGTTTCAGTTCTGTTTACCTTGCCAAAGGCTTTTGGAAAAAACGGGATCAACATTCCCAAGACCAGCGCCGCCAGCGTGTAGCGAATCGCTGCGCCGCCGAAGATTGGATAGCCGCCATCGCTCACCGAGAGGCGAATCGCGTACCAGCCAGTGCCCCAAACGATAGCGCAGACCGCGTACATGGAGTACACCACCCACTTTGATGGTTTGGCGGGCAGGTCTTTGGTTACCGATTCGGGCGGGACGACGCCAGGCGTTGTTATGGTTTCAGCTTCGGACGACACGAGATTTTTGGGTTGTGTTGACTCAGAAAAAAGCGACAGCGTTTCGTTGCTAACGCTAACACTGGGCTGCAACGCGCTTGATAGCGTTTCTTCATTTATCTCGGCCAATTTTTGGCAAGTCATAGACCACGCCCCTGCGAACTGAGCTGCTAAGCCTATATGCCCGCCAGGACGTCCAGTGCGTCGGGTGCAACAAGTATTTAATATATGACCGCAGGCTGGCGACTTTGAAGCACCAACCTGTCAGGATCGCAGCAGATATTTCGGGGATCTGTCAGTTGAATTCCGGGTCTGACGGATCGGCTTCCGGGAGCCCTTCCGATCCTATTCGCCTTGCAATTTGACTTCAAAATTGTCGGGCGTATTTTTCAAGGTGTTGTTGCACGCACCAGAATTTTGAGCACGCACTTTATTTAGTTCATCTTCGATGTGCCTGCGAAAACCCGGATCTCCAGATTTCTGAAGATCGCACATGGCAAGCGACTTCTCAAGATAGAACTCAGCCATTTGAAAGTTGTTGCTATCAACGGCAACCTTGGCTTTAGAATAAAATTCGACTGCACGTGCATCGAGTTTTGAGTTGTGTTTCGGTAAACTCAATGGTTTGAGATGAATTATTTTCCCGTTTTTATCAGGAGTAACGAGCAACACTTTTTTTCCGTTTGGCAAAGTGTGCTTCGTGGTCACGATTTTTGCTTCAACCGAAGCTGTTGTCGCTGGATTTGTGGCAGGCACATTGGTTGTAGGAGGAGTCTTAATCATAATTCTTCCCAGTGGCATTGGTCCGCCAAGCAAAGCTTCACCGCCAGGTGCAAGGGGAACAAGTGGCACCGTATTTGGTGCAGAAACTTCTTGAAAATGTTTGCGTGATGGAGTGGTATCACGAGTTTGAGCAGACTGCGCAATCGCCGAAGGTAACGACACAACGAATGCGACTAAACCAACCGCTATCTTCGCCGCAAGTTTGCATTTGTCTCGCAACTTTCGCAAAGCGCGCGGACAGTTGTCGGTCATTATCGTGCCGTCAGTGCGTCGGTAAAACCGCATGCACTCGGACGTACCGCTCGCCAGCAAAAACGCCTCAGCCTCGCGCTTAGTCATGTCTGAGATATTGTAAACCGACTTACTGCACCCACCGCAACTGCGCTCACGCTCGTCACCCGTCATCGAATCCCAAGAGATCGAACAAGGCGCCGCGATATACAAGTTATCTAATATGTTCTGTTGCTTTTTCATGTCGCTCAATATAGCCAAAACCGCCGACTCTTCTACCATAACGACTCGGCGCGGATAATTACACCGGATTTTCCCGAGGTTGGACTTTCCGTGGCGAAATCTTCGTTGTAGCGGTCTGTGCCTGGGGACGTTTAGTCGGCCGGTACCAGGGAGCCTGAGACTTGCTGCCACGTTACATGCTTGTATCCATTAGGCTTTTTCATGTTCGAACTATCAGTGCCCGAGTTGCCCCCACCGGGATCGTTAGATGTATCGTCGGCCAGACCCGCCGGAGCTATTTTCCGGGCAGCTGGGTCTAACTGAAGGGAACCAACATGGTGAGCATTCAATTGACTAGCCACGACCGCACCTGTAAAGTCTCCGGTGCCACTCGTGGTGACAGTTGCATTTGGCGCATAAATTACACCATTAAAAATTCCGCTCCCCGTGAGATCTATAAAAATTGGTTTCGTACCAGCATAAAAAAACTGTAGGTCAGTAGGAGCACCCTGGTTCTCAAACTTGCTCGAGTCGATTTTGATCGCCGCTACTGCGTCACTGGTGGCATCTAGAAAAATTCGAGTTGGTTGACCGTTACTAAGCTCCGGTGAATTCACGACCAATTTTGAACTGTATTGGTCGGTATTAAGTGAATTCGTCCGATAGTTCATTGGCGGCAAACTAACCTCTGTGCTGGTACCATCACTTCGTGGAGCCGGGAAGAAAGCTGCATCTCCGGCCGATGGCACCTGCACGGGAATGTACGGCGATTGCGGTGCTGAGGAATTGACCTCGATCGGCAGTTGATTGGTGCCCTGGCGAGTTCCATTTCCGGCAATGAGATCCGCTGCGGCATACACATTATCACTACTCCATTCAACGGTTGGGCCGTTAGTAGCTTTGAGGTTTGTGAGATCAACGTCTGAATTAGCGGATATACGTCCAAAAACGGATAAAGGCTTACCATTGACGACAGAGGTAGGCGCGCCATCTGTAGGATTCGAAATCGTGATATCTCCCACGAGAGAAGATGAGTCTGTGAAACTCGCGGAGCCGTTTGTTTGAATGGCAGCTGTGAATTTTGATTGTCCATTTTCTGTTTCGACCCATGAAGAGGTTGGTCCAGCCGGCATTACAAATAGTGATCCATTCGGCGGATTGCCGATTTGCACTCCCAGATTGGTTACCACGGTACTCGGAAAGAATGGATTCTGCTGATTAATTGGAGATTCTGGTAAGTCGTCAGATAGCTTTTGTATGGGACACAGCATCGATCGCAAACTGTTGGAAAAAACTCCGCGATCAGCAGTTACTTCAACGAGCCAGAAGTAACTGTCAGTAAGTTTTTTACTTTGACTGGGGTCGGTCCAGTTGAAACCATACGAGGGATTGTACTGAACAATCTGCGCCTCCTCTGATGTAGCGGGCAAAAAGACAGAAGCTTCTTTTATGTCCGGTGCATTGTACGGCGATGAAATCAAAAGATTTAAATCATCAGCACCTATATTTCGAATTCGAATTCGAACCTTAGTCGGAACTTTAGTGTCAACCAGAAATTCTGGTGGCAAATCCGTGATTTTCTCGAGTTCTCCATTCGTCGGCTCTATCGATGATTTGGTTCCGGTCCGCAGGGAACTAGTAAGCATTTTCCGGGCATAATCGAGTCCAATTTCGGCTGACTGAAGCGCCAAACCTTTCTCTCGAGCTGCACCTTGCGAGCGAATCAACGACACGGACAAACCTGCCAGCGCGAATAACATCAGAGAGGCAAACGTCGTCAGTGTCATCATCGCGACCAACGCATAACCCTGCTGTTTTCTTCCGCGCGTAGATCCATCTTTACTCATAATAGACTCCTTCGGGAGCACCGTAAGGTGCAAGCGGAAGTCGTAATAACGCCTCAGTGTGAACGGCACTTACTCTTGAAGCAGGGTCATCAATGGTTGAACCACGAGAGAATTCGCAGTCTAGAGTGACACCACTTATTGCTTCAGAAATTTCCGGATCAGGTAGAACCTGAGTGGACATTGTGACGAGGGCCGTCTGACTGAGAGTATCCAACCGTCCCTTTTTGATTGAAGCCACCAGCGGATTCTTTGAGATGTACTTAAAAATCTCCGGCGTACTTCCCGGACCCGCAGATGGATTGAGCGGACCCACGATGCCGGTCGCTACTACGCTATCAGTAATCGCGTCCCTGTAACTGCAGTTCTCCAATCTGGTAACTGGTGATGGAATTACTGTCATCAAAATTTTGAATTTGTTTGCCGTATCGTCAGGAACTAATTTGTAAATCACCGTTTCATAACCCGGAATCCGTACTCCGTTCCGGGCACTCTGCGGAGCATCTGGCACATACAACGGATCCTTCGGATCGTTTGCTTTCTCTAAAAACACATTAGGCAAGTGCAAAATCAGCGTCTGCGGTCCGAGTATCAACTCATTCTGACCATGGTTACATAGAACTGGGCGAGGGACGATAGGAGGGTCGACAGGAGGACTTGTGAGACTACACCGCGAAACAACACTACCAGGATTATGTCCTGGGCAAATAGCGGAAGCCATTCTGACGTCTTTTTTAATTCGGTCAAGAGCGCTTCGTGACGCCATCTGTACGTCGAACTGCCTTTCCAACCTCGTGCTAGAGATCATGGAAATCGACATTATCTCAGCCATAACTGCCATAGTGAATCCTAACAGCACCGTGCTCATAACTAACTCGGTCAATGTGATACCACTCGCGGTTCTGTGCCGCCTGGAGGATCTTTTGCTAGTAATGGGTCTGCGCTTAGTCATTTTAATCAGTGTTAAAGAGAACAATCGTTCGAGATAGTTCACGTCGACTTGCGGAGTTTGCGTCATTCCAACTAACATCAATCTTCACGTTGATAGAGTCAGAGGCAGGTCCGGTTGTCACCGTATACAATACCGCGCCTCCGCTTCCTTCGCCGAATGAATTGCTCTGAGTTCTTGGCTGCCAGCGTTTGCTTAGAAAATCGAGCGACAACGGTCTGGTATGCAAATCATTATCCGGATTCGAAGTAACTGCAGTTCCATCAACCACAAGAGAAATGCTTTTGCCAACGTAATTGATTAGCCTCGGATATCCGTAGCCGCGCGTCTGCTCGGAAACTTCATCCAGTATTTCGGCAGCTGTTGTTTCGTTAGAAGAAGTTTGCATGGTCCTCATCGCGCCGCAAAGCACATCGAGCAATGCAAACGAAATGAATCCGCCCACAGTCAGCGCGACCAACGTCTCCAATAAATACATTCCATGGGCAGAGCGTCGGTTTCGCGCAGCGCTCCGCGGTGTTCTGTTGGGACGAAATTGTAATCGCACAACGTTATCTCATGGCTTTCTATAAATAGAATGCCTCTTTTAATGCAATAAATAACGTGCAGAGGTCATCTCGCTAAGAAAGGGACACTTCCAAATTTATCGATCAATAAAGCTAAATCAGCGACGCAAAGCCAAACGCATTCCCGCCCTTGCTGAGAACAGCCTCACAAGCGAGGTCCGCGCGCGCCAGGATTTCTTTCCAATCACGTCCGTGATTCGGAAAGCAGGCAATACCAATGGATGCGCGGAGAAAGAAGCCGTGCGATTGGTAGGACACGGGGGACGTTTCGAAGTACTGGCGAGTCGTTTCGGCGATCATCGTCGAACTTGGACCGGTACACTCCGGCAGCAAAACCATGAAGCGGTCGTTGCTATACCGCCCGACGACGTCGATGTCGGTGTCAACAATGTGCGTGAGCACGGAACCAATATGATTGAGAGCTAGTTCGTACGCGGGCACGCCATAAGTATTAGCGACTTGAATCAAGTCGCCGAAGCCGACAATGGCAAGCGAGAACGGACGTTCAAATTTCAAAGCGCGTTTGGTTTCGATCTCGAGTCTGCGCATGCAGTCATGGAAAGTCGAAACATTCGAGGTCACCACAGCGCGCTGGACAACCGTAGTTTCAATATTCGGCGCATTCGACGGCTCGTCCGGCGCTTTCATCGCAGGCATGCTGTAGAGCGTGGCGAGATGTCGCTGCGACTGCTGCGCCGCATCGCGTTTGCGCATCTCTTGTTCCGAGGGCGAAACGATGGCTTCACGCGCGCGGACATCCGCGAGCTGCCTGTGAATCTTATTGTCCATGATCACGGTATCTGTAAATTTACCGCTATTGTTCTTACCACCAGCGTTTCCGCCGGTGGGTCTGTTGCCGAAGGGGCTATTCATATCAATGCGTCCTGCCTTTCTCTAGACTTGTATATACCCGTCATTGTTGCCAGCGAATCGGTTCGAGTTCACCAATTACGAGGTCAAATTTGCGATTAGAAATTCTGACGCTGAAGCCGCGTCCATGTTCCGATGCCGAATCTAGAGATTTCAAAGTGAGGACAAAACGATTAAATTCGTTCGTGACTGGCTGTCCTAGACCTTCTCGTTCGCAGCTAAAAACTGGGATTTATTCAGCCGGTAAAGAACATGCCGCCGCAGACGGTGACCTTCGTCTACTCGTGGGTGCTCGAAGTCTTCTGCAACATCCCTTTTCATGCCGATTTTATCCATCACGCGCATCGAATTTAAATTCAAAATCGAAGTGAATGAAACGATCTCATCGAGATCCAACCGCGTGAACGCTTGATTCAAAACCTCTAAAGCGCCCTCAGGAGCGTAGCCTTGTCCCCAAAATTTATGCGCCAGGCGCCAGCCAATTTCAACGCACGGCGTGAAAGCGGCTTCAAAACGCGGGATACTAAAACCGACAAAGCCAATCATCTCGCCAGTTTCAATCAGTTCCGTGGCCCAGAGACCAAACCCTTCCCTCTCGAAATGTGCCTCGGCGCCGGCGATAAACAGTTTGGTCTGGTCGAGAGTCAGTGGTGCCGGGAAGAATTCCATCACGACCGGATCGGCGTTGAGCGCGGCAAAGGGCGCCAGATCGGCTGCCGTCCACCGCCGCAATACCAATCGTTTTGTCCTCAAAAAATCGACTTCTGACATAATTCGAATCGAAACCGTGTTTACCCTGAGCTTGTGCCAGTCATACCGGCGTGTCGAACTTTGACTAATTCAGGGAACATCTAGATTACAACTTTGGGTAGGTTTATGCCATTGAGACGGGTTCGATGAACCGCGGACAAAAAGCCAGAATTTGGGCGCTTGCGATTTCCGTGTTTGTGGCCTGGGCGCTGCCGCAATCGGCGTGGGCAGGGACGGCTTTCGAGTCGGGCAGGGAAGAGTTTCGGCTGAAGCGATTCTGGGCGGCGAAAGCGAAATTTATGACCGCGGTCACGCAAGAGCCCGGCAACCAGAAGGCTTATTTGTATCTCGGTCGCTGTCTCGAGTATTTGCGCGAAACCGAAGACGCGCAAGCGACTTACCGCGCCTGCTTTTCGGTCAATCCGTTTTCCGAGGACGGCAAGCGCGCCAAGGCGTATTCAATGGACATCGCCGGTCGCATGGAAGCGTCTGACCATCGGGCTGTTGATGATCCGCAGCAGGTGATCAACAGCGGTTTGTTGATCCAGAGACAAGCGTTGGATCTGCAAGCGCGGAAGGTTCGCGAGGCGGAGGCGTACTATCGAAGTCGGCGCAACGTCAATCGAAGGTCCGGAAATTTTTATTCGAATTCTGATTTGCTTGGTAGAAGCGGCGATGTTAGTAATCGCAGATTTATCGATCAGAGTCATCAGATTTATGACTTTCAGAACGAGGCTAACAAAGCGCGTTTGCATGGTCAGCGTTCTGCGCAGAGTGTTCAGGATTCAGCGAACGCTTTGATTGAACGCATCGGCCGCAAATCCGGTCCCAACAGTAACCCTGCACTTAGAGCGCTCGGGACGAATCTTTATGTTCAATATTTCCGAAGCAAAAACGAAGAAGAAGACATTCCGCCACCGCCGGATCCGCCTATTGAGCTGCGCGCCAAACAATTAAAATTCAATGACATTCCGCGAGCGTGGAGAGCACAATCGAAAATATTCAAATTCCCGACAATCACGGCGGAAGATTTTCTTGCTCCAAAGAAACCGAAAACCTTAAACGACGCTCTCGTGGATGACATTGAAGCACCTGCAAAGACGGTCACTAAGAGCGCTTCTATAAAGAATGTACCGCTAACTCCCGAACAGCAAATTAAAAACTTAGATGTGAAACCATTTGATATAACGAAAGTTACACCCGCAGAAAATGTGCGCCCAAGCATTGAAGCGGAACTGGATGAGTTGGATGCGGATATGATAGGCGACCCGCCTGAAACACCTAAAAATTGAATGTCTCGATCGGTGGAGAAAGAAAGATGCCAGGAAAAAAAATGCAACGGAACACAACAAATCGGTATGCGATCAATGCAGCGATAGTCTCGACGATTGCACTGCTGGCGCAGGCACCACCGGTATCTTCGGCGCCCGCGCATTCAACGTCAAAGGGAAACAGTTGCTGCTCTTCCACGAGTGCGGTATCACAGGCGGTGCTTGACGAAGACTTCACTTACGACCTTCCTGAGGAAGGATGCGATCCGCTTCGGTTCCACCAGGCTCGGTATCTGATCGAAGCGAATCGAGAATTCATCAGAAAAGCAAAACCACTTCATGAGAAAATGCAGGAGCAAATCCTGATTGCAAAAACTTTGAAGGGCGAAGCGAACATGCTGCTCAACAGAGTTCCCGCCGTCGCTCCGCCGAAATTGCAAGGCGCTGCGTTGCAGGCGGCAATGGGTGAATACTCCCGTTCACTTCAAGCGTTCGTCAACAATACCGACCGATACAAAGCAAATTTGAACAACTTCCAGCTAACCATCGGCGACTGTCAGAGAGCTCAACAAACCTATAATGCTCAGCGTCAACAATACGGTTTGCACTGCGATCAATTTCACGTTCAAGGCCTAACGATGGTAGAACCTCCGCACATTTGTGGTGCTCTAAATTTAACAGCGGGCGAAGCATCGCAAATTTCTGGTTTGCTACGCGCGGATGAACAGCGATTACAAAAGACTATGGGAGACTTGAACACCGCCGGCGCTCTCGTTGCCGAGTCACGAAATTTGGTGGCAGCGAACTTGTCCAACACGGCTCATGATTCGATCAGACAACGCGAAGAAGAAAAGCTCGCCAAGCAGTTTGGTCGCCTCAAAGAAGAGTACGAGATGCTGAAAATTCAGAACAAGATGCTAACTCCCGACAAACAAAAACAAGCTGCGAAGATGATTCACAGATCGGTTTCAGGCAATGTCGTCGCGAAATAACAGAAGGACTTCCGCCAAACATCCAGGAGACAAGCTGCGTTTATCGCCAGCCTAGCTTTGTGAAAGTCTGAACTGTTTAGTTTCAATCAACTTCGCCGACAAGGCCTCCTTTTTATCCGCCAGCACAAGAAACCAGCCGGCTGTTCGCGTCTCAATCAAATAAAAGGCCCCTAGTCTGTTGACTTTCTTGATCCCATCTAGCGGAATCGTACTTATGGTGCCGTTTCTCGTACGTATTGAGTAGGAATGATTTCCGTATCTCACAAGTTCAGCGAAGTTTGTGAACGTCGACCGCCAGATCGCCACCACTATTGGTATGAGTATCAGCGCCACGATGAATTCAGTAATCGGCGCGCTCAAATGCTTTTCTGGATAAATCAGATGCGACACGAATGTGAACAAAGTCGCTACGGTAATCGCCCAACACGCCGTTGCCTGTGAATCCAAGAAACAATTAGGCAGCCGATAGTTAATAGTGTACTCCTCGCTATGCTTTGGAGCATTCGCAGAAATACGCTCAAAAAGCGTACTGCTCTCGGTAAGATCGCTTGAAAGTAGAAAGTCTCCGTGGTTTGCAGAAAGCAGCAGGTAATCGCCATTATC
The DNA here is from genome assembly GCA_021772095.1 of Candidatus Obscuribacter sp. Taxonomy (GTDB): domain Bacteria; phylum Cyanobacteriota; class Vampirovibrionia; order Obscuribacterales; family Obscuribacteraceae; genus JADYXR01. The sequence goes on along the minus strand of JADYXR010000121.1, from coordinate 5,427 downwards.
GACAGGAAAGAAATCGGCGATCTCCGCCCAACGAACAGTCCGAGTTCCGAGCGGTGACTTCATCACCAAACCGCTCGGTTCCTCTTGTACTTCGATTACGTATTTGCAATGCTGCCTGAAGGTCAACATCAAATTCACGAATGCGAGCACTCCCAGAAAACCGACGGCTAAGGCTAACTTGATGCCGTCGGGACCGACGGAGTAAAGCATGATTCCGATCGTGAAAGGAAGCTGAAGCAGAAAAATCAACTGAGCCTGAATCGCAGGATTATTATAGTTGTCGGCCAGTTCTTCTTTTTTCTGTTTGATTGGATTTCGAAAAGGAGATGATATAAACCCCGTTGCTTGCCACCATCGCCAGAAGACTTTTCCCTCTAATCGATGGATGTTGGAGTTTTGCAAAGGTGATAGGGTGCCTGATTTGTAGGACATGCTCAAACTCCGTCTTGCGGCACCGCTGCTGGTACCAGTTAGTACATTTTTGAACTGGCAGTTAAGAAGTAACCGCCTGGAGCGATGATTCGTTCCTTGGCAAATCACGCGCAAGGTGTTGACTTAGCGTTGCCGAGAATAAGTTAGCCATGTCTGCTTGGCTAGAAATTTTGGTAATAACAGGATTATAGACACATATCTTGACAACAATCGGTGTCTTCAGGTTTCTTTTGTTATTGGTTGCTGTTAACACCCAAACAAAAACTCCGTGCTATGACTTATCATAACATAGGCGGCAGCTTCTTGTACTGGTTCACGCAAATTCGTTTGCGGACGTTAACACCAATTGCGGTGCGCAAAAACCGAGGCGAAGATACAGTCCGACACTCACATCCACGTTTGTTTTTCATTCATTTTATCGTTTCGTCGAGATAAGAAACCGTGTTTAAAAAAATTGCTTTGTTCGCACTGATATCAGTTGCAGTTGTTGCTACTGTCCGACCAGCAATTGCAAAAGACAAATTGCTGATAGTTCAAAATTTCGATCTCTCCAAATATGTCGGGACCTGGTACGAGGTGGCGCGGCTGCCTAACTGGTTCGAGCGAAATTGTTCATCCGAAATAACCGCGCAGTATTCCGTGCGCGAAGATGGAAAACTCGACGTACGGAACAGCTGCAAGAAAAAATCCGGGTCTTCGGACGTAGCTCAAGGCGTTGGTCGATTTGCATCTGAAAATACCAAACTCGGACATTTGAAAGTTACGTTCGCACCTGGAGTGCTCAGGGCGCTACCATTCGTCTGGGCTGACTATTGCGTGATCGATGTTGATGCCGATTATCGGATCGCCCTGGTCGGAGATCCATCTCGGAAATACCTCTGGATCTTATCCAAGGATCGTGATGTAGACAAAAGTGACATCGACCGCCTGATGAAACTCGCAGCCCAGCAAGGGTTCGATGTATCAAAATTGATCAACACTGAGGTTGGTCGTGCAGCTACGCAAAGCAAAAGCGAGCGTGATGATCCACAACAGTAAAGTTCCTTTTAAAGATGTCCTGTGCGCACTTTATCTTGACAAAACCGGCTCGCAGTCGCTGTTGACGCAAGCTTGAATTGATCGAGGCAATCTCACTTTTTCATCATGAAAATTCCGCGGGCTCGTTTGGCATGCTTCTCAGCTTCTTGCTCACGATTACACGCTCTGAGCATGGTGGCATAATTTTCGAGAATCGAAACCAGCCCCTCGCTAAAAGGTCCATCTGATTTTTCTTTAGCAACTATTGCGCGTTGATATACCGGCTCAGCTTCAGTGTGTTTTCCTTGAGATCTCAAACAATTAGCGAGATTATTGAGACTGGTCGCCAGCCGTGGATCCTTTTCATCCATCTTTTCCGCTTCGGTAATCGCAAGCTGGAAATGCTTTTCGGCATCAGTCTTTTTACCAGCTGACATCGCCTGCTGACCGGCCACATTGTACCTTTCCCACATAACACTACCTCGCGACTACTTTTCCAGGCACATCGTTCTATAAGCTTTCCCAAAAGAAATTGAGCGTAAACTATTAAAATGAGTTTGAGAGATGAGCATTTTTTTGATGTTGTTTGCGAAAATCGGCAAGAAAGGCACCGTCGTCCGGTTCGGATCATCAAATGGAATCTGTAAGGTAGATGCAACGTGAAAAGTTTAGACGATGTCAGCAAGGAGCCTTTATTGCAACCTCAAGTAGTTCTGCATGTGAACGCATTTTAAAAACACCACTGCCGCTAGCCTATTCCATAAAGATCAGACGATTCATTGCAATTTTTTTGATCACGTTGCCGCTTGCTCTTATTCATGAAGTTGGAAACAATTGGCTGGTGCCTGTATTAACCATGCTTGTTGCCTACCCGCTTTATTCGTTAGACCAACTTGGCGTAGAATTACAAAATCCATTTAACAAGAGCAACCTGAGCCACTTACCGCTCGACGACATCTGCTCAAATATCGAGCGGAACGTGATGGCTTTGCTCCCTACGAATTCAGATAATGCAGAGTCAAACCCGCAAGAATCCGAGATATAAGAAGAGATGGTATTGTCAGTGACACCACTCCAGAGAAAAAGATCGACCTAAGAAGTTCTCTCCAGTTGCCGAATAAGCAACCAATCGTTGAACTCATCCCAGCGCGCTATTGGCACGTTATACGTCTCAGCCAATTCTCGAGCGAATTCCAGATCTGCCATTGCATAAGCGTCTTGATGGGCAAGCATTTCGTCAAAGAACGCGTCAAATATGGTCGCAATAATGTCATGATTTTCAAGCTTGGACCATTTCATAAGAAACGCAGACAAAGATCTATCGCCCGGTTGAAACTGCGTTCTAGCAACGCAAAGCAGTTTTTCCCTGATTCGTCCTTGAAACAAATCTTCCAGATGCGAATCCTCGATCTCAATAGCAAGTGGAAAAACGACGTTGACATCATTCTCAAGAAGTTCAATAGCGTACTCTAGTATCTCCAGGCGGATATCTCTCCCCGGTTTTCCAAGAGTCCCACAAGAATTTGCAACCCTTACAAGAGCATGCGGATCGTCTGAATAGGTTGATTCAGCATAAGCGACGAGCCGAATTCGCAAATCGTCACGCACATACGCTTCGATGAGACATCCATCGAACCGACGCAGCCAAGCAATCTCGTCTTGAATATGCTGTTCGGATTTTTTGATGAAACCTCCCTTGAGCCGACGGCTTCGAGACTTCTCGACCACAATTCCCTGCTCCTTATTGATTGACCAAATCAACTGCATTAATCGAAAAGTATGCGGCGAGGGCGCAAGTTTATTCAGGGTAGGAGTCAGTTTGTTCGCTATCACTTGCCAGTCGCCACGCGTGGCAAGCTCTTTCAAGGCAACCTTGATATCTTTGTCCGCAAGGCCCGGCAATACCTTAAGTAGAATCGGAGAAAATTCACCAGTACTGAGCAACTGCGACTCATATAGACCAAAACTGAGAGCAAGCGCGGCGTCCTCAGGGTTATTTTCAAACAGCGAACGAGCATAAACAAGCAGTTCTTTACCTACTTTGCCACTCAATCCCGAATTGCTCAACTGCGCGCAAGCCATCGACAAGCTCTGAATTGCAAGAATTTGTGCACTCCAATCGCTCTGTTTAATAGGAATTTGCCAGCACGCTGTTTTCGCCCATTGAAGAAAGGAGATAGTATCTCGAATGCCAATTAAATTGGCATACAGCTCAGGATTATCCACAGTCCAGTATTGGACCGCACCATGGCGGCTTTCGAGAACGGAGACTGGCTTTCGGCAAGAGTTAAGCATGTCTGTTCGATGGTCAATCAGTTCAGTCAGGAGTTTAATTACCGACGCTTTTGTACGCTCATTTTTAGAACAAAGGCACTGAAAAAATTTGCGCTTTGTCTGTGCGATCAGGTCATCATCTGACTTAGCCTGGGCCGCTAGCATAAAGAAATTGCTTGCCACCTTCGGGAGATTCATTTGAATGAAACAACATCCAAGCCGAAGTAGAACATCCATGTTTCGATTTTGATTCAAGCGTGCACTCTGGCTCTCAATAGCCTTGTAACGCTCGCTGGCCTGACTGTAGTCTCCGCGAAGATAATACTTGTCGGCCTCGCTGAGCTTGACTTTAAACCAAATTGTCACGTCCAATTTTCTGAGGCACGAGTCCAAAACTTTGTCGAGTCTCTTTTGGCTTCGAGCAGCAAATTCAGTAATCAAAAGAACATGAGTTTTTCTTCTTCCAGGCGGAGGTGTTGCCTGTAATTCCTCTTGAAACTCCTGATTGGAGACGTGGACGAGCGTATCTCGAATGCTGACATTCTGATCAAAGACAACAGAGGAACATTCATTACTGTCCTCGGTTTGCAAAACCACCGAAGGAGAGGTCGGAAGAAAACTCCAATCCTTTTGCGGAATGTCCAGAGGCGGTATCGCATTTGGTGACAGCCATAGAAGGCGATTGATCAAGGTAACCAGCGATCGGATTTCACCAGACTCGTGCTCCAGAAGCGCTCTGAACACATTCGATTCTTCGGGCGCTACCAGGTCCTTCCGTTTAAATATCAAGCAGTCGTCTCCACACTCAAAGCGATTAAATAAGTCGCCATCGATCGCAAGACACATCAAGGAAACATAGATCAGCCAGGTGGAAAAATTGTCGACGGTTGGATCAAAGTGCGATGGATCGCGTTCGGGATGCTGGTAGTTTGGATGTCCAAGCTCAAGGCTGGCAAAACCTTTCAGACCAGGCACAAACAGTGAATCATAGTCAACCAGGCGCAGCCCGCTCTGGGTGACCAGAATATTGCCATGTTGAAGGTCTCCGTGTGCGACATCGTTAACTTCCAACTCTCGAATCATGTCGAAGAACTGTTTTGCCAGGCTGAACATCGCCTCAGGGTTAGCCACGTTTCTTGCTACATAACGCTCGAGGGTTTCGCCGATTATCCAGGGCATTTTAAGAACAGGAAACCAATTGCTTCCGACCTTGATACCCTTTTCGACAAATTCGAAGTCAACTGTACACTCAAGATCGTCGAATCGCACGTACTGGCTAATGATGCGGTATCTCTCATCCTGACTATTGCGATTGGTGAGAAAACAACGCACGGCACAATCCTGGTTTGCACCCGTTACCCTGTATACACTGGCGAAATTACCAGAATCAGCTCGAGGCAAACCAAGTGCATTCAAGACTACGGAACCGGAGACCAGACCAGGTTCATTGAAGCAGGTCGTCGGGTTTTGAATGGCTTCATTGTATTCCTGTGGGGTAGGCCAGCGCACGTAGTGTTCCTCAGGGTCGCACTACAATCATACGACGGAGCAACACGTTTCGATTTTGACAGCCCTAAATTTATTCATTTTCAGAAAATCAACCCCGTCTGATCGGCGTCAAGGCCTTTTGCCGGTTGACGACAGTCAAATCTGCCGCTTGACATAACTGTTACCTCCTTTAGTTTCTTAGTCTTCTGGTTCTTT
>JADYXR010000120.1 GCA_021772095.1 Candidatus Obscuribacter sp. | reverse complement strand
CTTGGTGAGCTAATTCAGGGAATTAAGTTTGTTGATGGTATCAAACAAGAAGAGGCCGCCTAAGCAATGCTAAAACACAACATTTGAGAAAATCTCCATTTGGGACTGTGTTGACCTATGTTTGGTGGTGTCTTCCATTGTCTACGTCGCAGTTATCTTGGCAGTCGAGAGATGCTGAAACTATCGTTTCGTTCTGCGCAGAGCGCCTTCGCAAGCGGAGATCTTGAAACGTCGCGCAATTGAATGCGCGGCTCAGTATTTGACCCAAACCGATTTCAATTTTGTAAAAGCATCCAGTGAGTGATGGCTCATCTCTTTACCCCAGCCGCTTTGTTTGAAGCCGCCAAACGGGCTGGCGAAATCATAGCAACCGTATTTGTTGACGAAAACCATTCCGGCATCCAACTCTGAGGCCACCCGATTGGCGCGGCTTATATCCGATGTCCATAGACCGGCAGCGAGACCATATACGGTGTCGTTCGCCATCGCCACGACCTCATCCTCCGAAGTGAACGGAGTGACTGTCAAAACGGGACCGAAAATTTCTTCCTGGGCCAGCCTTGATTTATTATCGACATCGGCAAAAATCGTGGGACGCACAAACAATCCCTTAGCGTTGCTGCCGGTTTGATCGCGATGGCCACCGGCAACCAGGCGAAGCTTTTCGGCTTTACCAAGTTCGATATACTTCATAATTTTGTCGAAGTGCGGAGCATTGCACTGGGCACCTTGTGTGGCTGATGGATCGAACTGCGCACCGCATACGGTGGCGGCCGCTAATTTCTCGAGTTCTGCCAAGAAGTGCTCGTAGAGTGATTTGTGAACAAACAGACGGGTGGGCTCAGAACACTTCTCGCCTTTGTGTGAGAACATTGCCTGAAAAGATCTGGTGATGGCAAATTCAAGATCCGGCACGTCGTCAAACACAATGTTAGGAGACTTGCCTCCCAGCTCGAGGCTCACTTGTTTTAAATTCGATCGCGCCGCGCCGGCGGCCACTTCTTTGCCGATCGCGGTGCTGCCAGTGAATGAGATCTTGTTGATACTCTGGTGTTCCGACAAGCTCGCGCCAATCTCTTGACCGCCATGAACAAGATTGATCACGCCCGGCGGAAGCGCAACTTCCTCGTCTAGAATTTGGAAAAGGTATGATACCGACAGTGGTGTGTAAGGTGACGGCTTAACGATCACGGTGTTGCCGGTGGCGAGCGCCACAGACAGCTTCCAGCAGGCAAGTAAGAGAGGAAAGTTCCAGGGAACGACCAGGGCGCATACACCAAGAGGCTCACGCACAGTGTAATTCAGAAAACCGTCGTCGACAGGGCAATTTTCAGCATAGGCTTTATCGACCCAACCGGCATAGTAGTCAAAAACATCAGCGGCTTCAGGCACATCGTCGTTGAACGCTTCAGTGTAGAGCTTGCCGTTGTCCAGAGCTTCCAGAGTGGCTAGCTCAACATGATGTCGACGAATTGTCTCAGCAATTGCTTTGAGGATGGTAGCGCGCTCCCGGCGCGGCATTTTACGCCAGGTCTTCGCCTGAAAAGCACAACGAGCAGCGTCGACAGCGTCGTCCAATTCTTGATTGGTGGTTTCGGCTACCTGACAAAGAAGCTCACCGTTAGCTGGATTTGTCGTGTCGATCAATTTTTTTCCTGACGCCACAAACGCTCCATTGATATATGAGCCTTTGTGATCGGACAAGAATGTTTCAGCCCAGGACAACGCAGGTTTTGGCAGGTCGGGCTGTTTTGTAATTTCTGTCGTCGCTATCGTGCTCACTTTCGTTCCTCTCTTGAGTCTGTTGTCCAAAATTTATTAGTCACATCTGATCTTTTTCGTCGGGCAGAGCAAAGCATGGTGTCAGCCCTATAACTGACTTTTAGTGCGATCAATATCCTCGGAATACTCGGTCAATCCACCTGAGACTTTTTGTTTCTGACTGCATCCAAGCAGGGCCAGTTGTTGGCAGCGCTCATGATTGACATTGATACCAACGATGCAGTGTTCGGTAAACATCACGATTGCACGTTCAATCACCTGCGCTGCATCCAAAACGCTCTTGGCCGCGAGACCGTCGAAAACATTCAAATTCAATTCGCCATGTTCTGCCGCTGATTGCACAACCCGATCAGCACCGAGAACCACCATACACGCCTGAATTAAACTCTCCGGCACCACCGGATTGATTTTTCCTTTGAAGAACGAAGAGCCTTCCATCACGGCGGGAAGAATCAGTTCAGAAAACCCACCATTGGGACCTGACGAGAGCAGGCGCAGATCTTTGGCGATCTTGATCAAACCTTCTGCGAGCGTTCGCAATTCGCCAGATACATCCGAGAGGTCGTCGATGTGCTGAGCGGCATCAAAGAGATTGTCGTTTAAAACCAGATCACGACCAATCAATCGAGAAAGGATACCGGGCACCACTTTTCGATAGTCCGGGTGAGCACCACTTCCGTCACCAATCACGGTGCCGCCCAGATTGACCTCGTCCATTCGTGAGTTCGCATCTTCTAGATGCTGTCTGCGCCGGGAAACAAATGTTTTGTATGCACCGAAGGTAGTGCCCATCGAAGTCGTCAGCGCGTCTTGCAAGCACGTTCTTGCCAGAGTTTCGACATTGAGAAACTCACATCGCTTTTCTTCCAGTGACTCAAAGAGAAGTTGAAGTGAATCAATCACCCTGATAATTCGCGCCTTCACGCATAGTCGAAAGGCTGTATGACAAACGTCTGAAGTCGACTGACTGAGATTTACGTGCTGGCGCGAGATCGGTGAGTAGTCGCCAACACCGCTGCCCAGGCGGAGATTCGCCAAGTTAGCCAATACTTCGTTTGCGTTTTGATTGAAGGCAATACTGCCGCCACCGTGCAACATGTCTACGACAAATTCGCTGTGGTGCGAGCCGGCAATCACTTGATCACAAGCTTGAACGATTGCCGCACACAGATCAGGCTCAAGAATTCGAGCTTCGAGATTGGCAGCCGCGCAGGCCTTTTTCACAGTAGCAAGAGAAACGATCAGATCCGGATAACTTGACAAAGAGACGCCAGAGAAATTCATACACTCCAGAACGCGAGCGGTTTGAATTCCATAAAGCGCCTGCTTCGGAATTTTCATTGAACCAAGAGAATCGCTCTCAGAGCGACTCTCTCCCAATTGAATCAAGCTGGTGCCAGGTCCGTTAATTGGACGTGACCGGCTCGGAACGGCCATATCTCATCTTCCTCAGATAGTCACTGCTAAGCGTTCCAGGTTTTGTGTCATAACCGAGCAAGGCGATCAGACGCAACTGCTCACCCTCTATCCGTGTCACCCGATGAAGTGAGTTGCGTCCTTCGAAAAGAACCAGAGAACCCGGTTCGATCTCGAGGGTGACAACTCCTTCGTTGGAGCCTTTCAATACACGCTTAACATGATCGTAATTCGGATTTTCACCGCTACGGATCATCGGAACGAATTCATACGCGCCCCCTTTCTGCGAAGATTGAAGCAAAATAGTTGTGACAAAATCAGTCTGATCGAAGTGCCACCGCAGATAGTCTCCATCTTTCATTACGGCGACGTTAAGCGCGCCCATCGGGTCTGCATAGCGAAAGATTTTTTCCTTGCCGAGTGCGTCGGCGAGAAAATCCATAAGACCGTCCCACTCATATAGTCTGCGAACAAGAGACGTTTCCGGCATTTGATCGTAGGCAATCGCACCAAGCGAAGTGGTGTCGGTCATTCGGCGAGGATCGTCCTGTGGCCAGCTCTCATCGATTTCGATAAGATAGGCATTTCCAGTCACCGTATTGTGGAAGGCTGTCGGCGCCATTTTCGTCGCCTCGACCACCATCTCCTGGACAATTTCTTCTTTGACGAAACCCTTTAGAACACAGGCGCCTTGCCTGATCATCTGCTCACGGCAGTGCTCGATCAGCTGCTTGTATTGTGGTGTGTCCCGCCGATCAATAGCGTACTTTTCAAGGTCGATAAACGATGTTGCAGCTTCAGCCGTATCGGCAAGCGCCGTCGCTCCCAGCTCGGTCATGATAGACACACTCCATGCGTCAGAAAATGTGATCGTACCGCTACTTGCGCGCCGCATATATGGAATGAGTGTATTTTTAGATCGGAGTGCCAAAAACAAATCCGAATGCCATTCTGTAGAAGCTTATCCCTTGCCGGTTACGAGTGAAGTTTGGCGGATTGATGGATGCAATCGCCACTGTTTCCAATCGAAATATCTAAACTTTGACTTTCAGGTCGTCCACTTTTCGGGCAAAATCAATGCCCTCATTCCAGGCTGCGCAAGTTCGAGAGAAGGGAGTCGGACGTGAATGAGTTGACTTCGCGGGCGGTGGCAGTTCTGCCTGCCGAGGCGCAATTGCTTCGAGTGGCTATTTGTCGGTTCCGTTGGCATTTTCAATAACCTTTCCAAGCTCGTTACTGAGCTCTGGGCGTGCTCTTTGAGCCTCCAGGCAAATCTTCATGACTTTCGGATGAGTTCTAGCATTTGACCCTAGAGAGAAGGATGCCGCTGCCCCAATCAGAATATCGCCGCCATGCCCTTCGCTCAGCTTAAGAGCGTCAATCACCCGATTGACATATCGTTCGTCGCCAGATGCAAAAAAGCAAGCCCAAAGCAAATCTAAAGCCCCGGGGCTTTGAATCGGTTTCTGATCAAACGGTTCTGCCTTACGCGCAAGCAATGCCAGAACATATTCCTTGTCCTCACCGGTCAGGCTCTCGGATAATTTTTTGAGCAGTGCAGTGCCTTGATCGGTTCTGGACTGCCAGGCAGCCGCCCATAATAATCGCTTTTGCGGTTGGCTAAACTCTTGCAGTTGGTTTACCCAGGTGGCGATGCGGTCGGGATTTCGGTTCATCAGCTCACTCAAGAATGTAATGAAGATGAACTGAGAATCCGGACGATCCAGAAAACCAGCCTTGTTCATTTGAATAAATTCAGACGGCACCTGCTCGGGCTCAGGCTTTTCATAGTAGTGCATCACCCAGTCACTCAACTGCTCGGCTTCCTTCATCTTGATCTGAAAGAAGAGGAAGGTTCCGAGTATCGCAACCACAACGAAGGCGACGACCGAAAGTAGAATTTTTCGTTTGCTCATTTTAGTTTCCTAACTGTGTTTCCTAATGACCACAAGCCTCAGGGCTTCGTCCTTCAGGGCGGTGATATAAGGTGAATGTGCGACCGCTCAGACCGTCAAAGGGTGTTGTTTCTGAGTATGTTCCCTGATTATCGAAATCGGAGCGCCACCGCATAACTTGGTGACCACAAAACGCCAATAAAGAAGTTATCGGACGAACCAGGGAAGCTGCTGCTGCTATGGAATGGACATTGTTCTTTTGGGACGTTAGCGCACACAAGCATTTCTTACCGCTATTGACTCTCTGGTAGCATCAGCTTCGGCTGTTTTCGCTATAGTGAGTCAACTTTGCGGTCGGTCGCGAACCCTCGATACTTTGAAATTTCAGATTCGATGTTTGCACTGCCTGGCGGATCACCAAGCCGGGTAGAGAGCTTTTGCGATAACACTCGACTGGCGGTCGACAGCGGAAGTGCATTATAAAAGAATGCTGCAGTCAAATAGAAACATCTACTTTTAAAATCGTCGTCCCGCGTCATGTCACCAGCTTCAAGGAAAAGTTCGACGGCTTCAGATCTCTCACGCAAAAGCATTTTAACGATTGTATCGTCGGTCAAAACATATTCAAGCAGAGCGGCTGAATCAACAACTCCGTCCAAGATAGCGGCAGCCTCTCGATCCGCGCCGGTTTTTCGCAACAGTATTGATGACACCAATCGAACTTGAACCGCGACCGGCTCGCTGAAATCATCGATGTGTTCTATTAGAATTTTTTGGTGTTTTGAAAACGCCTCCGGAGCATTGTGATCAAGATAAATTGCCGAGATCGCCACTATGAACTGGCACAGGTCATTGACCATCGCCAATTTATCCGTCGACAATGCGCTTTCTTTGCCACCAGAAAATGATTCCTGAATCAGCATCATGACGGTATCGCATACAGTATCAAGAACGGCAAGGGCGGCTCGGTCATAGGATTCGACTGCAACAACTGCAGTTTGCCAAATACAAATATTCTGACTGCTCGTAAAATGGCTGCGAGTACGCATGGAAACAATTTCCTTGATTTGAGTCAAATGCTTTCCACCCGCATCACCTCTATACACGCCGGTCAAGTGCGATGTTCTGACGACATGGTGAAACCACTCTGCATGGGAGCATTCGATTTGCTCCAGTGCTGCTATGGCTTTATCCAGAACCCGGTCAATGTTGGTGCTGTAATGGCCTTCCAATCGGTCGTACAGAATCAATGAATCTTCGTACATGTCACAGGCCGCCAAACGATCCGCCAGATACAATTCGATAAACCGTAAAATGCCCCGATACTGGAGATACTCGCTCTTGAAGATCGAGGGGGAATCGAAAGCACCATATATGATATCGCTTACCGATTTGCGCGCGCCCTCCTCACAACTCACAATGCAATCCACTAGGGTCTTAACTGTCAGTCTCCCTTCATCTTCTTCTCCTTCTGCTCCTTCTGCTTCTTTTAGGCCAAGTTGAGCAATAGACTCTCTAGAGACGACCTCTTTAAACTGGTCCGCAGCCATACGAAAAATTACGTCTATAAAAAAGCGGTCGACTCGTGATTCAAGCTCGATCTGGTTCTGAGAAAGCAGTCTGTGTAACTGGCTGAGCGCCTCCATGCGATTTAACAAATGGTCCACTTTATCGAGCATATTGTCTTTCAACATTACTTGCCCCAAGATCAAAACGGTTTTGTTCAACGAGGCGGCTACTGCAGCATCTATCAACACAGTTAGTTCATTCGAGGTTGGTTGCCGATTGTCAAAGTAACTACGCCTCAAACATTCAGAGATAAACTCGTCGTCGAGTTCATCAAACCATGTAATCCGAAAGACCGGTTTTGGCGCAGTATCACATCGAAGAACGTACATCAGGATGGAACAAATATCCATCAGATGATCATGGCGTTTATTCTCCTTCAGTCTCACGCCCAACTCTTGCAAAAATGCGATGCCGCGCGAGCGTTCGTAAAAAAGAATTTTATGTGCGATGCTTTCTTTGTCTACAATCTCGTTCAAAAGAGCGCCTGGTTGAAACTTGCTCCTCAGCATCAAAGCTGTCGCGCCGGTTACATCGCCCCTGAGATTGGAAGACAGGGCGGCGCAAAACTCCGCCATCCATAGCGCCTTTGTATTGCCATTTGTGCAATGCACAATGAGATTGTTGAACATGCTTTGCGCTTCGGTCCAATTTGATCTGATCGTGTAAATGTATGCCAGCGACAAAAACATTTCTCTGGCTGATTGATCGCACTGTGCTTGATCCTCCGGAGACAGCTGTTCATAAATTTTCCTTGCCGCCACAAGAGGAGACTCGGCCGACTTCAGCAGTCGTTTGTGAATGTAAGACTGTCCTAATTCGAAGAACAGTTGAAACGCTGATAGCCGTTTCGTCAACTGCAGACCGCGATTTTCAGCGTCCACCAGACGAGGCAAATTTTCCATTACTTCCGGTTTTTGTGACAGGAACCGAATGGCCTCTTTCCGCTCACCCCCCTCATTTCGGCAGACGGCATAAAGCAATAGAGAACGTTTGCGCAATTCCGGATCGATTCCCCATTTGCAGCCGCGCAATGCCATCGTGAAGAAGTTTGAGGCAACACGCCACTGGTTGCTGAAACAAAAGCAGTAGCCCAAAGATAAGTGAGTCTCGACAAGCAGTTTATCTGGCTCGAACTTGGTTTCATTAAGAGTAGAACGCGAATTAGGCAATGCAGCATCGACGAAAAACCAGCCAACCGCTGCGAGCCACAGGCTAACTGCGTTCCAGCCAACCACTGACACAATCATCACCGCAGAGAAAAACAATCCGGATAAGTAGATCGCGCGTGGAAGAAAAGCCCCCAGTCGCCTCGCGGCAGCCTTCCAAAAGTTTCGGTCATTTGCCAATATTTGGAACACATCAGCTAGCTCGAGATAGACCGGAATCGCGCTTTCGTAATTGCTCTGATCGAATTGCATGGTTGCTTTTTTCAAATTTCCAATACACCAGTGCCTCGGAAATTTTCTCAGATACCAGCTGTTGACGGATGCTCGGATATTTGCTGTTACGTTCCGATTTAGTAAGGCCAGTTTTACATGCATTTCTTGTTGCGGACGGAATGCACTGCCGGGATCGTAGGCTTCGCGGACAATTACTTCACGTCCGTCGGCACTTTGGATACGCGATATATTCTGGGGCAGCAGTTTGGAAACACGCTCAGAAAAATTTGCCACACTGGAGTTTAAACTCTGCACTGATTCAGAATTCTCATCAGAATCTTCCAGGAACAAGCTGCTCATGTCTGGCAAGAGACTGAGTTCATCAGCTTCTGCGCTGAGCGCTGGTATCGCGCTCGGTTCAACAGCGAGCATAGCGGTTAACATCAATCCCGCTTGTCGTAGTTCTGTGGCAGGATGTTCGAAGAGAATTCGAAATAATTCGGACCTCTGTGGGTTCAGGAAATCACTGCGTTTAAACAGTATCGAATCGTCACCGCCTTCGGCCAGTCGATACAATTCAGAATCGATCGAAAGGGCTAGCAATGAAAAGTGAATCAGCCAGGCGGAAAAATTGTCAACGCCCGGATCGAAATCTTTGGCGCTGCGAAGCGGATGTTGAAAGTTGGGATGGCCAACCTCTGGACTTTGCCAGCCCTTCAAAGCCGGCACGTAGAGGGCGTCGTAGTCGACTAAACGCAGTCCCGCGTCCGTTACAAGAATGTTGCCGTGTTGCAGATCACCGTGGGCAATTCCGGCTCTATTCAGGTCGAGAATCAGTTCATCGAACTGCTTCAAAATATCAAGCACCAGGTGTTTCTTGTTGAAGTTTTCATCTAAAAATTTTTCGAGTGTGCGACCTTCGACCCACTCCATCTTGAGGATGGGATACCAGTTTCCCTTAATCTTGATGCCTTGTTCCAAAAAGTAAAACGGAACGGTTGCTTCCAGATCATCGAACAAAACAAATTCGCTAATGAATTTATATCTTTCCTGGTGATCAGGTTTGTTATTCAAGAAGCAACGCACCGCCCACGGTGCATCACCAGAATTGATTTTATAGACACTGGCGAAAGCTCCCGACATAACCTTCGGCAGCCCAAGTCGATTAGACTCAACCGTTCCGGCTCGCAAATCGCGATCGACAAAACTCGTGGAAGGGTTTTGAATCGCTTCGTTGTAATCTTGAGCGCTGGGCCAATACAATTGGAGTTCTCGTTATTTAGGAATTCAGGAATGCTCTCAAGGGAAACCGGCAGCAATGATTAAGGCTAAGGTGTTTTAAGTGGTTCCAGGCTGGTTGATGATGCTCGACGGCTTACCGAGGCGGAGCGGATTTTTCTTAGTTCGCCTGTTAATACCTCTATTTCATTGTCCGGTCGATTCATTGCTTTTAACAAACGTAATCTGCCCTCAAGAATGAGCTGCCGCATCTTATTTTCAAGTTTCACCGTTTTTGTGAGCTGGTAACAACGATTGTTATATTCTAGTGCATTTTTGTACTGCTTATTTTTGAAGTAAATTCTCGAGGCATGCTCCAATGCCATCATATGAGCGTATTTCTGTGCGTCAGATTGAGGACTGAATTGATCAAAACCGTTGACTGATTTCAGGTAGTAGTTAAGGGCAGATTCGCTATCGCGCATGCTTGAATAACAATCTCCAACATAACAGTAGAACTGTGGAATCGTCGGAGACCGCGAATCAATTGATTGTTCTAGCTCGATGACCTTCTTGTAGTAGACAATCCCTGCATCAAAGCCCTTTCGTGTTTGCTTTTTGTTTTCATCTTGCGCTAATTGCCCGTAGAGATTGACGATTTCCTGCTTGCTGAACCCGACTTCTTTTGCGACCGTCCAAGTTTCTTTGTCAATCTTCGCTTCGATATGATGGTCTGCTAATTTGTCAGTGTCCCTCAGAATATTAGTAATTAGAACTCGCACTTGGCTGGTGTCGCCCAACTGGATCGCCATCCTAAGGGCCGTTTGGTAATGCTGTGTTGCACTTTCGATCAGTGATAACTCCCTCTCGAGGTCGCCGATGTGGATGTGGTATTGGCGCAGTCTGGGACTGCCTTTGCCGTATGCATCTGTAGCTTCCCTTAATAGACTTTGAAACTGTTTTCTCAAGGCCTTTTTGTCGTTCTCTGTTTTGCTTTCATTACTTATCTGTGCTTCAGCCGCTCTGAGGCGATCTAGAAACTTTGAATTCTCGGTGTAAAATTGTAGATCTGGAAATTTTCGTTGCAATCGTCTAACGGCATCTAATGTCAACGGATCGCTCTGACCGTCCGTTGTTCTGGCTTGTATAACGCACTTGGGAGCTATGAATTTTGCAATCTGCAGAAAATCACTTTCCTGAAAATCGTTTTTGGTCAGGATTATTTTCTCCAGTCGAAACAGATTGCGAAGTTTGGACAGCCCTTTTGGTGTCACCGCAGTGGCTGACAAATTGAGCGATGCAAGAGTGCTGATTTTGCTGATGTAAGTTAAACAAGCATCGCTCACTGCAGTGTGACTGACATCGAGCGAGCGTAATTTCAAGGGCGTTAAATTTTGAAGTGCGGCATCATCAATGTCCGTGTCGCTAATCAACAAAATCTGCAGATTCTTGAGACGACCAACATTTTTGAGTGTTTTGAGTCTCGTATACTTTGCCGTCAACGATATCACCTTTTCAGGCTCTTTCATGTTCAGTATCGATTGATCATCGAAGGCATTGGCACTCACATTTATAATGGCGTCCCCATAAGGATTGTTGGGCTGTGTCTGTTCAATTTTCTTTTTGATGCCGGGTGGCGCGGACTCAATCGGTGTTGTCCCCGGAAGAAATTTCGGCATAGCCAAAAAAACGCCAGTTAGAATTAAAAAGATTGTTCCAGTAAAAATTGCGACAGTCTTGGTGGTATCACGTTTGGTGTCATGAAAAAATTCATCGGACTCTGTCATGGACGGTGCAGCGAGATTATCTTGCAGTTCCAACAGCGCTGGTATTATTTCGCTATCGAGGTCAGGGCGGGAATCGACAGTTTTTGCGAGCATAGAGACAATCAAATTAATCAGCTCCGGGGGCAACATTTGTCCGTCGAATGTCTTCTCCAGAGGTGGGGTCGGGCTGTTTGAAATAAGCATGATTGTTTCAATTGCAGTTTCACCTGCAAATGGACATTTGCCCGCAACCCATGTATACATCAGTGCCCCGATAGAATAAATATCAGAGCCTGGTGTTATCGGAAGTGAACGAGCTTGCTCTGGGCTCATATACAGTGGTGTGCCGATGATTAAACCGGTATCTGTTAACTTCAGTTCGTTCTCTTCACTATAATCGACTAATTTTGCCAGACCGAAATCCAATATTTTTACAGTGATAGAGCCGTCCGCATTTATTCTGCTAAGGATGTTTCCTGGTTTCAGATCTCGATGAATCACTCCTCGTTTGTGAGCATGAGAAATCGCTGTTGCAATCTGAATAAAAACATCGAGAAAAAGCACATAATCAAATTTGAGAGCCTCACTATAGAGCGAGTCGAGCGGCTGTCCATCGAAATATTCCATGGAAATATACGCCAGATTTTTCTCCACACCAAAATCAAAAATGGTGGCAATGCTTTCGTGATTCAGCTTGGATGCTAGTTGCGCTTCTCGCTGAAAGCGCAAGATTTGTTTCTCCGCGGAATACAGGGGAATCACTTTTAACACGACGAATATTTGGCGATGCAGATCCTCAGTTTTGAAGACCTGACCATTGCCGCCGGATGCGATGTATTCGAGTATCCGATATCGCGAGCAAAAAACAGAACCCATCGGTAAAAGGATTTCTGAGGGGCTCTTACTGGATTGATTTCTGTCGTCGGGCAAGTTTAAATGCAGCTCTCAGGTGATCACTCAGGCATTGGAGTGTGTCGACTATGTTCCCTCGGACCATGCTGGTCAAAACTTCCCCATGCTCTATCTGAACCTGAATCGACGACTGGCGACAGCTGACCAACCCGATGCTCATTTAGAAGAATCCTCGATGGCGCTTATAAAGGCACGGGCGTCCGCCATATGTTTTGTTGGAGGTCCCGGATCCGAATTGTGTGCCAATCCGACCATAAATCCCTGTTCGGCACGGATCTGTGACGTTATTGTGCTACCTTGAGATATCAAGAGGAGCCCAGGGCTCTTCTTGACGGCTCACCCTAATCAACTTAGTCGAAGCGCGCGTTTCTATGGAACTGTGCTACAAAGAAACTAGGCTTGCGCCAACAGGAGATAAAATGCCAAAGAAAGTAGACGATGAGTCAAAGGGGGATGTCTCTAGCGTAGTTGAAATTTGATGATCATGGCTCTGGGTGCTCATCTTCTTATTATGATATCAGGCTGCTTTAGTATTGCAAGTGG
>JADYXR010000119.1 GCA_021772095.1 Candidatus Obscuribacter sp. | reverse complement strand
CAAGTAGGAGGCCGCTACAGCCTCCTAAACAGATATCAGAACGTCAAGTGGTAAACTTTTCGATTGCCGCGGTGGTCAACTTTTAATTTGCCAAACACACTTCATGACCGGGATTGGAGTAATCATTGTCTCGATTCAACTTTTACCTCTTGCTGGTTTGCCTCTGGAAGGTGACGTATTCGCCGCTCTTCAAACCGTCTTTACGTCTTACCATCAAGCCGATGGAGGCGCCCTTCTACTTGGAATCGGAACAATTGCCATAGTTTATTTGTTCGAATGGCTGCCGTTGAAAATTCCGCCGTTGCTGGTGGCACTTGTCGGTGGAACAGCCGCGTCTATTTTTTTGAATCTTGAAATTCCACGTATAGGGTCTATCCCAGCCGGCTTACCTCATCTTGCAATACCGGCTTTTGATCTAAACCATCTGCATATCGTCCTGTCTAGCGGACTGGCGTTTGCCATCGTCGGCAGTATAGATTCTTTACTGACTGCTGTGATGGTAGACAAAGTGACAAAGCAAAGGCATGCCAGCAACCGGGAGCTGATAGCTCAGGGTTTTGGCAATATTGGTGCTGGTCTCGTTGGGGGCATTCCGGGTTCGGGCACCACAATGCCCAGCATGGTCAATGTCAATTCCGGAGGCCGGTCGATGTTATCCGGCGTGTTTAGTGGAGTCTTGCTTTTGGCTGTGTTGCTCGGTCTGGGGAGCGCAGCGGCTCGAATTCCGCTGTCAGTTCTCGCCGGCATTTTAATCACTGTCGGTGTCTCCATAATGGACAAGAAAACTTTAGCCGGTATTAAGAGCGCGCCCAAGTCGGACACGATGGTGATGCTTATAGTGCTCGCGCTTACTGTTTTTGTTGACTTAATGATGGCTGTGGCAATCGGAGTTGCCCTGGCAAGCACAATTTTCGCAAAAAAAATGGCTGATACTAAACGATCGACAATTACGCAGATTGAAACGCTCGAACAGTGGCAGTATCTTACAAAACATCTTTCGCCTAACATCTACCAGAATATGTATTTGTACGAATTCATCGGACCAATGTTCTTTGGTGAAGTTAATAACTTCATCGATGCGTGGAAAAAACTGGAGTCGGCGCAAGTCGTGATTTTGCGTTTCCAAAATGTTCCATTTATCGATCAATCCGGAGCGTATGCGCTGGATGATGCTCTAGAAACATGGCAGGGACTGCCTTCCGGAATTCTTTTTGTGGGACTCAACGATGGTCTTCGAGAGGTTCTAACTGGAGTCGGCATCGATCTGAACGAATCAAATTGTTTCAACACCGTTGATGGTGCTATTCGTCAGTTGATTGACACGGCTGGTGTCGACAGCGAACCAACAACGGAGAATTTTCCGACGAATCATGCACTCAAAAACTTGGAATAAACAAAAATAAAATAACCAGAGTTCAACAGATTATGGACAAAGCGTCAATCTGTTGGTGCGCCCAATTTTGCCTATCGAGGGCTGGCCTTCAGTCGAGCAACAGCATCTCGTATTTGAGGCAGCGCCTCCCTTGCCGCTGCTTCCCCAGCAGAAATTGAAAGTTCGATTTGCTCAGGATTATCGTCAAGCATCATAGCTCCAACCAAATGTGGTGCAATGACTATGTTTGCTTCTTCGCGCAAGCGCTTGTCCATTGCAACAAATGCAGCGTCTAGCAGGCGACGACCCAAGAACTTGTACGAACTGAGTTTTGACGACTGAATATGGGTGAGTTTGTTATCCGCGGAAACGGCGATAATAAAGTCGGCTCCGGATTGTCGGGCTTTGAACGTCGGAAGGTTGGCACCGATTCCTCCGTCTACATACTGCTCAGAATCAATCTCAACAGGTTTAAACAAGCCTGGAATTGTAGAACTTGCAATCATGGCTTGAATAAGATCTCCACGATCAAAAGTGTGAATATTCCCGTCGTTAAGGTTAAGCGCCACAGCCCTAAACGGTATATCAAGGTTCTCAATCAACCTCTTGTTCTCGGGAAGTCGTTTTTGCAAAAATCTGCGCATCTTCTTTCCGCTGGCGAGCCCGGCGCATGGTGTTTTAACGAAGGCGTAAACCAGAGGCCGAATCGGAATAAACAGGATTCGAGCCCATATGAAACGCGGCAGATAAACCTCGCTGATAGTTCGATCTTTCATGATCGCTTCGATTTCATCGACTGGAGTGCCCGCACAATAGAGTCCGCCAATAATTGCACCAATGCTATTTCCGACTACCAGATCAAAATGAATGCCTGCCTTTTCCAATACTCGCAATACGCCTATGTGAGCAGCCCCTCGACTGCCACCGCCACCAAGAACAAGCGCAATACGCGGAGGTCCGGTGACTTCCTCATCCTTTTGCTCGTGTTTCTGCTGCCCGTGAACTGGAATTCCACTAGTAAGAAAATAACAAACTGCCAGAAAAATTAGTTTCGACCTGGCAGGGGAAAAAATTGACATTCTGTTCTCCAGAGTTGTTAAAGGAGCGCGTCGAAGTGATGAGTGGTGATTATTTTTTAGCGCTTTTTCTTGGTGTCAGCTGAGGTGGCGCTTTGCTTCTGTTGTGAGGCGCGTGGCTGCCACCTTGGGCGATACCAGCGTGCGATCGGTCAGGCTAACTTAGCGTATCACTTCAACAATCAATTGCCGTCTCAATGGCAGCGCGGAGCGCTTCGAAATCACAGTCGTCCCCTTCGCAGAAATCTTCGAGGGCGAGGTATGCTTTCGCCTGCAGAGTTCGAACGGCTCTTTCCATTGCGCCGTGGGCGATATTGGCGGCTCGACTTCGAATGCCGCAAAAACAAACTACGGGGATAGTCGCCAATGTGGGATCTGCTTTCACAGTCCTCAAGAAACGAAAGATATCATCGTGTTCCATGTGAACGCGTGAAATTACCGCATCGAACTCCATGGAACGAAGTAGTCTCAGGGCGTCAGCGGTGGTGTGAGTGACTGTGATTTCATGGTGTCCAACCAGCGAGCGTTTCAAGCATGCATTCCAAGATGATTCATCTTGCAGGATCAATATTCGAGTCATTTAAAACCCTCTCGTTTCTGCCTCACAACAGTCGCTATGATACAGATTCCAAGTCTATCAAACTGAGATGGTCAGCACGCCTGCTTGCTTTCCTCTGGCTTGCGGGTAATCTCTGTTCTGCGTTCTCCTCACGATTCGAGTAACCCAAAACTTCCGGATCTGTCAAATTTTAACATTGCCACTGTCAGTGGTG
Organism: Candidatus Obscuribacter sp.; assembly: GCA_021772095.1. GTDB lineage: Bacteria > Cyanobacteriota > Vampirovibrionia > Obscuribacterales > Obscuribacteraceae > JADYXR01. Next base: position 123 of record JADYXR010000119.1, on the reverse strand, counting down.
CGAGGCACTGAAGATGCCTTAGCCGTCCGGGCGAACGAGCGCTAGCGTCGAATATGTTGTTGTTGTTGTTGTTGTTGTTGTTGTTGTTGTTGTTGTTGTTGTTGTTGTTGTTGTTGTTGTTGT